>CAYWCJ010000369.1:0-4846 GCA_964456595.1 uncultured Gemmatimonas sp. | reverse complement strand
CCGCGCAGACCGCACAGGTCCCCGAGCCCACCGACGCCACGCGCCGTCATCTCGCGGCCCGTCGCGCCACGGGCCGCATCGTGCTCGATGGGCGTCTCGACGAATCGGACTGGCGGTCGGCGCCGATCGCCACCGATTTCGTGCAGGTGCGGCCGGACTTCACGCCCACCACGCGCTACCCCACCGACGTGCGCGTGCTCTACGACGCTACGTACCTCTACGTCGGCGCGTTCAACCGTGACAGCGCGGGGCTCTCGTCGCTGCGCATGCCCGACCTCCGGCGCGACTTCGAATCGCCCGAGTCCGATGTCTTTGCGATCACCATGGGGCCACTCGGCGATCGCCGTACCGCTTTGCAGTTTCAGGTCACGCCGCTCGGATCGCAGAACGATGTGCAGGCCTTCGACGGCGGCGACGCATTCAACTTCAACTGGGACGCCCTCTGGCGCGTGCGCACCACCCGTGCCGATTCGGGTTGGGTGGCCGAGATGGCGATTCCGTGGACGTCCTTGCGCTACGCGCCGGGCCGGACCTCGTGGGATGTGAACTTCGTGCGCAACACGCGACGCGTGGCGCAGTGGAGCGCGTGGACGCCGTATCCGCGTCAGTTCTCGTCGTGGCGCCTGACGTATGCCGGCGTGCTCGATTCCATTCAACCGCCGCCCCCGCGGACCAACGTCCGCATACGCCCCTACGCGCTCGGCCAGGCGGCGCGCGACGCCACACCCAAGGCATTCAACGGGTCGCTCGGCGATGTGGGCGGCGAAGTGATCTGGGCCCCTACGGCGAACAGTCTGCTGGAGGCGACCATCAACACCGATTTCGCCCAGGCGGACGTCGATCGCCAGGTCGTCAACCTCACCCGCTTCAACGTGTTCTTCCCCGAGCGCCGACAGTTCTTTCTCGAGAACGCGGATCTGCTCAACGCCGGCGGGCTCGCGCCAAGCGGATCCAACACCAGTGGCCTGCCCGCCGTCAGCTATGTGGTTCAGCCATTCTTCACGCGGCGAATCGGACTCGGCAGCGACGGCGCGTTGCTCCCCATCGATGCCGGCGTTCGCTACGCGTATCGCACCGGTCGGACGACGGCCGGCGCGCTGGCGATGCGGCAGGCCGCCCTCGGCGATCGCGCGGCGACGACCTTCGCCGTCGCCCGCGGCAGCAAATTCTTTGGTCGGGCGACACGCCTCGGAACAACCGTATCGCTGCGCGACGGTGGCGCTGTCGGCAGTAACGTCGTGGCCTCGGTGGATGCGTTCACTCGGCTCGGTGAATCGACGCAACTGAGCGCGATGATGTCGACGTCGACGATCGGCGGGCGCACGGGCATGGCTGCGACATATTCGCTGACGCGCGTCACCACCGGGCTGGCGACCGGGCTCACCGGCGCGGTCGTCAATCGCGACTATAACCCGCAGACGGGTTTCGTGTCACGTCCGAATGTCCTCATGACCAGCCCCGCGCTGGTGTTCACGTTGCAGCCCCGCTGGCGCCCGCGCGCGGTCGTCTGGCTGCGTCCGGGCGTCTCAACCACGTTGTTCCACGATCCGTCAAGGCTCGTATTGCAGGAAGGGAGCGTCGTCGCCACCAGCGAAGTGCTCTTTCGCAACGGGGCGGCCATCACGCCCACCTTCGAGCAGAGCTTCCAGCGTCCCACGACGCCGGTGGCCTTGCTGCCCGGTGTGCAGATCGCGCCGGGCACGCACGACTACGTGCGCGGCGGCGTAGTGCTCAAGAGCGACCAGAGCGCCAAAGTGGCCGGTGTGGCGACGCTGAGTTCGGGCGGGTTCTTCGACGGGACGCTCAATCGCGCCGAGCTGACCACGCGCTGGTCGCCCAGTCCGTATGTCGCCTTGCGCGCCACCTACGAGGTCAATCGCCTGCGCTCCATGGGCACGCGCGATTCGAGCTTCGTCACGCACTTGGCCGGTCCCGAGGTACGACTCGCGCTCAACCCACGCGTGCAGTGGAGCGCGTTCTACCAGTACAACACGGCGCTCGAGCGTGGCACGCTCAACGCGCGATTCAGCTGGGAATTCCTGCCGCTGTCGTACCTGTACGTGGTCTACAACGATCGACAGGCCGTGCTCGATGGTCTCACGCCGACGGCGCGATCACTGATCGTGAAGGTGAGCTGGTTGCGGCAGATGTGAGCGGGGCGCGGCGAGGTGCAGGGTGTGCAGCCTGAATAATTGAACGCGACGCGGCCATTGCCTCGCTCGCCATACACTCAGCACTTTGCGTCATGCTCCCATTTCCCTTCGGCTGGCCGCACTACCTGCTGGGCGGTCTCTGTATCGGCGCCGGTGTGGTGCTGCTCTATGCGCTGACGGGGCTCGTCGGCGGGATGAGCTCCGTCTATTCCACCACCTGGTCATTCGTCGTCACGCGTCCGTTCTTTCAGCAAGCGAGACTCGTCGAGAGCCGCCTGTGGCGATTGGCGTATGCGGCGGGACTGATCGTTGGTGCGGCGGCCTGGTGGCTGCTGTTCGGACATGGCGCGCGAATCGCCGTGAGCATTCCCACCTGGCAGCTGTTCGTTGGCGGGCTGCTCGTTGGCTACGGCGCACGCCTCTCGCGTGGTTGTACGTCGGGGCACGGCATCTGCGGACTCGCATCGTTGCGCGTGCCGTCGCTGTTGGCCGTGGTGACGTTCATGGCCATGGCGATGCTGACCGCCAACGTCACGGCGCGACTCGGTTGGGGGTGAGCACATGACCACAAACGCGCGACTCGCCGCCGCATTGGTTGCCGGCGCACTGTTTGGCTTCGGTCTCTCCGTGTCGACGATGATTCGTCCAGGCATCGTGCTCGGCTTCCTGCGCTTTCAGGACATGGGACTGATCCTCGTGCTTGGCGGCGCCGTCGTCGTCACGTTCATCGGCTATCGTTTCGCGCCGAGACTGCTCACGCGTCCCGTGTTCGGCGGCGTGTTCGGTCAGCACGAATCAGTGATGGATCGTGCGACAATCATCGGCGCGGCGATTTTCGGCATCGGGTGGGGCATTACCGGCGTCTGTCCCGGTCCGGCCATCGCGGGGCTTGGTGCCGGCAGCTACGAGCTGCTCTATGCCATCGCTGGCATCGCACTCGGTGCACTGGTGCAAGGGCTGACGGCGCGACGCTCGTAGCGCATCGCATCGGCGTTCGGTGCGCGCTGCCCTAAACCAGCTCACATGGTCTATCTGCTCGACGACTTCACCGATGCCAACGTCGTGGCCCGCCGCTGGCGCGTGTTCAGCGACCGCGTGATGGGCGGCGTGTCCAACGCCCGCGCCGACCTGCAGGTCGTGGCCGGTCGCTCCGCGTTGCGCCTCTCTGGGCGCGTAACGCTCGAGCGCAACGGCGGGTTCATCCAGGTGGCGCGCAGCCTCGAGGGCGAGCGATTCGACGCCGCCAAGTTCGACGGCATCCAGCTCGCGGTGTGCGGTACACCCGGTTCGTACTTCGTGGCGGCGCGCGGAACTCTCACGGCGGCAAGGTATCGGGAAACGATGCCGCGATAGCGGTAGCGCCCGTACACCACCCCGGGGGACATGGGCGCGACGCGCATCTCGTTCGCAATCAGCGTGTCAGGCCACGCCGGGTTGCTGTCGGTGCGCGCCAGCCAGTCCATCCACCCGCGTCCGAGATCGCGCAACCCGCCACGGGTGAGGCCGGGCGTCTGCAGATACGTGCCAACAACGCGACATTGAGCGCGCCGACGATGGCCAGCACGCGCCATGTTGCGCGCCGCCCCCCGTCGGTGCCGATGTCATCGGCGGGTGCCGAGTAGAAGAACTGGCGCATGTGCGGTGAGGGCGATGGTGTCGTGGAAGTCCGGAGGACGAACCGCGCGAATGTAGCGCGATGGTGGCCGCTGAGGACCACTTCGCGCATGATGCGTTCGCGCTCCGACCACGGAAGTCGCGCTGTTGCGCGCGTCGAATCCAGCGTAACGTCTTTTGGCCGACGCGGAGGGCCGTGTCACGTTGCCTTGCCACCCTGCCACCGAGGTCCCCGGATGTCGATCACCGTACCCAGTCCCTATGACACAGGACTCGACAGGAATGCGGCGAATCATGCCGCCCTGACGCCGCTGACGTTGATCGACTGGGCCGCGACCGCGTGCCCCGAGCGCACCGCGGTCATCCATGGCGCGCGTCGCTTCCGCTGGCGTGAGACCTACGCGCGATGCCGTCGCCTGGCCTCTGCCCTCTCCGCGCGCGGGATCGGCCGCCACGACACCGTCGCCGTCATGTTGCTCAATACGCCGGAGATGTACGAGTGCCAGTTCGGCGTGCCCATGAGTGGCGCCGTTCTCAATTGCCTCAACGTGCGACTCGACGCGGCGACCATCGCATTCATGCTCGATCACGGCGAGGCGAAGGTGCTGATCACGGATCGCGAATTCTCCGGCGTCATCGCGGAGGCGCTGTCGCGCTGCGTCGTTCGGCCGCTGGTGATCGACGTTTTGGATTTGGAGTATACCGGCGACGGTGATCGGCTGAGCGACATCGACTACGAAGCGTTCCTCGAGGGCGGCGACCCGGCGTACGCGTGGCGCGGACCGGAAGACGAATGGGATGCCATCGCCCTCAACTACACGAGCGGCACCACCGGTGACCCCAAGGGCGTCGTCTTTCATCATCGCGGCGCGTACCTCAATGCGCTGGGCGAGATCGTCGCCTGGGGCATGCCTCGATACGCAGTGTATCTCTGGAGCGTGCCGATGTTCCACTGCAACGGATGGTGCGTGACCTGGGCCATGGCGGCGCTCGCTGGCACTAACATTTGTCTCCGGCGTGTCGAGACCACGGCGATGTTTGCGCTGATCAAGGCGCACGGCGTCACGCATTACGGCGGC
>CAYWCJ010000368.1:0-4868 GCA_964456595.1 uncultured Gemmatimonas sp. | reverse complement strand
GGAGCGTGAATACTCGCACACCGGCGGCTTTCTCTTCACGCATCACGGCTACAGCGGACCGGCGCCGCTGAACGTATCGCACGTGGTTGTGCGTGCGCGAAACGAGCGAACGTCGCCGGCGCGAGTGTCGGTGCGATGGACGCCGTTGGGCGACGCCGAGTGGGAGGCTGCACTCAAGCCGCACGGCGCACGCACCGTAACGGGCGCGTTACGTAACGAGCTGCCCGATCGCCTGGCTGCCGTGTTGCTCGAACAGGCAGAGGTGGAAGTGCATCGTCCGCTGTCCGAGTTGCGTCGCGACGAACGACGGCGCCTGATCGACACACTGGTGCGCGGCGCGCTGCCATGGAACGGCGACGAAGGGTACAAGAAGGCCGAAGTGACGGGCGGTGGCATTGCCTTGTCCGAAGTCGATCCGCGCACCATGGAAAGCAAACGCCACACAGGACTGTTCCTGTGTGGCGAGGTACTCGACGCGTTCGGTCCGATCGGTGGCTACAACTTTCTCTGGGCCTGGTCCACCGGCCGCGCAGCAGGACTTGGCGCGGCCCGACTTGACGCGGCCCGACTTGGCGCAGCCGGCTGACTCCTGACTACCGGATCTCGCCGGTCGCGCGGTAGTAGTCGCCCAGCAGATGTTCGGCGAAGTACTCCATGAGCATGCGCTGATTGTACGCGCTCATGTCGCGATAGCCGTGCGGCTGGCCCGGGTAGACGTAGTAGTCGAAGCGCTTGTTGGCCTTGATCAGCGCGTTGGCCAGACGGACCGTGCCGCCCGGGTGCACGTTGTTGTCGAGGTCACCGGTGATGAGCGCCAGATTGCCCTTCAGGTTGGCGGCGAGTTCGTCGTTCGTCGGCACCTTGATGACGAACCGAATGCTGTCCTGATTGACGGAGTCCTCGACCACTTCGCGTATCGCACCATTCGCCGCACCGGGTCCTCCGACGCCACGACGGGCCGCGGCATTGGCACGCGCACGGGCAGACGTGTCGTTCTTCGCCACGATGCGAACGCCGTGATTCCACTCCGACCAGTTCTGATTGTAGATGTTGTTGTCGTGGTTTCCCGATTCCGACCAGCCCACCTTGAAGAAGTCGTTGTACGGCGGGAGCAACATGGCGGCCGCGGTAAGAAAACCACCGCCCGAGTGACCGTAGATCCCGATCTGGTTCATGTCGATCCAGCTGTAGCGCGCGCCCAGTTGCTCGATGCCGGCTTTCTTGTCGGCGAGTGCGTAATCGCGAAGGTTGAAGTAGCCGAAGCGAAGATACGCGAGTGAGCGCTGCGGCGACCCGCCGCGATGACCGATCTGAATGACGATGAAGCCCAGCTGCGCAAGCTGCATCTGTCCGCCGCCGATCGAGAAGCCGGTGGTCACGGACTCGGTTTGCGGTCCCGGATACACGTACGCGATGAGAGGATACTTTTTCGTCGAGTCGAAGTCGAACGGCTTCCAGATATTGCCGTACAACTCCGTGATCCCGTCGGCCGCCTTGACCGAGAACGGCTGCGCCGTCTTGAAACCGATCTCCTTGAGCTTCGAGAGATCCATCTCTTCGAGCGTTGCGAGCACGCGACCTGATGCGCCATCGCGAAGCACCGACTTGGGCGGCAGATCCATGCGCGAGTAGGTGTCGTACACGTAGCGCATCGTCGGCGAGACGGTGGAGCTATGCGTTGCATCGCCCGGATCGACAACGGTGAAGCCCGTGCCGTTGCCGTTCACGCGATACATGTGCGATTGGTACAGCTGCTCGCCAGGCTCACGCCCTTGGCCCACAACCCAGACCGTGCCCGCAGTCGAATCGATCTTGGCAATCGCGTCGGCGTTCCACGCGCCGGTGGTCAGGGCATGCTTGGGCGCACTGCCGCCGTTGAAATCGTACACGTAGAACTGACCCCAACCGGTCTTCTGCGACCACCAGAGGAAGTCACCGCCCTTCTTGAGGTACTGCACGTTCTTCGGTTCGACTGCGGCGTCTTCGATGCCATCGCTGAGCAACGTCCTGATGGCGCCCGTCGCCACATCCACTTCGATGAAGTCGAGATTGCGCTGTGGACGATCGCGACGCACCAGACGTACCTTGTCGCCGCTCACGGGCCAATGCACGTCCATCAGGCGCTGGTCCTTCCACTTGCCGAGGAACAGCTGCTTGGCGGCCTGCTCACCGCGACGGTAGACCCAGAGCTCCTGCTGCGAGACGTTCTCTTCGCCGGGCATGGCGTACTTGTAGCGCAGCAACACGGGGCGCGGTTGCGCCAGTACGTTGACGAGGAACAGCTCTTTCACCTTGCGCGAATCGTTGCGCGAAATGGAGAACGCCTTCGAGTCGGGCGACCAGCTCACATTGGCGCGCACGCGCATGTCGCGCCCGGTGCCGCCGTTCTCGGTGGTCTCCGTCTCGGTGCTGTCCTGACCGCCACCACCACCAAGCGCGTTCAGCTGGCGTCGATTCTCCGTCGTGTCGCGCGCGCCAAAGGAATGGTCCTCCACACCGGTCGCCGTGATCTTCATCGTGTCGGGCTTGCCGACTTCGACCAGATACAGGTTGTGGTCGCGCGCAAAGACGAACGCAGTGCTGTCGGGCGAGAAGTTGCGTGGGTCGGGCGCACCACGACCGCCGAATGCACCACCACCACCACCACCACCTCCTCCGCCACGTCCAGCGCCGCCGCTGTCACGCTCTTCGTCGGCCGGTGGAGTGCGCGGCGGACGACCGAGATTCTTGAGGGTTTCGGTGGCGAGACTCCATTCGAACCGCGTCGAGTCGACGGTGAAGCGGAACGACTTGTGATCCTTGAGGAACGTGACGGCGTTGAACGGCAGGTTGGTGGCGTCGAACGGCTTCTTGCGGAGCTCGGTCAGTGCCTGCGCGAGTTTCGCCGCGTCAAACAGCGGCTTCTTCGTACCACCGGTCGGCGATGGCACGAACAGGTAGAAGCGAGAGCCGTTGCGGTCGCGCCAGTTGTACCACATCGAGTCCGACTTGCCGAGAAACCGCGGCTGCACGGCCTGCGTGTACGTAATGGAGCGGAGCGCGGCGGTGCTGAAGCGGTTGGCGAGCGCCCAGTTGCCTTTGTTGGTGCGCCCTTCGTCGGCCTGTGGAGCGGCTTGTGCTCCGGTCGTGGCTGCGCTGCCGGACAGCAGCAACGCGTTGACAGCGACGATGCCGAGTCGGCGGAGATGATTCATCAGACTGCATCCTCCAAGCGGATGTGACACCCCGACGGTGGGACCCGGGTGGAGCCGGGGTGGTTCGGGATGCTGGAACATGCCGCGCGTCAGACAGCGCAGCGACTGGAGGGATTACTCCGCGGCAGCCTCTGGCGTTGGGACGTGCTGGGTGTTCAGGGACGTGGTGCGCGCGGACTCCAGGCAATACCGTCGGGCGTCGGTCCAGCCGCGATATGCCCGATCACGCGGCGCGTGGCGACATCGATGACGGCAATTCGTCCCTGTGTGCTGAGGGAGAGCAGGGCAAACTTCCCGTCCATTGCCCATGTAATGCCTTGCGGCCCGGCACCCGGCAGCGAGAGCCGGTGCAGTTCGCCGCGCGTGCGCCGATCGATGAAGCGGAGTTCTTCCTTGCGGAGATCAGGCAGCAGCACGAGCGACACATCCGGTGAGAAGAGCACGCGATAGGGCCAGCCAAAGCCTTCCGCGGCGGTGCTGGTGGCGCCGGTGGCGGTGTTCACGACGGTGATCCTGCCGGTGGCGTTGCTGCCGACCCACACCTCACTGCCGTCGGGAGTGACGTTGATCGCCTCGGGGGTGGCCGGCACTTCGATACTGCGCTTGTAGTTGCCGACGGCGAGATCGAGCTCGGAGACGGTGTTGGTGCGCATATCGCCGGTCCAGGCGCGTACGCCGTCGGCGGCGACACCCACCATGTGCGAGCCGTCGTGCTCTGTTGGCACGGCGCGCACGATCGCCCCGGTCGCGATGCGCACGATGACGACGAACCTGGTCGCTTCGGAGGTCACCGCAACGAGCGAGTCGCCGGGGAGCACCACGATACCGTGCGGGCGACGGTAGGTGCCGAGATCCACCGTGCGCGCGATCTGCAGTGCGTCGAGGTCGATGACGGTGAGCGTATTGCCACCACTCTGCGAGCCGTAGTCGGTGACGATCGCCGCACGCCCGTTGCGCGTGATGACCACCTCGTGCGGACCGGCGCCGGTGGGCAACGTCTTCACGATCCGACCGGTGCCCGCGTCGATGATGGTCGCGGTGGACGGCGTCTTGTTGGTGATGACGATGGTGCCGGTGAGTCCGGGCACCGGCGTCTGAGCGCTCAGCGTTGCGCCGAGCGTGACGGTGGCGGCGACGACCGCAAGCAGCGAGCGCGTCATCTCTATTCCGTGACGCGATAGCGCGTCGTGAAGACCGGCTGGATCCACGCGGACGCGCCGCCCGACTCGATGACTTTGGCGCGCACATACGTTTCCGTGCCGCGCAACCGATAGCGTGGCGTCAACGACTTGTCGGTGGCGAGGATGGCACCGTTCGCACCGATGAACTGCGTCGTGTACTTGAAGTCTCCGCGTCTGGCGATGCGCACCTGCAACGTCGAGTCGGTGACGACGACATCCTCGAGAATGGGACCCGTGCTCGCGTAGAACTGACCGGCCTCGAGCGCTTCGACGATTGGTCGTGTGGCGAGCGATCGCGCTTTCACGACCACCCACCCTCGACCGGGATTCGCCCGTTCGGCCGCGAACTCGCCCTGAAAGTGGTGCGCGTCGTCGACCGCGATGCCATACAGGGGCCGACCGCGCGTGAGCAGCGCATCCCACGCTTCGTACTGGGCCGCGGTCCCGGCCGCAGCAGCGGTTCCGGCAAGAGCTCGAACAGCCAGCGCTCCGC
>CAYWCJ010000367.1:0-4900 GCA_964456595.1 uncultured Gemmatimonas sp. | reverse complement strand
CGCGCGGCCGCGCGTGCGGGTAAGACAGATCTCGTCCTCAAAGACTGGTACGCCGACTATCCCGACGCCGAAAACTTCCTCTATCCGTTGCTGCACAGCGCCAATCGCGGCGCGGGCGGCAACGTGTCATTCTTCAGCAACACGGCCTTCGATCAGTTGGTGGACGCGTCGCGTCGTGAGTCAGACGCGGCCAGGCGCGCCGCGCTGTATGCGCAGGCCGACTCGCTGGCCTACGACCAGATGGGACTCGTGCCGCTCTTCTTCTACAACGAGCTCTACGCCATCCAGCCGTGGGTCCAGGGCTTCGAAGTGCCCGTCATCTTCAATGGGCAGCGCTGGACCACCGTCACGCTCATCGGAGGAAAGTGAGTGCGACCGGTACGCGGTGCCTCATGGTGCGCGCCGCCTACGCCTCAGCCGTCACCACGCACGACCGACCATTCTGCTTCGCACTGTAGAGCGCCCGGTCGGCCCGCGAGAGCCACTGCTCCGCGTCATCCACCGCTCGGATCTCCGCGATGCCGACCGACACGCCGACCTTGAACGGCATGCCTTCGGGCGACGGAAGCTCGGCCACCATGCTGACCAATCGCTTGGCGAGGCTTTGCGCCATCTTCGTGTCGGTGTTGTGCAGGACCGCCACGAATTCGTCACCACCGAAACGACAGAGCGTGTCCGACTGACGCAGAAACACCTTGACGAGAGCGTTGGCAACACCGACGAGTGCCAAATCACCGCCCTGATGCCCGCAGGTGTCGTTGACCACCTTGAGATCGTCCACATCGATCATCAGCAGCGTCACCGGCGTGCGGTCGAGCGCGTAGAAGTGCACCGCCCGCGTGACCGAAGTGTCGAACTGCTTGCGATTGCCGAGTCCGGTGAGCGCATCGGTCGTGCTTTCGCGACGGGCTTCTGCGAGCTGATCGCGCACATAGTCCAGGTGCGACGCGAGTGACTTGTACTCCGCTTCCTGCTCACTGCGCTTCGTCTGCAGAGCCGTCTGCATGGTAGCGAGCGCGCCAACCACTTCGTCCTTGATACTCCCCACCTGCAGCTTCGAGATCGCGTGGTGCGCGCGCTGCATCTGGACCGCCACGGTGCTGTCGGTCGCGACGTCGAGACGGACGGCGTTGTGCACCGTCTGAATGCATGACCAGAGCGCATCGCGCAGATCGCCAATGGCGCTGTCGACATAGCGTTTCTCGTCGCGACGATGCTCGGTGAACGAACGCACCACACCGGTCCAATCGCGTGAGTGCACGCCCGCCGCCGTTGCCCCGCCGTCGGGTGACATCGGCACGCCGAGTGTCGCATGGCGCTGCCATCGCGCGAGATCCGCCGCCGACTCGCTTGCGGGTCGATCGGGGAGGTCGAACGTGTAGCGCGCAAACGTCGCGAGAATGCTCCCCAGCGCGTCGAGCATGAGTCCGAAATCGGCACCAGTCTGGCCAGCGCCCGAGACGCCATCCGCACTGACACCGACGCTCGCCGCCGGCGAGTTCGTGGCGTCTTTCACCAGCTGCAGTACAGGAGCGCCTGCGCGTCCGTCCGTGGGAGGCGGCGTTGGAGGAGCTGGAGGGCTCGACTTGCGAAAGAACATGGAGTGGTGGGAACGGTCCACAGAGAAGTCGCGTCCGACGTCGTCGTCGGCGCACATGCATGCAGGGATGGACGATTCGGCGCGCCCGGGGGTGACAAAGCCATCGCGACAGCGACGCGCCCCGTCCGGACCGAGCGGTCGGCTACATTTTCCCGATGCTCGCCCTCCTCGGCCGCCGACTGCTCCTCGCCATCCCGACGCTGTTCGGCGTGCTGGTCGTCGTGTTCCTGCTGCTCTATGTGGCGCCCGGCGATCCGGTGCAGGCCATGGTCGGCGAGCGGGCGGACGCGGCCACCATTGCGCGACTCCGGGCCGAACTGCGACTCGACGATCCGCTCCCCCTCCAGTTTGTGCACTACGCGACCGGCGTGCTGCAAGGCGACCTCGGTCGCTCCTACATCACCAACCGGCCGATCGTTCGCGATATCGCCGAACGCTTTCCGCGCACCCTGCTGCTGGCGACGGCGGCGATGCTGTTGGCGACACTCACCGGAGTGACCGTCGGCGTGCTGGCTGCCATGCGCCCCAACGGCTGGTTTGATCGGCTCGCCTTGGCGGCCACGTATCTCGGGATCTCGTTTCCCGTCTATTGGGTCGGCCTGCTGCTCATCGTGCTCTTCGCAGTGACGCTGCGATGGCTCCCCGCCTCTGGCTACGGCGGGTGGCAGTTCCTCGTCCTCCCGGCCCTCGCCCTCGGCTCGCGTTCCATCGCGTATCTGGCGCGCGTCACGCGATCGGCGATGCTCGACGTACTCAACGCCGACTTTGTGCGCACCGCGCGCGCCAAGGGACTGGCCGAACGCGTCGTGGTCACGCGTCACGCCCTGCGGAACGCGCTCATTCCCGTGGTGACGGTGATTGGTCTCGACTTCGGGGCTTATCTCACGGGCAGCATTCTCACCGAAACGATCTTCAGCTGGCCCGGCATCGGCCGATACGTCGTGATGGCCATCTCCCGACGCGATCTGCCCGCCGTGCAGGGCGCCGTGTTGTTCCTGTCGGTGGTGTTCGTCCTCGTCAATCTCCTCACCGACATCGCCTATCAGAAAGTCGATCCACGGGTGCGTGTTTAGAGACGACCTTTTTCGAACCAATCAAAAGCAGGCCGCGAACTCCGCGGCCTGATTTTTGGTGTTTGGCGCTCCACGAAAGTTCTATTCGTCCTTCTGCCCGAAGATCGCGAGGTTGGAGCTGTGGCCCGGCGCGACTTTCTTTTCGGGGTAGATCCAATGCACCGCCTGGTTCACCGCAATGGCCGCTTCGCCGAAGCCGGTCGCGATGAGTTTGAGCTTGCCCGGGTACGTGGTGATGTCGCCGGCCGCATAGATGCCCGGACGACCGGTATCCATCGTGCTGTTGACCTGAATCTCGTCCTTTTCCACGTGCAATCCCCACTCGCGCAGCGCTCCCAGATCGCTCTGGTATCCGAGCATCGGCAACACGATGTCCGCACGAATCTCTCGCGTGGTCCTGGCCTTGATGTCCTTGAGTCGCACGCCGTCAATGTGATCGGTGCCGTGAATCGCATCGAGCTCGTGAAAGGTGAAGATGTTGACACGACCATCGCCCAGCGCCGCCGCCGCCTGCACCTCGGTCACCGTCGCCGCGTGTGCGCGGAATCGGTCGCTCCGATGCACGAGCGTGACTGACGCCGCACGATCCGCAGCTGCGCGCACCAATCGAACGCGGAGTCTCCGCCACCGATGATGACCACATGCTGATCGCGGTACTGCTCGGGGTTGGTCACCAGATCATGCACGCCGCGACCATACCACGGCTCCGCAAACGCCTGCGGCAGCCGACGCGGGCGAAACGCGCCGATGCCCGCGGCAATCACCACCGAACGCGTCGGAAAGCGATCGGTCTCGGTGACCAGAACAAAGTGCCCGTCTGCTTCTTCGAGCCCAGTCACGCGCTGACCCAGATGCGTCGGCAGCCCATGCTCCTGATGAAACTGCGCCGCCTGATCACGCAGCGATTTCACAAGGTCCTTGGCCAGGATCTTCGGATAGCCCGCCACGTCGAAGATGTACTTCTCTGGATACAATGCGGTCAGCTGACCACCCAGCTCGGGGAGCGCGTCCACCAGCTGCGCCGTGGCGCCGCGCATGCCGGCATAGAAAAGCGCGAAGATCCCGGTGGGGCCGCCGCCAATGATCGTGATATCAAGAATCGGATGAGTAGGCATGAGGGGCGGAATGTAGCCACTGCTTCGAAACTCCAAACTCCGATGAACTACCCAACCACCAGGTGTCCGGCTTCGAGTATAGGTTTTGGGCTTTGAGTGTTTGTCGGACACATTCTCGCCACCCAGAGCTCAAACTCGAAGCCCGGCACTCGGTGGTTCGACCCAAAGCCCGAAACTTCCACCCACCGCCCGGTACTTGGTGCTTAAGTCTTGTTCCGTCGCCGCTTATGATTCCGGTATGAAGATCTACACAAGAACCGGTGATGAGGGCGCCACCGCACTGTTCGGCGGCGGTCGCGTCGGGAAAGACCATCCTCGCGTCGAAGCCTACGGCGACGTCGACGAGTTGAACGCGGCACTCGGCTTTGCCCGTTCCATCGATATGATGCCGCGCATCGATGAAGTGCTCGTGCCCGTGCAGCGCGATCTTTTCGCCATCGGCGCGCTTCTGGCGACCCCCGATCACGACAAGATGCGGGAGCAGCTCACCAAGGCCCGCATCGATGAGGGTCGCATCGACGAGCTCGAACGCGCCATCGATGCCTGCGAACAGGAGCTCGAACCGCTGCGCAGCTTCATCGTGCCGGGCGGCACCCCCAAGGCGGCGGCGCTGCATGTGGCGCGCACCGTCTGTCGTCGCGCCGAGCGTCGCGTCGTGCATCTCGCCGCGGAGATCGAGTTGCCGACGCTGACGGTGATCTATCTCAATCGACTGTCCGATCTGCTGTTCATGCTCGCGCGCGTCGCTAATCGTCGCGCCGGCGCCGGAGAGGTGACCTGGTAGTGTCGCACGCGATGCCATTGGCGATGCCATTGGCGATGCCATTGGCGATGCCATTGGCGGTGCCGCTCGACTACCCGGTGTTCGTGCAACACCACGCTCGCCAGCACATCGGTGCCATCGTCGAATCGGTAGCGCCCGCGCATCGCTACGCCGTCATCTCCGACGAACGAGTGGCCGCACACCACGCGGCGGCCTTGCTCGCACAGTTGCCCGAGGGTCGCGCCAGCCTGCTCACCATTCCGCCCGGTGAGCACGAGAAGACGCGCGAACGGTGGGCAGCACTCACCGATGCCCTGCGTGGTGCACTGCTCAAAGCTTGTGGCGAAGC
>CAYWCJ010000366.1:0-4906 GCA_964456595.1 uncultured Gemmatimonas sp. | reverse complement strand
ATTCCCAAGGGTCCCACGGGAACACCGGTCGGCACGTTCGTCGAGTTCGTTCGCGCGCGCGCCCGTTGAACTGGCGGTTCGCGCGCGAGCGCCTGCGGCGGCTCGGCTCCATTTCGAGCGCTGCTATCGTCGTGCTCCTGTTGTCCGTCTGCAGCGTCGCGATGAGCGAGCGGCTGTCGGCACAGGTGCGTCCCGACAGCACGAAGCGAGATACACTTCCGGTCAAGCGCGATACCACGAAGAAGGACACGGTGCGCATCGCGGTGCCGGTGCCGGTGCCCGTCGTTCCAGGCGCGCCGAAGCCCGGCAGTCCCGAAGACTCCCTGATGCAGGCGCGCGTGATCGCGCGCACCGACAGCATCCGGACGTTTCTCGTGGGCGACACCGTTCGCGCACCCATCGCGCGGTTCGAATCGCCGCCGTCGTTCGATATCGAAGACCGCTTGCGGCTCGATCGCAAGCAGATTTTGTCGTCGGGTGCGATCAACCTCGCCGACCTGCTCGATCGCGTACCTGGCGCGACCACGTTCCGATCGAGTTGGATGGCCGGGTTGCACACGGCGTCATACAATGGCGACTTCGCGCGCGTTCGCGTGTTCCTGGACGGCATCGAGATGGACGCTGTCGAGGCGCGAAACGGCGGAGTGCTCGATCTCAACGATGTCGCGTTGTGGACGCTGGACGAGCTCATGATCGAACGCGTAGCGGGCGAAGTGCGCGTTTGGCTGCGCAGTTGGAGCTACACGAAAACGATTCCGTTCACGCGGGCCGACATCTTCACCGGCGATCGCAACACGAACGGATTTCGCGGTCTCTTCGCACGGCGTTTCCGTAACGCGTTCATCCTGCAGATCGGTGCCCAGCAGGCGGCGACGCAAACGGGGCGCGTGTCCGCCTTCACCACCTCGGGCACGACGCGCGGCGCCGGCGATGGCAGCGCGCAAGTGATCAACGCACGGATCGGCTGGTCCAGGAAGCTGCTCACGGTCGACCTCTACGGCACCGTGACCACGCGTGATCGCGATGCCCACGAGGCGCGCGAGGACTTCACCTCGCTCCCATCCTTCAAGGGCGCGCGGCGCGAGGGCTACCTGCGGGTCGGTTTTGGCGACACGATTTCCGGCTTCTGGTCGCAGGCGATTGCCTCGGTGCTCGCCACACGACTCGACGGCATCGCGGACACGACGCAGGCGTCCGTCGTGTCGGACACGGACAGCGTCGCCATTGGCAAGCCCGATTCGCTGCGCTCCCGCTCGCAGCAGCTGCTGGCCATCGGCTATCGCGCCGGCTGGTGGCAGGCCTCGCTGCTCAATCGGGTGCGCGCCGTCGGCGGCCGGACGTTTCACTCACCTGCGGTGCGCGCGAGCATTGGATCGTCGCGACTCCTCGGCGGCCTCTATGCCGAACAGCGCGGTATCGACTCCACGACACGCATCGACCTATCCGGTCGCGCCGTACCGATCCCGTGGCTGATCCTGTCGCTCTCGCACAGCATTCGATCGCCGACCAGGAGCACCGAGCGCGCATCCACGGCGACCTCGCGCGCCGAGGCAGGGTTGCGCCTGCGCGGCCTGTTTCTCTCGGGTGGGGTCATGCGCGAAGACACGCTCAGCTACGCGTCGCCGACCATTCTTGGCGCGAGCGAGGCTGCACTGATCGCCGGTCCGGCGACGGCAGTCATCGGGGGTGTACACGGACGTCTGTACAAGGACGTGCGGCTCGACATTCAGGGCATTCGCTGGAACACCGCGCAGTTCGGACGTCCGCAAACGAGCGTGCGCACGGAGCTCTCGCTGGTGAGTGATTGGTTGCGCAAGTTCCCCAAGGGTCAGTTCAGCTTCAACTCGCGTCTGATCTACGAGCGTCGCGATGGCGTACCGTTCTTCTATGGCCTCGCAGAAGACGGTACGGCCGCTATCCGCAACACCGTGCCCTCCAACGTGCTCAGTGGTCTCGTCGAGATCCGCATCCAGCGTGCGACACTCTTTTATCTCTATCGCAACCTCACCGGTGGCGACTACGAACAGATTCCCGGATTGAAGATGCCGCCCTCCGTGCAGATGTACGGCGTCCGCTGGGAGTTCTTCAATTGACGGCTCTCGCACCTCACGTTTCATTGCCGACTGAATGATTCGTTCCATGACGGGCTTCGGCCAGGCAGATGGCATCGTCGGTTCGGCGCGCGTGAGCGTCGAAGTGCGCACGGTGAACCACCGGTTCTTCTCGCCGAGCATCAAGCTTCCCGACATCTACGCACGCTGGGAGACCGACGTCCGCGAGGCGATGCGCCTGCGTGTCAGTCGCGGTCACGTGACGTTGTCGGCGCGTCTCGAGCGCGTTCCCGGCGCCGGCGCGGTCATCGACGAAGAACGTTTTGGGCGCGTCGTCGCGCAGTTGCGCGCACTGCAGGCACAATTCGCGCTCGACGGCGGCGTGGACGTGGCCACGGTGCTGCGCCTGCCGGATGTGATTGCGACGCCGAGGGCCGACGACGACGTCGGCACGGTCGCGGAGCTGGTGGCGATCGTCGAGCGAGCCCTCGAAGGGTTGGGGCGCACCCGAGAAGACGAGGGAACGCGACTCGCCGAGGTGCTGCTGCAGCGGCTGGACGTCGTGGCCGCGTCACTCGATCGAATCGCCGCTCGCGCGCCGCTCCGCCTGGTCGCGCAACGGGATCGTCTCCGCGCGGCGGTTCGCACCCTCACCGAGGGGCTGGCCACCGACGAGCAGCGTATCGCGCAGGAGATCGCGATTCTGGCCGACCGCCTCGACGTGAGCGAGGAGATGGACCGCTTTCGGTCACATGTGGCCGCGTTTCGGGCCGCGCTCGCCGACCGTGGCGGAGAGCCGGTGGGCAAGCGACTCGGTTTTCTCCTCCAGGAGATGCTGCGCGAGGCCAACACCACCGGTAGCAAAGGCGCTGACGCCGAGATCCTGCACGAGGTGGTCACGGTGAAGGAGGAGTTGGAGCGGATCCGCGAGCAGGTCGAGAACCTCGAATGAGTCCCTTTCCGGTCATTCTGTCTGCCCCCTCGGGGGGCGGAAAGACGTCGATTGCGAGGCGCTTGCTGGAGCGGCGGGCGGATGTGGGTTATTCTGTTAGCTGCACCACGCGTCCGCCTCGCGAAGGTGAGGTGGACGGTCGCGACTACCGCTTCATGAAGAACGAGACCTTTCTGCGTGCACGTGACGCGGGGGAGTTCGCCGAGTGGGCGGAGGTGCATGGTTTCTACTACGGCACGCTGCGGTCCGAGGTGGTGCGCGTGCTGAGCACCGGACAGCACGTGCTCATGGATATCGATGTGCAGGGCGCGCGGCAGTTCGCGGCCGCGTTTGTGGACACGGTGCTGATCTTTGTGCTTCCACCCTCGGGTGAGGTGCTCAAGGCTCGACTGGCGGGACGAAAAAGCGAGAGTCGCGAGCGTTTGCTCGTGCGCCTGCGCAACGCGCGCGCGGAACTGGGTGAGGTTGGCCGCTACCACTACGTGGTGGTGAACGACGATCTGGAACGCGCCGTGGATCAGGTGAGTGCGATCATCGATGCGGAAGGATTGCGTCACGACCGGGTGCACGAGGTCGAGGCGCAGGTGGAAGCATTGATCGCGCAGCTCGAACAGGAAATCAACGACTTCAGCAGGGGCGACTGACCATGCAGGTCTTCACACCGACGGACGTGGCCAAGCATTCGGCCAACAAGTATCTCAGCGTGCTCATCGCTGCGAAGTTTGCGCGAGTGCTCAACGAGTTTCCCCGCGATCGCTCTTTGCACGAGAAGAAGCTGACCACGCGTGCACTCGAAGAGCTCACGTCTGGTCAGATCGAGTATCGCGTGATCCCGCGTCGGAAGAACCCGTAAGCGGCCGCCCTCACGCCCGTTTCAGACGCCGCGCCGCGACCCCACGTCGCGGCGCGGCGTCGTGCCTCTGCCCCTGAGGATCGGGATCTCCCCACGCCCTCCGACCGCGCCCACTACTTCGTGCGACCCTTCGACCGTCAGCGCATCCTGCTTGGAGTCACGGGCGGCATCGCGTCGTACAAGGCGGCCTGGTTGGCCCGCCTGCTCACGCAGGGCGGCGCCGAAGTCGATGTGGTCATGACGCGTTCGGCGCTGGAGTTCGTGGGCGCCGTGACGTTCGAAGCGCTCACCGGACGATCGGTACACAGCGCGCTGATCGCGACCGGACACGCGCTCGATCACATCAGGTTGGCGCGCGCGGCCGACCTCGTACTGGTGGCACCGGCGACGGCCGACTTTCTCGCCCGGGCGGTGCACGGGCATGCGGACGAATTGCTGTCCGCGTGTTTGCTGGCTACGAACGCGCCCGTGCTGCTCGTGCCGGCGATGAACGATCGCATGTGGGCGCACGCTGCCGTGCAAGCGAACGTCGCCGCGGCGCGGCGCATCGGGTATCACGTGCTTGATCCGGACGACGGCAACCTCGCCGTTGGCGAAGGGAGCGGTCCCGGACGGATGCCCGAGCCGGAGACGATTCTTGCGCATGCAGCGCGACTGCTCGAAACGCGCTCCGCGCAGTCGAGCCCGATCGCGAGCGCAAATACCGCGTTCGGTGCGGAGACCTCCCCGAGCGTGATGTCAGACTCCAGATCGTCGCTGCGTGGCGCGCGCGTGCTGGTCACGGCGGGCCCCACGCGCGAGCCCGTGGACCCCGTGCGTTTCCTCTCCAATCGCTCGTCCGGACGCATGGGTGTGGAGATCGCAGCCGCAGCCTGGCGTCGCGGTGCTGAGGTGACGCTGGTGGCCGGCCCGCTCGAAGTGGCCGCGCCCATCGGTGTACGCGTCGTGTCGGTGGAGACGACGCAGCAGATGCTCGACGCCGTGGCCATTGAGATCGCCTCATGCGACGTGCTGGTGATGGCCGCCGCGCCGGCCGACTTTACGGCGGCC
>CAYWCJ010000365.1:0-4909 GCA_964456595.1 uncultured Gemmatimonas sp. | reverse complement strand
CCAATGATGGACGTGTCACGGCGCTGACACCCGGCAGTGCCACCGTCACCGCGACCAGCGGCACCGTCTCGGGCACGACGAGTCTCACCGTCGGCGAGGGGGGTTTTGTTGGCACGGGCGGCGGTACGGTCACCGCATTGAGCGGCCAACTACGACTCGAAATCCCGGCCGGAGCACTCTCGGCGCCAACCGCCTTTGTCGTGCGTGCGGTTGCCTCGCCGACGGCGAACGTGCGACTCCTCCCAGGAACGGCCGTTTCGATCGAGCCCGTGACGACGTTTGCTACGCCCGTCACGCTCAACCTGCGATATCCCGCCTCACTCGCGGCGGATGTCGTCGAGACGCAGCTACGTATTGCCCGTCTCACCGAAACAACGTGGCAAACCTTCGCCGTCTTGCCACCCGACCGCAGCAATCGCATGGCGTCGGCGCGCATCACTGGCACCGGCACGCTCGCGGTCTTCGTTCCCCCGCCATCGCTTCGTGGTCACGCGCAGCGCCGGTCGTTCGAAATCGGGGCCGCCGTGTCCCATCAGACCCTCCGCGCCGATTCAACGTACCGACGTGTGCTCGCCGAAGAATTCAATTCGGTGACACCCGAGAACGCGATGAAGTTCGGTCCCATTCATCCGGCGCCTTCAACGTACGCATTCGCTGACGCTGACACGATTGTTGGCTTTGCGGTCGCGAACAATATGAAGGTGTACGGACATGTGCTCCTCTGGCACAGTCAACAACCGGGCTGGCTGACCGCGGGAACTCCGACGAGAGCGTTCCTGCTGGCGTCGCTCAAGTCGCACATCGAAACCGTTGTCGGACGCTATGCAGGCAAGACGACCAGTTGGGACGTGGCCAATGAGTTGTTCACCGACGACGGATCTGGATTGCGGCGCAGCTTCTGGATCGAAGTGGCCGGACCGGATATCATCGACTCCGCATTCGTGTGGGCTCGCCGAACGGATCCGAATGCGCGACTCTTCCTGAACGACTACAGCGTCGAAACGGTCAATCGGAAATCCGATTCGCTGTACGCGTTGGTCGTGCGTCTCAAGGCGTCCGGGATTCCCATCGACGGCGTCGGTCTGCAGGGCCACTTCACGTTGCCCGGCCCAAACACCGCGCAGCTCACGGCCAATCTGACGCGCTTCGCCGCGGCCGGGTTCGATATCCGGTACACGGAACTCGACGTGCGACTGGTCGATGGGACCGACAATCTTGCCGCGCAAGGCAGCGTCTATGGCGCCACTATCGACGCGTGCCTCGCGCAGCCGCGGTGCAAGGCGCTGACCACCTGGGGCTTCACCGACAGGTATTCATGGATTCCCGGAGCCTTTCCGGGTTTTGGGCGCGCATTGTTGTTCGATCAGTTCTTTGCGCCCAAGCCAGCGTACCGTGCGCTGCAGGATGCGCTGGCACGACCATAACGCAGCCACGGAATGGATCAGGAGTCAGCGGAGATCCTGATCCATTCGTTGTTGTGCGACGGCTTGAGTGCTTCGGCGGCATGGTGCGCGCCATGCTCTGCAGGAAGCCAGGCGCGCGGCGTACGCGGTGGTCCGGCCTCAGCCCCGCATCGCCCCATCCGGTGCCGAGGGGTTCGTCACGCAGCCGTCGATCATCGATCAGATCCTGACGAAACGCCGCACCCGCGCCACGCTCGCCGTCCCTCCGGCCGCCGCCAGTGGCAGCCGTGCGCACGCCACGTAATCCCACACCCCGATTGTGAAGTTCCGATCCAAGCGGGACGGGATGGTGAAGCGAAAACGCGTCAGAACCGCACGCCCAGCGCGACCCCGCCCCACCAGCCACGCACGGCGTCCGAGAACCCGCTCGTGTTGGTCACGTTCACCACCCGGCCGCGGCGGCCCAAGACGCGGCCGTTGGTCTGGGCCAGCGTGGAGCTGACCGTGCCGCCCACCGCGCCCATCTCGGGGGACACGGTCACCGACGCGCCGAAGGGAACGTCGACGCTCAGCCCGGCGGCAAGGCTCCAGGCGCTGCCGCGCAGCGACGTGCGCGAGGGCATGGTGCCCTGCAACGTCGACACTGACGCCGCGCTCGACTCGCGCAACAGGGTCACCGTTGGTGTCCAGGTGAGCGCACCAGTCTCCAGCAACAGCAGGCCGCTCACCCCGCCAAAGCTGCCCTGCGGAATGAGTCGCGTGGGCTGGTCGTTGCGATCGTTTCCGAACGGGCGCACGTAAAAGGCATCGCCGGAAAACCATGCCGTGCCCGACTCGTTCACGGCGCCGCTGGTGGAGCCGCCGAGCGACCAGGCACCGCCGCCGGGAAACTGATTGCGTCCGCCAAGAGAGTCGGCTCGACTGGTGCTGATGTCGGCACTGACGGTGAATGTCTGGTCGCCCGCGAACCCGGTGATGTTGCCGCCACCACGCACCGTGGTGCCCTGCCAGAATACGATACCTGCGGCGGGGGGCGGCAGGTCCCGTTCGGCCGCTGCCGAAAGCCCGAGCACCACGGTCCCGATCGGCAAGGACCAACGGCCGCGAACCCCGACCTGCGAGGGGATGCCCAGCGACACGCTCGACAGATCGAGCACCGAGGTGCCGGCGGCGCCCAACGCGCTGGTCTCGGCGCTGTCGAGCGTGCGTGGCGAACTGCCCCGGCGCCCGTATACGCTCAGGGTATCGCCCGCACGCGGTATGACGTCGAGGCGAGCGCGGATGGGCGTCACCCCTTGTACCCGCGAACCCGCGGCATCGAGCGATACGGGGGTACCGCTGACGCGCGCCGCCACCCGCGGTGAGACCAGCCGCCAGGAGAGCGGCGCGGCCGTTTCCTGTACGTCGACCGTTCCGATGCGATACCGTCGCGCGGCACCGGACAAGGTCAGCGTCTGCCGGGTGCGCGTGGCCAGCCCACGGTCGATCGCCTCCGACCCGGTGCGCGTCGGCGCGGTGAGCGTCGGCGCGGCGCGGGTCGCACCACCTGTGACCTGCGCGCGAACGGGTGTCCACGCGCAGGCCAGCAGGGCCGGCAACGCCAGCGAAGACGTGACGCGCCTGGCGCTCAGAAGGCGCCGTTCCCCTTGGGGCGTGCGTTGGCTTCACGCCACGCCTTGAGCTGCGCCGCCGCCGTCTCTCGCGTCAGCGTGCCGCCCTTCACGCCCTCCTGGATCCGCTTACTTTCGGCCGACATGGCCTGCCCCCAGGCCCTCTGCTCCGGCGTGAGGTTCTCGCGGCGTTCCTCGCGGCGATCCTTGGCCTGCGAGAGCGCGGCCTTGCGTTCGTCGGGGGTCATGTTCTTCAGGTTCTCGCGAACCTCGGCGCGACGCTCCTGCGCCGCCGCCCGACGATCCGGCGTGCCAGCCGTCGACGCAGCGCCGGCACCAGCCTGCGCGTGGGCCGTGGCGGCCGTGAACACGATGGCAGCAACAAGGGCGGACGTCCGTGCGAGGTATTGCATGGGGTACTCCGGATAGGGGGCTCAGCCAGATCAGTCGCAGCACGGCACGAGAGGTTTCGACGCCGTCGTGATGTTGGACGCCGCCACCGGCATCCTGTTAATCCTGTTGCGCAACAAGGAGATTCTTCATCGGTTGCGCCTCGGTTGACCTGCGGAGCTGGACTGGATGCCTTTCACGCGGTCGCGCATGGTCTCGACCAACCGGCGTTCGGCCGGACGCAGCTCGACGAGCGACTGGTCGGCGGCGCGGTCCCACGCGACGCGATCGACGGCACGGGCCGCCGAATCCAGAGCTGCGAAGTGCGGCCTGAGTCGGGTGGCAACTGCGTCCAGAGCGGTCGCCAGCGCTGTGCCTGCTCCCGCCGCGCCGACGCGGCCACGCGCGACCGCGCGACCACCCTGCGCACGGGTGGAATCCGATCGGCGATGCAGCACGTCCACCAGCGTGGCCAGCAACTCGAAGCGTGTCACCTCCGCCTCGGACTGGATCCAGCACGCATTCGGGAGCGCCCGGCCAGCGGCCATGAACGCGAGCAAGAAGTTGTTTCCGGCAAACGGTCCGTACGGCGACGGGACGAACCACACGTGCAGCATGTGCAAGGTGTTGCCGCCGCCGCCGCCGAGAGCGGCATGGTCATGCCATGCCGCAAGCGGACTGTCGTAAAGCGTCGGGAGCTTGGCATCGACCGGTCCGCGGAACGCGTACGCCACCCCCACAAGGCTGTCGCGGCCGGCGATGCGCGCGAACAGCAGGTGATCGGGGGCATCGGCCTGCACCGCATCCTGCATGCGATCCCGGTTGACCCAGTGGACGCCCATGGTGGGGATGTCCCCGAACTGGGGAATGAACCCGGCGCGGGTGGCGGCGTCCGTCTGCTCGAGCGCGCGCGCCGCGCGCTGCAGTCGGTCGATCGTCGCGCGATCAGTGGCGGACAGGCCAGACCACGGCGGCGCCGCCAGCGTCCGGCAGTCCACCGGTGCGCCGGCATGGTCGTGGTGGCCGGCCTGTCCGTCCTGCGCAACCACGGTGACGGGCACCACCGACAGGACGAATCCGAGCAGGGCAGCGTTCATGCGAGCGGGTACGGTAGTGTGCATGAGTGAGGAAGTCAGTACGTGAGACATGAGATCGTGTGTCGAAGTGAAAGGCTCTGCTTGTCGTCGAGATCATCGGCGCGGTGCTCGCTGCGCCGTAGGACGCGCGCTCGATCGCCAGCGGCGCCGACTCGCCCTGCCACTGATCGGGACGGCCCGACAGCTCCCGTCTCCCGTCTCCCGTCTCCCGGTCATCGGCGCGCAGTATTCCAATGTCGCCGCCGATGTACAGGGCGCGAAGCGGAACGACGAGATCCGCATTCAGCTGCCAGTCGACCGCGCTATCGGCGAAAAACACATCGCCGCTGGGCACGAAGGCCAACCGTCGTGCCAGCGGCACACGAAGATGTGCGCCGACACTTCACCGGTCGACCAGGAAGTCGTACCC
>CAYWCJ010000364.1:0-4919 GCA_964456595.1 uncultured Gemmatimonas sp. | reverse complement strand
CGTTGGCCGGATTCTCACCGCGAAAGAGCATATCGCCCGTGTGTGGTCGCAGGTTGGTCGTGCGTATCTGGTGCGCCGGCTGCATGGTGAAGAGATGCGACGTCGACGCGAGTACTGCCGGAGTAAGCTCCTGCAGCGCGTTGATCTGATCGAGCACCCACACGCCGCGTGCGTGCGTGGCCAGCACCAGCGCATTGTCGCGCGTGTGCACCGCGATGTCATTGAAGGGCATCGTCGGCATGTTGTTGCGCAACGGCAACCACTGTGCGCCACGCGTCGGCGATACGAACGCGCCAAACTCCGTCGCGAGATACAGCAGCGATGGATTGCGCGGGTCTTCGCGCACGGTGCGCGCCACGCGCTCGGCCGGAAGGTCACCCGCGATCGGCGTCCACGTGCCGCCGTAGTTGGTGGTCATGAAGACGTAGTTGCGAAAATCGTTGCTGCGATGATTGTCCACCGTGACGTACGCGGTGCCATCGGCATGCCGCGACGCTTCCACGCCGGCGAACCATGCGCCCGCCGGGAGTCCGGGAAAGCGCATCTGTTGATCATCCCACGTGGCGCCGCCATCGCGCGACACACGGAAGCGACCATCGTCCGTCCCCACGTACAACACGCCCTTGCGACGTGGCGATTCCGCCAGCGCGGTGATACCGGGGAAGTACGGCACGCCATCGTCAATCGACAGCGTGTTCGCACTTGGCTGGCGACCCATCAACGGCAACGTGGAGCGATCGACCCCCGTGGTCATGTCGCCGAGGTCGGTCCACGTGAGACCGCGATCGCGCGAGCGGAACAGGTGCTGCATGCCGACGTAGATCGTGCCGGTGTCGTGCGGGGAAAGCACGATCGGCGAATCCCAGTTGGCGGGATGCATCGCGTTGCCGAGGGGTTGCGCGGCGCCGGGCTTGCCCCAGGTATCCCAGTTGCGACGGCCTGCGATGTGTCCCTGACTGTCGCCCGGCCGGATGTCCTGCGCCTGCCACGATTTCGTGTCGTTGCGCTGCAGTCCGAGAAACTGTGAGGCAGAGAATGTCACGCCGGGGCGCTTCAAATCGGGCAGAACGAAGAAGCCATCACCACCGCACAGGCGCGACCAATGCTCGTTCAGGATGCCGCTCGTTGTCCAACTCGCACTCGGCCCCATCCAGCACCCGTTGTCCTGCAGGCCGCCGTACACGTTGAACGGCACTGCGTTGTCGAGCGCCACGCGATACCACTGCGACAGCGGCAGCGATGACACGAAGAGAAACTTGACGCCGCGATCGTAGCTGATGCCGATGCCGCCGTCGTCGAGCTTGATGACGTGACGGCTGTCTTTCGGATCGACCCAGACGAATCGATCATCGCCATGTGTGGTGGTGCGCGGTGCGGTGAAGGTCTTGCCGCCATCATCGCTGTACGAGTACGCGTTGAGCATGTAGACGCGCTTGTCGTCGTTGGGATCGATGGTCGGCTGACTGGCGTACATCGGACGCGGATTCCAGTTGGAGAGAAAGCTCCAGGTGGCCCCCTTGTCATCGCTGCGATACAGTCCCGCCTTGCGTTCGATGTAGGCGGTGGACGCGTTGTAGCGCGCGCCCTGTTCGATGCTGACCACGAGCACGTTGCTGTTCTTCCGCCACACGGCGATGCCGATGCGACCGTACTCGCCACTCGGCAGTCCGTTGCCCGTGCGCTTCATCCACGTCACCCCGGCGTCGGTGCTCTTGTAGAGACCACTGCCCGGCCCACCACCATCAAAGCCGAATGCACTGCGACGACGCTGGTACATCGCAGCGTAGAGTGTGTTGGGATCGCTGCCATCGATGGCGACATCGGTGGCACCCGTCTCGTCGTCCACGAACAGGGTGCGCGTCCAGGTGCGTCCGCCGTCGGTGGTGCGAAAGACGCCGCGATCGCCACCGGTGCCCCACACCGATCCCTGCGCCGCCACCCAGGCGATATCGGGATTCGTAGGATGCAGCACGATGCGGCCGATATGCTTGCTGTCGCGCAGTCCGACGTTCACCCACGTCTTGCCGGCGTCGGTGGATTTGTAGATCCCGTCGCCCCAACTCACGCTCTGCCGATTGGCGCGCTCGCCCGTGCCCACCCAGAGGATGTTGGGGTTGTTCTGGTTGACGACGAGATCGCCAATCGAGTGTACCGGCACTGCATCGAAGAGCGATTCCCAGGTGATACCGTTGTCCCGCGTGCGCCAGACGCCACCGGTCGCGCCCGCGACGTACATCGTGTATGGATCGGACTCGACCACATCCATATCCACCACGCGACCGGACATCGACGCGGGTCCGATGTTGCGGAGTTTGAGATCGGCGTAGTCGGTCGCGCGCAGCGACGAGGGCTGCGCCGACATGGAGGACGCGGTCGCGACGACGGCGCAGACCGCACCGATGATGCGACGGGAGGTGCGATGACGAATGGTGTTCAT
Organism: uncultured Gemmatimonas sp.; assembly: GCA_964456595.1. GTDB lineage: Bacteria > Gemmatimonadota > Gemmatimonadetes > Gemmatimonadales > Gemmatimonadaceae > Gemmatimonas. The sequence continues at coordinate 2,482 of CAYWCJ010000364.1, read as the reverse complement.
GGAGACGATCGGGTGGCGGTGACCGGTGCGAAGTACCAAGCATGCGGCTTCGCGATCCGCAGCGCCACAACCGGCAGGGCATTGCCTCGCCGGTCGGTGCGCGTTACTTGATGTCGTACACGATCGCCCCCCGGGCGTGCGTTCGACAGCGGCCGGTCGACCCTCCTCTCCTCAGGAACCGACATGCGTGGTGATGTCATGCTGGAGCACGTGCAATGACGAGCGATCACGCAGACGTCATCTCCCGGCGCGCCTTCGGTCAACTCCTCGGCGCCGCTGCGCTTGCCGGTGCGCTGCCGGAGATCGCCCGCGCCATCCCCATCGATTCCCCGCCAATGCATCCCTTCCAGTCGTCGGATGCAGCCCCCGCGGCACGCATCGACTCCAGCGATGAGCTGTGTGCCCTCACTGCAGTTGACCTCGCCGATCGCATTCGTCGCAAACAGTGCTCCGCGCACGAGGTCATGACGGCCCACCTCTCGCGCATCGAGCGCGTGAATCCCAAGGTCAACGCGATCGTGACGTTGGTGCCCGAACGCGCATTGGCCGAGGCGCGCAAGGCTGACGCGCATCAGGCCCGTGGCGGCACACTCGGTCCGCTGCATGGGCTGCCGGTGGCGCACAAGGATCTGGTGAACACGGCGGGGATTCGCACCACCTTCGGGTCGCCGATGTACGCCAACCATGTGCCGACCGTGGACGCGCTCATCGTGCAGCGTATTCGGGCGGCCGGCGCGATCACCCTGGGCAAGACGAACACGCCGGAGTTCGGCGCCGGCTCGAACACGTTCAATCCAGTCTTCGGTGCCACACGGAATGCGTACGACAGGTCGCGCACCGTTGGCGGTAGCAGCGGTGGTGCCGCATGCGCACTAACCTGCAACCTCATACCGATTGCCGATGGAAGTGATACTGGCGGTTCGCTGCGGAATCCGGGCGCATGGAACAACGTCGTTGGCTTTCGTCCGTCTCCGGGTCGTGTTCCCGACGACGATGGCTCGTGGTCACCGCTGTCCACCGCTGGACCGATGGCGCGTACCGTGGCTGACGTTGCGCTCTTCCTGAGTGCAATCGCCGGTCATTACGCGCCGGATCCCATCGCGTTGACCGATGACCCGACGTTGTTCCGCGCGCCGTTGGCTCGCGACATGCAAGGCACACGCATCGCGTGGTTCACGGACCTCGGCGGCATCCCGTTCGAGTCGGAGATCACGCGCGTCGTCAACGCCAATCGGCAGGCGTTTGTCGATCTCGGCTGCACGGTCGAGGAGGCGGAGCCCGACTTCACGGGTGTCGACGAGGCGTTCCCGATTCTGCGCCATCTGTCGTATCACTCCAACTACGCGAAACTGGCGAGCGCGAACCCCACCATGTTCAAGGACACGGTGAAATGGGAGATCGCCGAGGCCGAGCGCGTGACCAGTGCTGAAGTCGCGCGGGCGTTGGCGCGGCAGAGCCGCATGATGCGGGACGTGACCGCGTTTTTTGCGAAGCACGACTTTTTTGTGCTGCCGGTGACGCAGGTCGAGCCGTTTCCACTCTCGACCGAGTATCCGACGAGTATCACTGGCGTGACGATGCCCACCTACATCGACTGGATGCGTTCCTGTTGGTACGTGACGTTCATGGCGTGTCCGTGCATCTCGGTACCGGCCGGCTTCAGTCGCAGCGGCCTTCCGGTTGGTCTGCAGATTGTCGGTCGTCCTCGTGGCGACTGGAGCGTACTGCAGATCGCGCACGCCTTCGAGCAGGCAACGAAGCATGGACTGCGTCGTCCGACGGTGTGAACGGGTACCAGCGCCCCTCTCGGCCTGCCAGCGCGCCCATGCCCTGAGGGCGAGGCTGGGTCTGACGAAGAAGTGAATCTTCAACGAGGCACAGCCGCGCACCGAAGGCAACCTGTCATCTGTTTGCCGCAGCTTTTCTGCACGACAGCGCCACGCGCCATCGCTAGCGCGGATTCCGTGCCCGCACCCACACCCACGACACGCTGAGCGTGTGGTTCACCTCGTTCGTGCGCGCACCGGACAGCGCATTCCACAAATTCATGTAGCCGACTTCGACCCGCTGTCGGGCATCGATCGGTACACCGACACCAATGGCAATGCGGTTCTGCGCCAGTCGGGCGGTGGCGTCCGCATGGCCAACGGGCATGAGCAGCTCATCCCACACGAAGCCGAGCAGCGGTCGCCCGTTGACGCGCAGCAACGGAAGCTCGCCTTGTCCACGCACCATGTATCGCGCGCGTTGTTGATACTGAAACGGTGCCAGCTCCGGCGCACCGCCACCGACCGGTCTGAGTGGGGCGAGCCAGCGCTGCTCCCATCGATAGCGATGCGTGACGGAGAGTGCGCCCGCGCGATGCGCCAACGAGAGCTGCTGCCAGCTCCGATGCTCGCGCAACGGCGTTGCGCTGGGCGCTTCGCCATACGGTGCAGTGGCAATGTACGCGTATCCGGTGGCGACACGCACGCCCGGGGTC
>CAYWCJ010000363.1:4119-4926 GCA_964456595.1 uncultured Gemmatimonas sp. | reverse complement strand
CGCTCGCCACCCTCGGCCACACATTGTCCGTCGCCTCGCGATCCGGAAACCGGCGCTGCGGATCGAGTTGCACCTTCTCGATCTTGCGGCCGCCAAACACCAGCTCCGCGGTGAACGTCTTGCTCCCCGCAAACCAGACGTCCACCGGGTACGTCACGCGCGCCGTGATGCTGTCGATCATCACGGCGTTCTTCATCAGTCGGATCGGCGCCCCACCTGACGCGAACGTTACGTCGAGCACCACCGGCGACGGCATCTGCCCGTCCTGCTTCACCACCACCGTCGTGCGCATCCCCGCCATCTTCACGTTCTCGATGCGACCGTCCACGCTTTCGGTCGTGAACAGCCAGTAGTTCCAGAACCAGCCGAGGTCGCGGCCGAGCGCGTTGTTCATGAAGAACATGTAGTCCCACGGCGACGGATGCTTGTACATCCACGCCGTCGCCCATTCGCGATGCGCGCGCTGCACCGCACTGTCGCCAACAACGCCGCCGAGTGCGGAAAGCATCAGCGGCGTCTTGCTGTACGTCTGGAAACCGTAGAAGCCGGGACCGGCGTAATTCGCGTTCCACATCATCGGCGGTTCGGCTTCGTTGCCGCTGGTGCGACCGTATGACTGACCAGGGCCGTCAAGGTTCGGTGCGCGTTTCGCGGCATCGGCGTCGGATAAAATGTTCATGTACTGATTGAACCCTTCGTCCATCCAGCCGTACCACGTTTCGTTGTTGCTCACGACCATCGGCCACCACTGGTGACCCGCTTCATGATCGGCCGCGCCTTGATTGGAGTTGATCACCATTGGGTATT
>CAYWCJ010000363.1:0-4109 GCA_964456595.1 uncultured Gemmatimonas sp. | reverse complement strand
CTGATACGGGAACCAGAGCTTGGAGTAGAACTCGAGCGCATGCCGCGTTATCGGCCCGGCGTTGGCAAAGGCCGCGGCGCGTCCCGGCAGATACAGCATGTGAATCGGCACCGCGCCCTTGGTCGGGATGGTGGCGCGCGTTGCCGTCCACACGAACTTCTTGGCCGTCGCCCACGCGAAATCGTTCACCGTGTCGGCGTGAAAGCGCCAGACCAGGCGCCCGTTCGCATCGCCATTCGTCGTTGCCTGCCCCGGGCCAATCTCGTCCGGGCCAACGATCGTGGTGATGGCGTCGGATGACGTCACCGTGGCCAGTCGCGCACGCGCCTTCGCGGTCAGCACCTGATCGGGGTTCTGCAACAGTCCGGTGCCGCTCACAATCCACCCCGCCGGCACATCGATGCTCACATCGAACGTGCCGAAATTGTTGTAGAACTCGGAAGGGCCGAGGTACAGCTCATTATCCCAACCGCGCAGATCGTCGTACACCGAGACGCGCGGGAACCACTGCGTGGGTTGATAGAGCGTATCGGCCCAGCGCTGCACCATCCGGTGCCCCGATCCCGGACCGCCGGGGAGCTTGTGCGACCAGTCGATCTCGATGACGGACGTCGCACCAGCGGCAATCGCCTTGCTGAGCCGCACACTGGCGGCGGTGGAGCGGCCATTGCGAAGCACCGGTTCGGACGCCGGTGCATTGGCGGCGTTCTGCTGCGCGGCTGCGATCGCCCGGGCCCCCGAGGCACCATCGCCAGACGGGGCGGAGTTCGACGAGATGTTCACTGCCTTCCCGTCGACGCTCAGGCGGGAGAGCACCATGCCATCGGTTACCTCGGCCGGGACCCAGGGCGCGGCGTGCGGGGCATTCCCGAGAAAGTGATTCGGATCGAGGCGCAGCGCGATGGCGGTCAGCGAATCCGGGCTGGTGTTGTGCACGGTGATGCGGGCCTTGCCAGTCAGTCGCGAGGTGGCCGGATCGAGCGCAACGTCGATGCGGTAGTCGGTGCGAAGCTGCCAGTAATTGCGCCCCGGCCGGCCCGTGGAATCGCGCGTGCCGGCCACGTATGCTCGGCGGATGGCGTTGGTGATCGGGATATCGCGACGTACGGCACGCTCGGGCAGTCGATCGCCGGCGCGCGAGGCTGGCTGCGCAGAGAGCGCGTGGGCCGCCGCGAGTAGCGGGAAGAGCGCGACGAAACGGACGAATGCGATGCAGGTGAGCGTCTGTGTGCGACGAAACATGATGATGGCTGGCCGGATGGACTGGCGATCGAGCGGGGGGGGAACGTCAACACCAGGGAGCCGAATGAATCGCGACGTTACGCAGGCAAGTTCGTGCCTGCGAGGGGGTGGCGCGAGGGCATCGGTGCCGTGGAGTGAAGTTTGGCACAACTCCCATCCGTGACGGAATGCGGCGGCCGCATGACGTACCGGGTCCGTCAGTCGTCCTAGAATCGATGCCAGCTTTATCGAGTCGATATCGTCCGGGCAACCCTTCTTCGAACACGCAGGACGCGGAATCATGGTCGAATCGGAAATGGATGTCTCAACCCTCGCCAAGGCGCTTGCCGCGCTGATTCGCGTATTGGGCGCACATGCGGCACCGGATGCACTCAAGCAGTGCCTCGTGAAGTTGTGCGAGGTGGCCGCGCAGGGCGACGCGGCGTTCACCGTGCATGGTGGCACACTCTGCGTGAACGAGCAGGCGATCGCGGACGGCGGGCATGAAGTGGCGCCACTCATCGAGGCGATGGAACGACATGGTGTCGCCCTCGTCAGCATCGAGGCCACCGCGGCCGCGAAAGAACTGCTGCTGCTGGCCAATCTGCTCTCCGAGTCACCCGAAGGACCGAGTGCCCGCACCGACCTCCGTGCGCACGCGCTCGGCTGCTGGCATGTGCGCCTGGTGTTGCAAACCGACCGTACCTCGTCGCTCGATGAGGACGTGACCACGGTGCAGTCGTCCCGCCCGACCGTCTCCGGCGCGCTGGCCTGCGCCACGGCCGACGACGCCTACACTTTCGCGGAAGGACTCACCGAGCAGTTGCAGCTCTACGCGTCCGAGATGGACGCCGAACAGGTGACGTTGCTGCTGCTCGACGTCCTGCGTACCGAGCGTCATTGCGAAGCACTCGGTGACAGTGCCGATGATTTCCGGATCGTCTGGACGGCAACGTTCGATCAGCTCGCGTCGCCGAGCATTCTGCAGTTGGTTGCGCAACTGCTCACCAGCAGCGCCGTCTCACGTGCCGACGTGCTGGCGGTATTGCAGAGATCTGGCGAGAGCGGTGTCGGAACGCTTATCTCGCGGCTCATCAAGGAGACGGATCGTTCGGCGCGTCGCGCCCTCTTCGACGCGATCGTGGAGATGCGTACCGGCATTCCGCTGCTGCTGCGCAATCTCTCGCACTCCACCTGGTACGTCGTGCGCAATGCCGTGTCCGTGCTTGGCGCGATGGGGGCCAAGGACTGCGAAGCGGGTCTGGCGCAGACGCTCGGTCACGCCGACGAACGCGTGCGACTGGCCACGGTCACGGCACTACGCCGCATTGCCACGCCAGCGGCGATCGCTGCCCTCAGCGGTGCCATGCGTGACCGTTCGGCGGCGGTACGTCATCGCGCCTTCAAAAACCTGCGCGAACTGGCCAGTGGCAACATCAATGCGACGGCCCTTGGCGACGCGCTTGAACTCGAACGCGACGAGTCGATGCAGCGCGCGCTGTTGGATGCGATGGTCGCGACGCGTAGCGCGGATGCCGTGCAGCGCCTGGCGAAACTGTGCTCACCATCGGCGCGCGGTGCCTACTCGGGATCCTTGCGCATCGCAATGCTGGAAGGGCTGCTGGCGCTGCGGCCCTCGACGGCCATGCCGTTGTTGCGCATAGCGGCCGAGGACCGCGACCTCTCCTTGCGCACACGCGCGCGGGAGTTGATGGCGAAACCGGTTGCCGTTCCCGCCTGATCAGCGGCGCGGTATGGCAACCGGATGGATGATCATGGCGTGATCGGCTTGGGTGCCGTGTTGATCTGATCCTTGCCCTTGTCCTTGGCCGCGATGCCTTTGACCATCCACTCCGGGGCAGCGGCGCCTTTGAGCTTGTTGTCGAAGAACTGCTGCATGCACATGGCAATGTCCTTCTGATTGGCGCGACTGGCCGGATTGTGTGCGCGATGCAGTTGTGCAGCCCGTCTGACAGATCCGCGTAGAAGGACGAGATCATCGGGTGCTTCTCGTTGGGATCGAAGTTCTGGGGCTTGTAGAGAATGCCCTGCAGCGGCATGCTGTCGTCGCTGAGCCACGTGACCAGTTCCGCTGTGCGCCAGTTGCAATCCTGCTGCCACGGGTTCGCGTCGCTGATTTTCGCGAGATCGGCGAGCGACGTGCCGACCCACAGGTTCGGGAAGTCGACGAAGTTGCTCCTGGGGACGAGATACGTGTCGGCGTGGCGCGCCTTCTGTGGCGCACCGTCGTTGAGATCACCGAAGACGATCTGTTCGGGCGCCTTCTTCGACGCGAGCGTTTCGCGATAGAACCCGCTGCCTTTGTTCGTTTCGCTGAACGCGCGCTGAAAGAGCGGCTTGGTGGGGTCGACGGCACGTTCGGCGATTCCCCATGGCGAGGGATCGCTCGGGGTGCTCCACGTCTCCTGTTCGAAGTTGACGTTGGGCAGCGGCGCCGAAAGACCGGCGGTCTTGCCGGTGGCGATCGAGTACGTGTACCAGTGCTTGTCGTCGAAGCAGATGATGTACTTGCCGTCGACCGACAGCTGCGACTGACCGGTGATCTTCTGCTTGACGAGCCTGCGCGTGCCCGCCACCGCGTCGATGAGATAGATATCGTTGCCGCCTTTACCCCACATGCGACGTCGCGATGCGCCGCCCGCCGCGGGTACGCCGCCCGGTGCGCCGCGTCCGCCACGACCGGCGCCGGCGGCTGCCGCGCGCGATGCACTGTCCGCTCCCCCAACGGCACGACCCGCCGTGTCCGTGCCTGGCGTATGGATCATCCAACTGCCGTTGTCGCGCGCAAGCCGGACGGAGCGCACATCGGCGAGCGTGGTCCTGGCACCATCGGCTAGAGTCACGATCACGAGCGATGTTTCCTCCTC
>CAYWCJ010000362.1:3005-4936 GCA_964456595.1 uncultured Gemmatimonas sp. | reverse complement strand
AAGCCGTGGGTGAAGTTCGGCATCAGCCCGTTCGGCATCTGGCGACCGGGCTATCCCTCGCAGATTCGTGGTTTCGATTCCTTCAGCGAGCTGTACGCCGACGCGCGGAAGTGGCTGCGCGAAGGATGGGTCGACTACTTCACGCCGCAACTGTACTGGCCCACGACAAAGGCGGAGCAGTCGTATCCCGTGCTTCTGGGCTGGTGGGCTGGTGAGAACACACGGGCCCGCCACCTCTGGCCTGGCAACTTCACCTCGCGTGCTGGCGCCGCCGGCCGCAGTGCGTTCCCCGTCTCCGAACTGGTGGAGCAGATTCGCGTCACGCGGGCGAATCCCGGCGCGACGGGCAATGTGCATTTCTCCATGAAGTCATTCCTCGTGAATCAGGCGGGAATGAACGATGCGCTCGTGGCCGGCCCATACGAATTGCCAGCGTTGGTGCCCGCATCGCCATGGCTGTCGGTCGCACCGGCGCCGCAGCCGATCGCGCGGCTGAGCGAGGGCGGTGCAGTGCGCGGCGTCATTCTGTCGACGACGACAAAGCTGGCCCCGTGGCAGTGGCTCGTGCGTGCGCGCACCGATACCGGTTGGATATCCGAACTCCTCCCCGGCGATGCCAAGTCGTGGCTGTTTCCCGAAGGGACGGCTCTGACGGTAGTTTCCGTCACGGCGCTCAATCGGGCGGGCGCCGAGAGTGCACCGGTTTTCGTCACACCCACCGCACGCCCATCCACGTCGGCTCCAGCGAAGCGAGGACGCGAGCATGAAGACTGATCGCCCGCCATTCTTCTACAAGATTACATCGGGAATTCGGATTTCTGTGCGTCCCGCGTACCTGCGCGAGCGCTCAAACCCGGTGCTCGAGCAGTATGTGTTTGCGTACGATATTCGCATCGAGAACGTGGCCACGCAGGCGGCGCAGCTACGCACGCGTCGCTGGCTCATTCATGACGACGCGGTCGGCGAAACGGTGGTCGAAGGAGAAGGCGTGGTCGGGGAGCAACCGCATCTGATGCCGGGCCAGGTGCACGAATACCGCTCGTTCTGCGTGCTCAAGGCGCCGAGCGGCTGGATGGAAGGCGTCTATCGTTTCGTCCGCGATGACAACACCACCTTCGACGCCGTGATTCCGCGCTTCACGCTGTCGCTGGACCCACCGGAATGATCTCGCGAAAGGGCGCGTAAAGCGCGTCGAACGATTCCGACGACAACAGATCGCGAACCAGCAACGCCAGCAACGCAGCCAACGCGGGCTCGGCGATCGGATCGAGTAGCACCGGGGCGGCGTCACTCGCGCTCGTGTCGCGGCGCATCTGTTCAGCGGCGTCCGACGTTTCGTGTTGCGTCGAAAGCTCCTCCGCCGGCTCGTGCAACCGCACCAGCTGCAGCAGCGGACCAGCCAATGCGTCACGTGCATCCGTACGACCGCTGCGCTCGATGACATTGCCCACCGTTTCGTCGGCAACCGCGAACGAGCGAGCCTGTACGATCTCGGCGAAGCGCTGCACAACCGTGTCGTGCGCATCGAGCTCCAATGCCGCGAGTTGCACCAGAAATCGACGGACCTCGGCGGTCATCGGACCGTATGGCAGGGCGCTCATGAAGCGACCGGTTCGATCGCCTGGCGGGTGTTGCCGTCGCGCTCGTCGGTGCGTTGCAGCTGATGGCCAAGTCGGGCGAGACCGTGCAACACCGTAGGCACCGCAGGTCTCCATCCGGCAGCGAGGAGACCATCCACCATGATGCGTTGATTGGAACGGATCGCGCCGCGTGAGGACCTGGTCCCCGCTCCGGACTCGGGAGTCGCGCGCGTGTCGTCGGGGGATCGCTCGACGCCGAGCGCGAACGCAATCTCGCGTGCTTGCATCGGGTGTCCGTCGGCGCAATTGAAGACGTGGCCGCCGCGATGAAACCGCGGGTCGGACAACAGA
>CAYWCJ010000362.1:1411-2995 GCA_964456595.1 uncultured Gemmatimonas sp. | reverse complement strand
CATCGTCCCGCCACGCGAAGTTGCTCCAGCTGATACCGGCATCGGCGAGAATGGCAGGATCGCCAAATCGGCGAGCCGGATCGCGCCCCGGTCCGTACAGCCCCGCGACGCGGAGCACGACGATGCCTGGGACGGTGCCATCGACGCCTGACGCACTGCTGTCGAGCAATGCCCGCTCTGCGTCCACGAGCGCCTGTTGCCGCACGTCCGTTGGCTCCACCGGCGAATCGTCCGTCACAACCGACCCGTCGGTTCGGCCGTAGACTCCGGTACTCGACGTGTAGAGCAGCGTGCACGCCCCCGTAGCCAAGGCGACTGCAAGCGCGCCTCGCGCGGCGGCGGGATAACTGCTCTCATGCGTGTCGCCTCGTTCTCTCGACGGCGCGATGCACAGCACGACGTGATCGAGCCGGGATGGCAACTGCCCCATGATCACGGCGTCGGTCGCCGCCGACTGGATGTCGCCGACGAGGTCATGTCGCTGCCCGCGAGCGGGCGTGTCCGGTCCCGTGACATCGTCTGTTTGCGTGACGGCCTGCGGGGGCGAGCGCTGCATCGTCCAGACGTTGGCGCCCGCCAACAGCAGCGCGTCGACGATCGCGCCGCCCAACCATCCCGGCCCTACCAGCAGCACCGAGGCGCGCGAGAGCGCATGCACGGAAGTCCCCGATGCCGGCGCCGAAGTGCTGGGCAGCTCTGCAGAAAGGGTCACGCGTGCGTCCCGACCTGGACGGCACCAGACCCGGCATGTGAAGGGATATCCGGGCGCGGTGGCCGGCCGGACTCGCCGACGCTTACATTTCCGGGACCGTGCCCTCGCGATCCCCGCGTGGGCCACACCGAGTCGCAGTTTGAGGTATGTGAATACATGAGTAAGCAGGACGCGATCGAACTAGAGGGTACCGTCACCGAATTGCTGCCGAACGCCACGTTTCGCGTGACCGTCCAGAGCGGTCATGAAGTGCTCACGACACTGGCAGGTAATATGCGCCGCAATCGCATCCGAGTGCTCGCTGGCGATCGTGTGACGGTCGAGGTCTCGCCGTACGATCTCACGCGCGGACGCATCACCTTCCGCCACAAGAACTGATCGTCGGACCGACGCGGAGTGCGCGCGCCGGTTGCGGTTCAGAAGCCGTTGTTCAGGTAGATCCACACCGAGGCCGCAGCGACGGACAGTGTGATGACCGCCGTGACCAGCACTCCGTGCGAACTTCTGGGTGCGGTCGCGCGTCCTGCACGGAGCGCGGCACCAAACGATAGTCGCGCGCGCGGCGCATCCGTCTCCGCCTCGTCGCTCATCACCAGACTGTTGCGCAGCGCCGCATCATGGTCTGCCCCGACCGCGACAGGTTCGGTGCGGTCGTCGTCGTGACCGTGCAGTAACGCGGACGAACCCGTCGGCGTGACCTGTTGCTCGGGTTGCGCATCGCTCGACGCGCGATGTTGCTCCTCATAGCCATCAAATCCGTACTCGACGCGAAAGCCGAGTGAGGAGGAGGAGGGGAGCGTCGCGTGCAGATCGCGTTCGAGTTCGTGCGCGAAGGCGGCCGTGACCTCGAGATCGATCGGCATCGGATCGGC
>CAYWCJ010000362.1:0-1311 GCA_964456595.1 uncultured Gemmatimonas sp. | reverse complement strand
GATCGGCATCGGATCGGCGATGGGCGCGAGCGTGCGCGACCGCATGGTTTCCAGCGCATCGTGAGACTGCACCGATTCGGCGTGCGCCTGCGACGCAATGTGCGCGACCGCCTCGCGCACATCACCCTCGCGAACGTGCGCCAGCCCGCGCTCTGGCAAATGATGCGGCAGCGGGTTGTCGTCGGGCACCTCGCTCGCACGCCAGACGTCTGCGTTCGCATCGCGATGCCGAACCACGGGTGCACCGGTCGGTGTCGTGCGCAGCAGGACACCGGTCAACGCCACGGCATCCCGCAACGGCTGATCGTCGGCATCGAAACTCGGAGTCTCTCGCGGAATCTCCCGCGGAGTCTCCCGCAGAGTCTCCCGCGGAATCGCCTGCAGCTCGATCGTCCTCGTATCGCCCACCAGCTCCAGCGCATCCGCGTGCTCGATCGCGACATCCGCCCGCAGATCCGGTGGAGTATCAGCTGGAGCGTCCAGCGACGCTGCAGCAGGGGCCGGCGAAGGCCCCGCTGCTGAATGCGCCGCGATTGCCTGCCCCGCTACTGCGTTCTCCGCGACGGCCTGCTCCGCAGGAGTGGCAGGTCGACGTTGGTTGCGCGACATCGCCACCTTGCGCAGCAGGAACTCGGCCGACTCCACGGGTAAATCGTGCGCGGCCGGTCGCACCGACGAGGCAGCGGCGTTGATCCATCGCGCCATCGTCGGCGTCGAGCACCACGCGGGCGACGAGGACCTGCGTCTCGTGCCGCTGCCTCGTCGGTGCGACCGGCCGCGCACAGCATCACGGCGAGGTCCGACCTGGCACGGGCGACCGCGACGGCATCCTCCCCCACGAGCGCAACGCGCAACGCGCAGGCCCGCTGCGCATGGCGGATTCCATCGTCCAGTCGATCGGCGCGGAAACAGGCGACCGCCAGATTACTGAGCACGAGCGCGAGCGCGTCGTGCGTGCCGGGTTCCTGCGGCTCCGCACCGGCCAGCAGATCCACCGCTTCGGCGAACGCATCGGCCGCCAACGACCAGTCGCCGTGATGGGCAAGATCGAGCCCGCGATGGTTCGCCGCACTCCACGAGAAGCACAGTTCGGCGGTGCGCGGGGTGCGCACGTCGTGCTCAGGAGGCTGGGAAGGATGCATCGCAATCGGTTGACGCCTCGCTATCGTGATCGTCACCCGTTTTTGCCCGCTGTGTGACGGTGGTGTACGTGGCTGACACGGTGCGTGTGCTCACACTGTTTCGCGGCTGGAATCACGTCATCGCCGACATGTCACCGTACCGGCAATCGGACGACGCGCGGAGTCGCAT
>CAYWCJ010000361.1:1001-4939 GCA_964456595.1 uncultured Gemmatimonas sp. | reverse complement strand
CAATATTGCATCGACCTCGCGAAAACGCACTATTTGTGCAGAGCTTCCCTAGTACGCGGCAGCTTACGCTCGCGCGCGATGATCGTGGCCTGCTGCAACAACGCGGGCAGCCGACCGCTCAGCGCCAGCGACACCAGCAAGTTGTCGAAGTAGTTCGGATAGCCGGCCAGCGTTTCGTCGGCGCCTTGTCCCGACAACACCACCCGAATGTTGTGCGATGCCGCCAAGCGATAAAGCTCGAACCCGACGAGCGCCGAGGTTCCCTGCACCGGTTCGTCATGATGCCAGATGAGCTTGGGCAGCAGGCCCCAGAAATGTTCCGCGGATGAATCCGACACGCGGTGCTGCGAGACACCGGTGGCGCGGACGGTGTCCTGCAGCTGCGACAGCTCGTCAAATTCGTCTGCCGTGTAGCAGAATGCGTGAATGGGCTGCGTTCGGGCCTCCGGGCCGCCGGTGAGCGCGGAGAATCGACAGGTGAGCGAGACGGAATCCATGCCACCGCTCAACATCACGCCGATCGGAACATCCGATCGCAAATGCAGGCGAATGGCGTCATCCAGCAGCGCGCCAAACTCATCGGCGCTTGCTGCGCCGGTCTCCGGAATCCAGTCGGGTGAGTAGTATCGCTGGCGGGACACCACGCCCGTTGGCGAGATGGTCAGCGTCGTGCCGGGCATGACCTGTTCCACGCCTTCGAGAAACGTTTCTGCGCTGTTCGGCAGTGCGTCCATGCGGCCATCGGCCAGCCACTGCGCGAAGCGTGGAACGTTGGGCCGCGCCTCCCGCAACGCAGCCCTGCGAATCGCCTTGATCTCGGACGCCAGCAGGACGCCCTCCGCCGTTTCCTGCAGGTACAGCGGCTTGATGCCGAACCGGTCGCGCGCGGCGAATACGGCACGGGAGGTGCGGTCCACGATGCAGAACGCGAACATGCCGCGAAGCCTGTCCACGCACTTTGCGCCCCACTGACCGTAAGCCGCGAGCAGTACCTCGCTGTCTCCCGAGGAACGAAAGGAGTGGCCGAGCGCCCGAAGCTCCGCGCGGAGCTCGACATAGTTGTAGATCTCGCCGTTGAACACCATCGCGAAACGACCATCGCCGCTCAGCATCGGCTGATGTCCGGCAGCCGTCAGGTCGAGAATGCTCAGTCGCCGAAAGCCCAGTGCGCTCGTGCCTTCCACGTGCACGCCCGAATCATCGGGACCTCGATGACGAATCGTGTCCATGAGGCCCTCAACCCAGGCGGGCTCGACGACTTTCCCGTTCTTACCGAAAAATGCTACGAACCCGCACATGAATTCCGTTGCTGTCTTTGCGTTGCCACGCGCGATGCGCGAGTGCGACGGGGTGTCGCGCCCAACACCGTGCTGACCAGTTCGGCAATTGCTGAGAGTTGGTACGCAACAATATGCACTGTTGTGAGCAATGTCACGGACTGACAGTCCAGACCCGCAAACCACCACGCCAATCGAGGAGCGATTAGCCGGCTGATGGGCACGGTGCAGTCGGGCGGGTGTTGCGTCGTGCAGTGGACGCGGCAGCTCGGCCGCGCGCTATACTGGCGTCACGCGAACACCTCGAGCGCCAGCTCGATGCGCCCGAACGGCGCGCTCACCTGCACTCCCTGCACGGCCCCCCGAACGCGCGACAGCGCCTCGCGGGCGATCGCGATCCCTTCGGCCAGCGCATGCTCCTTGCTCTTGTCGTTCGCCTTCCGCATGCGGTCCAGCACTTCTTTGGGCACGGTCACGCCGGGCACTTCGTTGGCCAGAAACTCCGCGTTCCTCGCTGATACCAGCGGCCAGATGCCGGCCACGATCGGAATGCGTGTGTCCTCGATGCTGCCGAGAAACGTCTCGAGCTGCGCCGGATCGAAGACGGGCTGCGTGATCGCGTACTCCGCGCCCGCTTCCACCTTCCAGCGAAAGCGCTTGTTCTCGTGCGCCGGATCGATGGCCGCCGGGTTCACGCCTACGCCGATCAGAAACTGCGTCGGCTCGCCGATCGGGTTCTTCCCCGGATCGAGCCCGCGATTGAGCTGGCTGACCAGATTCGTCAACCCGATCGCGTCGATGTCGAACACCGCCGTCGCATCAGGATACGGCCCCATCTTCGGCGGGTCGCCGGTGATCAGCAGCATGTTGCGAAGCCCCAGCGCCGAGGCGCCGAGCAGGTCGCTCAGCATGCCGAGCAGGTTGCGGTCGCGACAGCAGTAGTGCGTGACCGCTTCGATCCCCTGCCGTTCGATGATGAGACTCGTGGCGATCGCGCCCATGCGACTCTGCGCGCGCGGCCCGTCAGGCACGTTGATGGCATCGACGCCGGCCTTGTGCAACGTGGCGGCATCGAGCGACAGCTTGGCGGTATCCACGCCACGCGGCGGCACGATTTCCACCGAGGTGACAAACGTGCCGGCGGCCAGCTTGGATGCGAGACGTGAGCGTTCCGCCATCGGCACGGGCGTGCGACCCACCGCCACCTCCGCCGTCGCGCCGGCAGCCGACCGCGTCGCGCCAACCGACACACGGGTGCGCGGCGCCAGCGGTCGGACGCCTTCCACCATCGCCCTGATATGGTCGGGCGTGGTGCCGCAGCAGCCGCCAACGATCTTGGCGCCGGCCTGAATCAGATGGCGCGCATACGTGGCCATGTACTCCGGGCTGGCCATGTACATCGAGCGGCCACCGACGTCGCGCGGCATGCCGGCATTGGGCTGTGCCGACAGCTTCTTCTGCGTCACGGCCGTCATGCGCTCGATGGCTTCGAGAATCGTCTGCGGACCGACCGAGCAGTTGAGGCCTATGACGTCCACCCCCCACCGATCGAGCGCGCGGGCAATGTCTTCGGGGCTCGCGCCGTACGCCGTCCGCAACTCGGGCCCGATCGTCGCCTGCGCGATCACCGGCATGCCGGGGTCCACGTCGCGCGCCGCGAGAATGGCCTGCTCCAGCTCCTCGAGATCGGCGAAGGTTTCCAGCAGGAAACAGTCCGCGCCACCCGCCTTGAGGGCGGCCATCTGCTCGCCGAAGATCGCGCGGGCCTCAGCGCGGCCAAGGGCACCATACGGCTCCAGCCGCACGCCAAGGGGACCCACGGCACCGGCCACCAGCCGATCCTCACCGGCCGCATCGCGCGCCAGTTGCGCCGCACGCGTGTTGATGGCCGCCACCTGCCCCTCGAGACCGTACTGCGTCAGCTTCGATCGGTTGGCGCCGAACGTGTTGCTCTCCACGACATCCGCGCCGGCCTGCACATACGTCGCGTGGATCTCGCGCACGAGATCGGGCGCCCGCAGGGCCAGTTCATCGTAGCACTGGTTGATGAACACCCCGCGCGCGTAGAGCATCGTGCCCATCGCGCCGTCGAACATCACGACCTGTTCAGGGTCGAGCAGGCGGGCCAGCAGGGCAGCGCGCGGCCGGTCCGTCGCGGACGCGGTGTCTTGTATCGGGTGCTCGGCAACTGTCGTCATAGATATGTTTAAGATATGTCAAAGCCTGTCAGTCGCACCTCCCGCCTTGCGCGCCTGCCGCACCTGCTCGCCGAGCGCATCCTGCTCATCGATGGTGCGATGGGGACGATGCTGCAGACGTATCGACTCGGCGAGTCCGATTACCGCGGCACGCGATTCGCCGACTGGTCGCGCGATCTCAAGGGGAACAACGATCTCCTCGTCATCACGCAACCCGAGATCGTCGGCGCCATCCATGCGCAGTATCTCGAGGCCGGTGCCGACATCCTCGAAACCAACACCTTCAACGCCAACGCCATCTCCATGGCCGATTATGGCATGGAGTCGTTGTCGTACGAGCTGAATGTCGCCGGTGCTGCCCTCGCGCGCCGCGTGGCCGACGAATTCGAAGCGCGTGACCCCTCGCGCCCGCGCTTCGAATTCGTCGGCCACGCGGCGCGCGAGGGCAGCACCGGCGACATTC
>CAYWCJ010000361.1:0-991 GCA_964456595.1 uncultured Gemmatimonas sp. | reverse complement strand
CACCAACCGCACCGCCTCGCTGTCGCCCGAAGTCGAGAACCCGGGCGCGCGCAATGTCACCTTCGACCAACTCGTCGAGGCCTATGTCGAGGCGACGCGTGGACTGATGGACGGCGGCGCAGATATCCTGCTGGTCGAAACGATCTTCGATACGCTGAACGCCAAGGCGGCGCTCTTCGCCATCGAGTCGTACTTCGACAGCACGGGCACGCGCGTGCCGGTGATGATCTCGGGCACCATCACCGATGCCAGCGGGCGCACCTTGTCGGGGCAGACGGCCGAAGCCTTCTGGACCTCGATGTCGCACGTGAAGCCGATGTCGATTGGCCTCAACTGCGCACTGGGAGCGACGCAGCTGCGCGAGTACGTGATGGAGCTGTCGCGCATGGCCGATACGTTGGTGAGTGCGCATCCGAACGCCGGCCTGCCCAACGATATCGGCGGGTACGACGAGACGCCGGAAACAATGGCCACGCACATCGCCGAATGGGCGAAGAGCGGGCTGTTGAACATCGTCGGCGGTTGTTGCGGCACCACGCCGGCACATATCAAGGCCCTGGCCGATGCGTTGAAGGGCGTGCCGCCACGTCGTGTGCCCGAGGTGGTGCCGCTGCTGCGACTGTCCGGGCTCGAGCCCATGGTGGTGGGTCCCGACACGAACTTCGTGAACGTGGGCGAACGCACCAACGTGACCGGGTCGGCGCGCTTCGCCAAGCTCATTCTCAACGGCGACTACAACGAAGCGTTGGTGGTGGCGCGGCAGCAGGTGGAGAGCGGCGCGCAGATCATCGATGTGAACATGGACGAAGGGTTGCTGGACGCGGTGCATGCGATGACCACGTTCCTCAATCTCGTTGCCGCAGAACCGGACATCTCGCGCGTCCCCATCATGGTGGACTCGAGCAAGTGGCAGGTGATCGAGGCGGGGCTCAAGTGTCTGCAGGGCAAAGGCGTCGTCAACTCGATTTCGCTCAAGGAAGGCGAAGCGGAG
>CAYWCJ010000360.1:0-4954 GCA_964456595.1 uncultured Gemmatimonas sp. | reverse complement strand
CGTGTTGATAATGTTGCGGCAGCAAAGGAAGCGCAGCGGGTGGCCTTGCCTCCTGGGTTGGGCTGTCTTCTCGCCATGGCGCTGTCGCTTTGACGATCCGGTCAACGGCCTCGACAGCGATGGCGATGGCCTGACCAACTACGCGGAGCGCACGCAGCACCACACGAACCCAGCGGTGTCGGACACGGATGACGATGGTTTGACGGACTCGGAGGAACTCTTCACCTACTTCACCAATCCACTTCTGCAAAAGACGAATCCGCAGCAGCTCTACACGGATTATTACATGGTCAGCCTGACGGACACGGATGGGGATCAAATCCCCGATCTCATTGAGCAGTGGTATTTCAGTCAGGGCTTCACCATGAACAAGGACGACCCGCTTGATGGAAAGGGTGATCTGGATGGCGATGGCTACAGCAACACGCAGGGCTACCTCAATGGCTGGAGCCTGACGATGAGCTTCAACAATAACTTCGACGGCGATGGTGACCGCATTCTGGATGTGCTGGAGGATGTGTGGGCAGCGCAGTATCCCGGCAGTCTGAACAAGGCGGACCCGAATGATGCGGTGCTGGATTTTGACAACGACGGAGTGATGAACTTCGAAGAGATCGCGCTGGGTCTGAACCCCGGCAGCCCGCAGAGCCGCAGTGGGCCGTTGACCGATGTGCAGGTGCTGGCGCTGACGGAGACGCGCACCACGCGGGTGCTGCCGCAGGATTGTGATGGCGATGGCATGAGCGACGTGTGGGAGCACCGTTACTTTTTAAACCTGCGCGACGCGAGCGACGCCGGAGCGGCCAGCGGCCTGCTGGCGGCACCGCCTACGCTGCTGAGCTGGGAGGAGTTTGTCAGCGCGTGGGATCCCACCGGCGTGAGCACGCCCACGGAGCAGAACTACCTGGAATACACCGACCAGCACGCGCTGACCGTGGCGGGGCAGGCGCGGAGCGACCCTGACTTTGACCTGCTCTCCAACCTGCGCGAGTTCCAGCTCGGCAGCCATCCGCGCATCGCGGATACGGACGGGGATGGTTATGACGATGCGGCGGAGCTGCTGGCAGGCAGCAACGCCACGCTGGTGAACTCCACACCGCTCAATCCCACCGGCGGCACGAACACCACGGGAGGCGGTGGTGGTGGAACCACGACCGGGAACAACCACACGACGCCCGCCGCGCCACCCGTGATCGCGCTGGCGGGCCGGTTCAATGTGGTGAGTTTTGGCGTCCAGTCTGCGACCTCCAGCTTGGAGACCAAATATGGGGTGGATGAGAACCTGAAACAGCAGCTCCTGATGCAGGGCTGGGAAGATGCCAGCGGCGACCCCGATGTCAGCAGCACCATCGTGACCAATGAATGGACAGGCCTGCCCGAGCTGGACGATGAAGACCAGCCGCAGACAGCCACCTGGAAGGTGAAACGCACATACGAGAATCCTGCGCAGTATGACTACAAAGCCGCCGGCACGCAGCGAAGCGAGCCGGAGGAAATCCTCAGCAATGAGGAGATCACGCAGATGGTGGAGGAAGGAGGAGAAGCGCCGGCTATCGGCGGCTATCTGGCCCTCGCACCTGCCGAGCCGGACAAGAGCGCGAGCACAGGCGGCGGCGAGCTGGGAGCCAGCCGTGGCAGCCGCACCGAAGGGCAGGCCACGTTCAAGACGGGAAGCTGGCGGGAGTTCTGGCTGCGCGCCAGTGCGGCGGTGCCCGCGGCGGTGAGCCGCAGCTACATCATCCGCAAGACCAGCACGAACGGCGGAACGCCGCAGTTCACGTCCGTGACGCTGACGATCCCCAAGGGAGGGAAACATTCCACCCAGGGCGGCACCAGCGGCACCATCAAACTCCATCCAGCAGAGGGCGAGAGCATGAGCCTCCTGCCCATTGACTTAAAGGTAACGGACTTTGCGACCAAGAGCGATACCGTGCCTTACGTCGCGACGACAAACGCCACTCCACCAAAGAACTCTGAGCTTTGTTTGAAGGCCGATAAGACCAACGAGAAAGCGAAAATCGAAATAGAACTTCCGAGCATCACTGACGCCACGATGCTTTCGAAGATGAAATGGAAAGTGATCAAGAAACCGGCGGACACGATGGTAAGCGAGGGAGTCTTCGGCGGAGCAACAGCTCCAAGCGCAGAACTGACGCTTGGCAGTGGAAGCTCAGTGGAAGATGAAATATTGTTTGAGGTTCAAGTCGGAGCTGATGGCACCTCGTTTACTCCAGCGGCCAAGATGAATGTCCGCGTGGTGCGGGATCGACTCAATTGGTGGTTCGAGCCGTTCTCATCCGATTTTGGATGGAGAACAGCTAAACCTGAACCACGAGCGGATACTGGGGACTACCCTGCGCACAAAGCGAACGCATACAAACGAGAGAGCCTGCAATCCGTGTATGAGTTCTTCAAGTCAGCTACTGCTATCGGGCCATCAACGCCAAAGGCAAACTGGGTGAAGCCGTCCATTACCTGCTTCGGCCAGTTCCATGATGCTATCAAGACTGCCAACGGGAACAATCCGCTGGTCGATTTGACCAGTCTCGCACGCATCAACATGACTGCGGTCACTGAGCTTCCGTCATTTGATCTCAAGTATGGCTCTTTGCGTTCAGCACAAGGCAGACAGACAACCTACCCTACCGACGACAACCCGACTCTGCGTGCGGCACAGTTTCCAGAGAGGGTTCAATGGGCGACTGCTGCTTCAAATGCAATTGGAAGTCCCAACCTGCCGAGAGGCCGACTGCTTGCGATATGGCAGAAAGAAGGATCTTTGCGGCTGAATACCCAATCTTCAACGACGACGAACTTTGATGCCAATCTAGCGGCATCGGAGCTTGGTGCCTCTGCGCCAACATCAAGCGACAACGCCAAGGTATGTTACATCTACAACGCCACATACCAGTGCCTTGGCAGCGATTTCTTGATTCAGACATATCGTATCGGTGGTGCCGATGACAACATTCCCGATTTAAGGGACTACGCCGCCGCTATGACACATATCCGGACTAAAGCAGACCAGATCGGTGGTGCCGGTAGCGGCGATAAGCTATTCAACGCACTCACCGGCACTGCTGTGGGATCGGGATACACGGTCTCCATCAATGCCCCTGCTTTCTACGAAGAACTGCTCAGGCTTGTTGGACTGTATTATCTGGCAGGTTGGCAAGCGGAAGGCCCTGATGTGTCCTACATGGTTTACAATATGGGAACCACGAGCTTTACCAATCTCAAGAACACGCTTGGAAATGCAGCATATCCTGAGCGGGCTCGCCTCGGGTTAACAGACTGGGCAATACATTACGAGATTCGCCCCACAGAATACACCCAGCCGAGGGACCATGCCCAAAAGTTTTATGCTTACCGGGTAGCATTCGAGGCGAAGTATCCATGAGCAACTACATGAACATGAAAAAGACCTCTGTGTCACTGATCGCATTCGCTGGTCTGATTATATTTTTGTGGTTCGGCTTGTCTCGCAAAATGTCGCCGGAAGTAGATAAAGTGCCAAAATCCGTTCCCAGTTTGGCCCCAGCACCTCATTTACCGCCTCAAATCTCGACTTCCGCCACAAAACCAGTGGAAGAAATTGTGCCAGATACTGACCTGTCTTGGCTAAAAGAGCTTTCTGCTGGCCTAGTGATCTCACAGTCCTTTGATCCCATAGCCAACGAACCAAGGGGAACTGTCACTTCGGGCAATCTGGTCATCGATCTTGGAGAAACACCTCCACTTTACCGCCACCAGATTCAGACAGCAACTTGTCCAGTGATGCTGGGAGAAAAACATGAGAGAAAGGCTTTTCACATTTATGCGACGAGCTTACTTATTGATAAAGACGGGGCAACCAAGGAGTATCCTCTGTCCGTTTCATACCCGAAATGGCCAGGGTCAAACGCTGGTTTGGAAACAAGTGGTGGATTTGTTTTTAGACGGGATGAACAACCCTTGCGTTCGATCGGAGTCATTGTTCCCAAAGTCATTCCAGAAGTCGGAGAAACATTAGATATGCTTGATTGGCAAATTCAAATTTTTGCCGATAATCCAATGCTTAATGTTGATTTTCTGTCAAAGGCCAAGCCGCAGTCGCTTGGCTCAGCAGTTGTCGTGCTGATGGCTACTCATCCAGACAGGATTCCTGCCAATTCTAATGTGGTGTGGTTCAAATTTGAAGCGAACGGAACTGTGTCCTTGATGGAAAACTAATTGCGTTCCTGAGTGTGGGGCGAGCGGCAACGTCTCTCCGGCCTGCAACGCTTCTCCCAACCCCGCCTTGTGCCTGAGCTTGGCATTATGCCAGCGGGGTGAGTCCATCGTGTTGAGCGTTGTCATGTGGCCGCTGGCATAGTGGGGCGCTGCAGGCAACCGGCCCCCGCTTCGGCTCGGTGATGTCTTGGGTGCTGGCGGGAGTCCGTCGCTCGCCTCGCAAGATAGGCTCGTCCCTCGCGCTCCGCCCCGCCTGCGCCCTGGCTTCGGGTGCTCGTGCCTCGCAGGCCGCCTCCCCGGCCCTCGCTCCCCTCGCCCTGAAATAGAAAAAATGGGGTCAGTGTGCAAAAATCAAATATTGATAATTGATGAGGAGGCAAGTAAGAAGGGTTAATGGCGAGATCAATTCGAGTGGAATATGAGGGAGCGTGGTATCACGTGATGGCGAGAGGCAAGCGGCGGGAAGTCATTTTTTTGGACGACGAAGATCGAGAGATGTTTTTAAGGACGTTGGGGGAAGCCTGCAAGATGACGGGTTGGGAGGTTCATGCATGGGTTCTGATCGGCAACCATTACCATTTGATGGTGCGAACGCCGGAGGCGAATTTGGTGGCGGGTATGAAATGGCTGCAAAATACCTATACCCGGAGATTTAACACCCGACATCGATTATGGGGGAGGCTTTTTGGGATCGCTACAAGGCGGTGTTGGTGGAGGGGGAATCGGAGGCGTATTATGTGAG
>CAYWCJ010000359.1:0-4962 GCA_964456595.1 uncultured Gemmatimonas sp. | reverse complement strand
CAGCCGCTTCGGGATGGTGCGCACCACCTGTCGGTGCGGCACCGGCGCGAGCAGGGTGGTGTCCAACCACGGCGTCCAGATCGCCAAACGCTTGGCGTGGCAACTCGGGCAGAAATACCGGCATTTGCATGAGAACGCGAGCAGATACTCGTGCGCGCAGGCGGTGCAGCGGAGGCGGGCGAAGCCGTGCTCCAGGACGCCGCACGCGAGGAACTTGTCGGCAACCTGCGCCACGACGGGGCGCCACGGGCCGTACTCGCGCGCAAAGCGCTCATCGTAGACCGTCTGCAGGCGGTGCAGGTGGTCCGACACCAGCTGAAAGAGCGGCGACGCCTGGGGGCGTCGGGGTGTGTAGACGCCGCGCGCCGCCGGCGCCGGGTCGGCGATCGGCGCTCCGAGTTACGGGAGCGCCGAGCATAGGCCCGACTCGGGCGCGGACCGTCACCGTTCGATTGCGCGACGGGCTGTTTCGACGCACTCGCTTCCAGCTATGACACGACCTCGCGATCTCGCACCGTTTTGAGACACTCATCCCGGAATGCGGTCGCCGAGTATCTGCACCGCCACGCCCCCGACGACGTCACCGAAGCGATGAATCAGGTGATCGACAAAGTCGGCACGGCCCCCGATCCGTTTGTGCAGGCGTCGGCGCAGTCGGTGCCTGCCCGTGTCGAATGGTAGCGGTTGCCCAAGGCGAGGTATGGTGGGCGGAGCTGTCGATGCCCGGCGGGTCGGCCGCCGGGTTTCGCCGCCCGGTCGTGGTGGTGCAGGGCAACGCGCTCAACCGCAGTCGGTTACCGACCGTGCTCTGTGTCCCGCTCACCAGCAACCTCGTGTGGGTAGAAGCGCCGGGGAACATACTGCTGCAAGCCAAGGTGACGGGTCTGGCGAAGGATTTGGTCGCAAACGCGTCGCAGCTCTTTGCGGTGGACCGCAGCTATCTGGTTGAGCGCGTGCTTGCGCCGAAGCGGCTCGCGGAGGTCCTGGTGAGTATTGACATTGTGTTGGGCCGTTAGGTCGTTATCACGACCATCCCCACGTGCTCGGGTTCCACGTCGCGGTGACTACTCCGGCCAACACCGGATCAACAAATGCCTTGGCCGCTTTGGTCACCGCAGCGAGAGAGAGCCACGGCAGCTGGTCCTCGCGCGCCATCGCTTCGTAGGGTGTCGTCCACGCGGCGGGCGGCTCGGGAAGGGTCGCAGAGAGCACGTGCGTCTTGCGGAACGTGAAGGTCTGCTCAAGCGCGTCTCGCAATCGCTTCGCGTCGATCGACCGGGCGGACGCAAGCAATGCGATGTCGGGGAGATCCTTCACGCGCGAGTTCGGGCGCAAGCGCGGCATCGTATACGCGTGCAGCTTTTCGGCGATGTGCGTTTCGATCGGATATAGCCTCAGCGTCGGTGGGGCGATGCCGGCGAACGCCAGCACGTTCTCGGAAAGCACTACCTCAGGTTCCCCGAGCATTGGGTCGCCGAACGCGACATCCACGCCGAACGGTTGTCCATAAAGCTTGCCCGCGAGCTTGCATTCGGTGCGGAAGCGAAGCCCGTCATACTGCATCCCGTCGTTTTGGATTTTTGGGTGGTTCTCGTCCGGGCCGACCTCGAACGTCATGAAGTCATCCAGGTTCCGGCGAGCGGTCTCCTGCAGTCTCACGAGCATTGTGTCGGGGGAACCCACCATGCGGAGGTCGACGTCCTTCGTGGTGCGCGCGCGCTCCAGCCGTAGCTCGAGAGCGAGGCCGCCCTTCAGCGTCGCGGCGTCCCCGAGCACCGCGACGACGCGGGCAAGGAATCGATCGAACACGAGGAGTTGGCGCTTGCGAGTGAACTCGGCGCCGGTCTTCGCTGAGGCGCGCAGTCGCTGTTCGAGTGCCTGCTTGAAGGACTCCGGTGACGAATACGTGCGGATCGTCATGCGACGAGCCCTCCGAACGGCTCGAGCGCTGTTTCGACATTACCGAGATCGGCCTTGCTCACGAGCCCACGCCGGAGTGCTTGCAGGCTTGCTTGCCGTAGCATCTCGGGCGAGAGGGCGTCGCGCGCGCAGTCGTTGAGCGTGCGTCGCGGGCTGGTGATCGGTGCTGAACCGAACCACGAGCGATCTTCTGGAAGTACGTCGGCGTAGTGGAGCACGACACCGGCCGGGACGCGGAGCCGGCGCCGGCGCCACGCGTCGGGGAGCGTCAGATGCACCTGCGCCGGAAGCACATCGGAGAGGCGATGCAGCGACAGCGCCGTCTGGTGCGAAATGATGCCCGCCTGCTCAGACCAGAGCCACGCCGTGACCAGCTCTTCGTGGTCGCTGGCTGGGAAGTGAACCAGGCGGTAGATGCCGCGCCTCGAGCGCGCCACTCGGCCAGCGTGGGTATGCTTCCGCAGCAGGTGGGTGGAGTACCCTGCCTCTTGGGCCTGCTTGGTGGTGAAGTAGCCAGCTTGGCCCGCAGCGATCTCGAAAAGGCGGTCCCAGCTGGGCCTGATGCTGTCGGATCGGATCACTCATAAAATGTAACTTTAAGTTCCCTTTTGTGCAAGCGCGGAACTGGCAGAACACGCTGAGGAACCCATGGTTCCCAACCGTCGCCGCCATCACGGCGCCGCACCCACGGGCCACGGCGATGAATACGGACACTCCCGCAACCGATGCCGGGCGAGAAAGGCCTTCCACGCCGGCTCGGTGCCAATGGCGTCGTAGGGCGGGTGGCAGACGGTTGCAGGATAGGAATTTCAATCGGGGTCGGTCGAGTATCCGGTGAACGTCCGGCGCGATCGCCGACCCCGCAAGGGCCGGCGGGCGCGCGGCGGCCTGACGTCCGCCCGCTGCCACGCCTGGATGGCCGTCCGGTCGGCGTTTCCCGTGGGCGCCCGGTCGCTGCGGGGACCGATCGGACGCCCCGGCGAGACGGACGCGCACGCGGTCGTCCTCGCACGTGGGCCGGGCGTCGGGGTGAGGCTTAAGGGGCCCGGTGGGCCGCGGAGGGTCGTCGCGTGGCGCCCGGTCCAGACGGTCCTCGGGTCGAGGGAGGACTCCGCGCGGGCGCGGACCTTCCGCTCACCGTTACCGACTTTGAAGTCACAGACAATTCAAAGCCCACAGTCACTTCCGGCGTTGCGATGCTTCGCCCCGGACAAGATGCTTTTTCCCCAACATCGCAATTTCACCTGAGGGCACGGTCGTGATGCGGACCGGGCGCTCGATCGCGCGCGCCGCCACGCACACCTTCGTCTGGGTCGACCGGAATGGTGTCGAGTCGCCCGTCGATCCATCGTGGAGCTTTCAGCTGACTACTGCGGGAGGCAACGTCGGCTGGTCGATTTCGCCAGACGGCCAGCGGCTCGCCATCGGCCTCAACACCACGTCTGGCGATGACATCTGGATCAAGCAACTGCCGACGGGATCGCTCTCACGGCTCTCGTTCACTTCGACAGCAGACGTCAGACCACGGTGGTCGCGTGACGGACGGTATGTGAGCTACACCTCCTGGAACGCGGGGGACGGGCCGATCGGCGGTTCCTCCGACTGGCAGGCCCTCGTCCGGCGCGCGGCCGACGGAACCGGCGGTGACAGCGTGCTGGTACCGCGGAGAACCTATGGGGTCTTCGAGCATGCCTTCTCCCCGGACGGCGAGTACCTCGTCGTCCGGATGGGAGGACTGGTGAACGTGGTGGGCGGGCGCGACATCTCCATCATCCGCCCCTGGGGCGATACCACACCCGTCCGGTCATTGCCAGCAAGACGGTCGCCCTTTCTCCCGACGGCAAGTGGATCACCTTCGAGTCCAACAAGACCGGCAGCGTCGAGGTGTACATCCGCCCGTTCCCGGCGGTGGACGGTGGTAAGTGGCAGGTCTCGAACGGCGGTGGTCGCGCGCCACTCTGGAATCGAAATGGCAGGGAGCTCTTCTACGTGAATGCCGGCCGCGAGATGATGGTCGTGCCAATGGCCCCCACCGGAGGCTCACCCGGAGTCGGTGCACGCAAGGCGCTCTTCCGCATCAAGCCCGAGTGGTACCTGTCAGATCGCGAAAACTACACGCCATACGATATTTCTCCGGATGGCAGGCGATTCCTCATGGCAAAAAGCGCACTGACGGAGCCGGTGCAGTCTGCCCCGCTCGTCTTCATCGACAACTGGTTCGCGGAGCTCCGGCAGAAGCTGGGGAAGCGGTAACATCCAGGCACGGGCGGCGGCAGACGAGAACGGATCAAGCCGGTGCGCGACAACGCGGTTGCCGCGGCCGATGCGCACCTCCACGTCCTTTGGGCCGCAGCGTGGCACGGGCAGTTGTGCTTTGGCGATGCGCTGCGAGCGAACCCCACACCGGTCCGCGCCTCTGTGGCTGACAAGCGGCGTGTCGCTGCAACTCCGCGCGTTACCGCGGTGTACTGTTCACCGCGCTGGTCGAGATCAGGATACGGTTCGGCGCTGACGGCAGGGTCAGCAACACCATCCGCTTCCCATCGGCCGACACATCGTACTGCGCGTGTTCACTGAACTCGGGGAACGCGACCGGCAGTGACTGCCGGCGCGCCGTCACGGTTGACTCCGCGCCGGCTGACACGGTCGCGATTTCGAGCGCGGTGGCGGTCGCGTAGTACAGCTCCGCTCCGCCGCGCGACCATGCGGGCATCCGACCACCCGCGGTGGAGATGCGCACACGTGCCCCCGGGCCGGGAAATGGTTGCACGTACACTTCGTTCTGTCCCGTGTCATCGGCGTGGTAGGCGATCCACCTGCCGTCCGGCGAGATGCGACCGGCGGCCGCGCTGTACGGTGTCTTCACGATCGCACGCGGCGCCGATGATCCATCGACAGGCACGACCCAGATCGAGCGCAGTCGCGCGTCCGGTCGATCGGTGAACACCAGCCACTTGCCGTCCGGCGAGAAATCGGACGGCCATTGGGTGCCAGCGCGATCGAGCAGCTTGCGCGGCGCGGCACTGGCGTCGGCAGGCATGA
>CAYWCJ010000358.1:0-4985 GCA_964456595.1 uncultured Gemmatimonas sp. | reverse complement strand
ACTATGGCACGGGCGTCGGGTTCGTTGCCAGCAGTTTGGTGAGCCGGTACAGGAACTCCTGCCCTTCGTAGTACGACTGCATGCGCATCCGTTCGTCTCGGCCATGCGCGCGCGCGTCGACACTCGGGTCCATGAAGAGCCCGGAGACGCCATACGACGGCACGCCGAGTGCGAGGAAGAAGCGGGAATCGTTGGCACCGGTGGACATCGTCGGGATCACCGGGATGTCACCGAAGAGCTCCTTCGTCACTTGGGCGACAGGCTGCATGATCTCGGGGAGCATCCTGGCCGGCGGCGACGACGGGCGCTGCGTCTTGATCAGCACCTTCACCGTGGTGTCTGCGACGACGCGCTCGAGGGCCGTGCGCACTTCTGCGGCCGTCTCCGTCGGATAGATGCGGCAGTTGACGTTCGCTTCGGCGAGTTGCGGCAGCGCGTTGGTGGCGTGCCCGCCCGTGAGCATCGTCGCGACGCAGGTGGTGCGCAGCATCGAACTGTATTTCTCATCGGCGGCGACGACCGAGACCGCACCCTTGTCGGCCGGATCGGCGACGAGTGCGCGCATGGCACGTGCCATCGCCGGCTGCTCGAGTGGCGCCGTCTGCGTAAAGAACGCGCGCGTTACTTCACTGAGCTGCACGGGGAACTCGTGGCGACCGACTTTGGCCAGCGCATCGGCCAGCGAGGTGATCGCGTTGTCCTGGCGCGGTACCGATGAATGTCCGCCGCGATTGGTCACCTGCAGCGTGAAGTTCGTGGTGATCTTCTGCGCGAGCTGGATCGTGTTGAAGAGCGGCTTGCCGTCGCGCAGCACACCGCCGCCGCCTTCGTTGATGACGATCCCCGCGTCGACGAGGTTGCGATGATTGGTGACGAGCCAGTCGACGCCGTTGAAGGGGCCACTCTCTTCGTCTGCCGTGAGCGCGATGATGATGTCGCGATCGGGGACATAGCCGTCCTGCTTCATGCGGAATACGTTGGCGACAAAGATCGACGCCATCGATTTGTCGTCCGATGTTCCACGCGCGTAGTAGTAGCCGTCCTTCTCCGTGAACTTGAACGGATCAAACTCGGGCGACCAATCGGCTTTCAATGCCTCCACCACGTCGAGGTGTGCAAGCAGGAGCACCGGCTTGCGCCCTGCCGGATTCCTGCCACGAATGCGGGCGACGACGTTGTGCTTCGTGGGCTGCGGCCCACCGACGAAGATGTCCGAGTCGGGAATGCCCGCGGCACGAAACCGCTTCGCCATGGCGACCGCGCCATCAGTGATGTTGCCGGTCGTGACGCTGGTGTTGATCTCGACCAGCTCCTTGTAGATGTCGTGCGCGACCTGCTGCGCAGGCGTCAGCTTGCCGGCGGTATAGATCGGGGACTTGGGGGCCTGTGCACCGCACAGCGAGGCAGCGAACAGGGCCGCGGTCGCGCACGCGACGCAGGGAGCGGTAAATCGACGGAGCATGAGGCGAGCGTCCGGGGCTGGCGTGAACGAGCGGGCGACCCGGGACAAGATGCCGACGCATCGCGGCTGCGCAACCGGCGCCGCGCCATGTGTATCCTGCGCTCCGGCGTCGGTCCGAAGAGTTCGAGTCCGGATATCGACATCGCGGGCAACGCCCCCTCCGCTGACCATGCGATCGGATCGCCGAGCAGGTCGGGAAACCCGGACGCCTTGGTCCATCGCTCGACGGTGCGTGTATGCGCATCCACGATCCACACTGCGCCCACTCCATGCGCGAGGTACGCCGTCCGCTTGCGGTGTCGATCGCGTTTGCGGGTGGACGGGCTCAGGACTTCGACCACGAGCAACGGTGCCGGCAGCGTGCGCCAGGACGCGTCCGAGTACTCCGGCGTCGGGTAGACGGCGATGTCTGGCTCGAGCCATGTGGTCTCGCCAACGTACACGCCGCCCGCTGCGCGCCCGGTCCAGCCGGTGTGCGCGCGGCACCAGGTGTACAGGTTCGCCGGCAGTCGTACCGCGACGCCCTGGTGGTTGTTCGTCGGCATCGGCGTCACCAGCAACTCGCCGTGCAGGATCTCGTAGCGATTGCCGTCGTCGGGCAACCGCTCCAGATCGGCGACAGTCCACATGGACCGCTCGGGCAGCGGCGACGACGTCGTCGTTCGAACAGGCATGGCCATACGGTCCGCTCGGCGAGGGCGAGGGCGAGTGCGCAAGGGGCGAACATCTGCCGAGGGTAGCGACGACAGCCGCAGGCGGGGTAACCGAAGTCGCGCATCGCTCATCACGCGACTGCCGCGGACTGCCTTGCTTGCCTTGACTCGGCGCTCACGCCGAGCGTACGCTCCATGTGGCAAGCAACGAGATGACACTGGGCGCGCGATTCTGGTGACGGACTCTTTGGCGGCTGCGCGCATATTCGCCCCATGCGCTGCGGACCACTCCCGTCGAGGACAGACAGACTATGCTCATGGCTCAGACCACGCAGGCGTGGACGCTCGCCGAGCTCGATCGGTTGCCGGACGATGGCAACAAGTACGAGCTCGTGGAGGGGGAGCTGTTTGTGACGCCGGCGCCGTCGCCTGCCCACGAGACGCTGGCCGCGGAACTGCTCTTCATCCTGATTCCTTACGTACACTCGCAGAGGCTTGGGCTCGTGTTCACGCCACGCTCGGTGGTGCGCCAACAGGGATCCGAAGTCGAGCCGGATATGATGGTGCGTCCAGCCACGCCAACGCTTGCGAAAACGTGGGCGGAGATGCCGACGCCGTTGCTGGTGGTCGAGATTCTGTCTCGCACGACGCGTCGGCGTGACCACGAGCAGAAGCGTGCCTTTTATCTCCGTATCGGCGTCGCGGAGTATTGGATCGTCGACCGGTTGACGCGGTCCATTTGCGTCATCAGGTCGAACGCGGACGACGTGGTCTGTGAGTCGGAGTTGGTGTGGTTCCCGACTGGTGCGACGGAAGCGCTACAGGTCGATGTGGCCGCGTATTTTGTATCCGCGTTGGGGGCGCCGGAGGCGAGCAGTGGCCGTGGAGCTAAAACGCCTTGAACTCGTCGAACGGCTGTCGACAGCTGTTGCAGACATGAATGGCCTTGCACGCCGTGCTCCCGAATTCACTCTGCAGTCGCGTGTCAGTCGAGCCACAGAACGGACACGTCGCCGGGGCCCGTCGCCGGGTCAGTGTGATCAGCCCCGCGGGTTCAGCCTTTCCTGGCGGCGCGATGCCGTAGGCACGCAACTTTTCGCGCGCATCGGGGCCGATCCAGTCGGTGGTCCACGCCGGCGCGTACACGGTGTCGACGACCACTTCGCTTGCGCCCGCGCGCACCAGCGCGGAACGAATGTCTGCCTCGATTTCGCGCATCGCCGGGCAGCCGGAGTACGTCGGCGTGACGGTCACGCGCACCAGCGTGTGCGAGGCGTGGCTTTCGACCGACACGTCGCGAATGATGCCGAGGTCAACGACGCTGATGACTGGCACTTCCGGGTCCATGACGGTGGTGAGCACCGTCATCACATCTTCGCGTGACTGCAACATCATCGCCTCGCTGACACCGCGACAGCACCGCTGGCCACCGCGTGTTGTACGGCTCGTTTTACTACATCCTTCACGACATCGCTTACGACCTCACGTACGACATCTCCCACCTCGTCTGCTACCACGTCGCGCCCGGATGCGATCGCGCCACAATCTGCATTTCGGCAAGCATGTGACCCAGAAACTCCGTGTGACGACCGCGACGTCCACCGCGGCGTGCCGCCGTATCCGTCGGCAATGTCAGCGTGGCGCGCTGAACGACGTCTGCAACCATCGCCGACCAGCGCGACCTGATCGCGTCATGATCGACGACGACGCCGAACGATGCTGCGACGGCTTCGTCGACCGAGTCATGATCGAACAGTTCCGCCGTATAGCGCCACAGTTCGTTCAGCGACGTCTGCACGCGCGCGTGCGACTCGTCGGTGCCATCGCCAAGACGCACCACCCACTCGCTGCTGTGGCGCAGATGATACTTGTCCTCTTTGAGGCACTTGGCGGCGATCGCGGCGAGCGTCTCATGCTGTGCATGGGAGAGTGCGTCCCAGAGCAGCACGCTGTACGCATCGAACAGAAATTGACGAACGATCGTGAATCCGAAATCGCCCTTCGGCAGCTCGACGAGCAACGCATTGCGATACTCGACGCCTTCGCGGAAATAGGCGAGCGCGTCTTCGTCGCGGCCCTTCGCTTCAACTTCGCCGGCGAGCTTGAGCAGACTCGCCGAATGTCCAACGAGATCGAGCGCCATGTTCGACAGGGCGATGTCTTCTTCGAGAATCGGTCCGTGACCACACCACTCCGACAGCCGATGGCCGAGCACCAGCCGGTCGTCACCGAGTCGCAGCAGATACTCGAACAGCGGATTCGCGATGGGCTGCGTGCGCGGCGCGGCGACCATGGGCGTCATCGATGGCGAGGGCGCCGTCGATTCAGTTGCCGAAGTGCCTGGCGTACTCAAAAGATGCGCACTCCGCGCGGCGCCATGTAAAATTGCGGATGACGATACGCTTTGTCGTTGCCCGGATCGAAGAACGGGCCTGCATCAGACGGCGCAGATGCCGTAATCGCGGTTGACGGAACCACCCACAGATTCACCGCTTCACCACGACGCGCGTACACGTCGCGCGCGTTCTGCAGCGCGAGTTCGGCATCCGACGCATGCACACTGCCCGCATGTTCGAACGGCTCACCGTGCGCACCCTGCGTGAACACTTCCCACAGCGGCCACTTGTCGCTCGCCGCCTGCAAAACAGTCGCTGACATCAGGCCGCCACCGTCGCTGACTCCGCGGCATGCTTTTCTGCGTGCGCGTTTGCTGCGGCGCGCACCCACGCGCCTTCGTCGTGCGCCTTGTTGCGCGCTGCAAGACGTTCGCGATTGCACGGCCCGTTGCCGGCGATCACTTCAAAAAATTCGGACCACTCGATCTCGCCGAATTCCCAGTCGCCGGTTTCCGCGTTGTGCGTGAGATCGGG
>CAYWCJ010000357.1:0-5035 GCA_964456595.1 uncultured Gemmatimonas sp. | reverse complement strand
CAGCCCCTCGGCGTTTTCGCGCCGCGAGTGGGTGGCGATCCGAACAGTTCATTCAACGGCGGCAACCCCGGCGGCGCCCCGCGCGGTGGCATCGCCAGCAACGACGCACGTCAGTTTGCGCGCGAGTTCTCGATGCGGCGCGAAAACGCCGAGGGGCTGCGTCGCGATCTGGTTCGTCAGGGCGTGGACACCCGTGAACTCGACCGCGCGATCGAGAACATGCGGCAGCTCGAGCAGTCGCGTGCGTTCGGCGATCCCAAGGGCCTCGAACAGCTGCAGTCGCAGATGATCGATGGGCTCAAGAACTTCGAGTTCGGGCTCTACCGGTCGCTCGGACTTGGCGAGCAGGGGAAGCCGGCGCTTGGGGCGACAGCGCCGGTACCCGCGGAATACCGGGCGATGATCGAAGAGTACTACCGGTCGTTGGCGGATACAAAGCAGGGAGCGAGAAAGCGGCCGTAGTGCACGAAGTCGTTGACCACCAAGCAGTCCGCCGCGTTGCGCTTACCCGACGACCAAGGGACGCACCAGCCGCAGTCGCTCGGTGCCCTCCTCGGTCACGAGCGAAAAGAGCACTTCGAGCGGAATGCCCTCCGGCTTTGCGAGGCGCATCTCTGTCTTGAGCGTTTTCTCGCATGTCCGATAGACGCGAAGCAGGCGCAATGGTTCGCGGGATGAAAAGGCGCCACCCGGCGTTGGTGGAGACAACGCGTGCGCGCCACCCCCCGAGGCGACGCGGCGCGCTGTATTGTTCGCACACGTTTTTCCGGATGCTGAGCGTCGCCGTCTGCCATATGCGCAGGCACGCGGTCGGTGCCGACCCCGATGCTTTCCTCCCCGAGTAGTCCTTCTGAGGTTCGACAACGCATGACGTCGACGCGCGACATGGATATCCCCGACAACGTCGTCAGTCGCGTGATCCCCGCCGGACGCCGTCTCGGACTTGTGATCGGTATCGATGCCTACGAAGACGCGGGCATCCCCAAGCTCAGCGCGGCGGTCGCCGACGCGACGCTGATGCATCAGGCCATGGTGGACACCGACTGCGGACGCTTCGAAGCGCAGTACACGACCATGCTCACAAACGCGACCGCGACGGAATCGGGGATCAAGATTCAACTCGAGCGCCTGCGCAAAATCGCGTCGCCCGACGACGAAGTGTGGTTCTTCTATGCAGGCCACGCGATGATCGTCGATGGCGAGCATCGCCTGCTCCCGGTGAACTCGCAGAAGGAGTTTCTCGATGCGACCTCGGTCAACTTCTCCGAACTGTTCCAGAAGATCCGCTGTCGTCGGAAGATCGTGTTCCTCGATTGCTGTCACGCGGGCGCGACGGCTGCGGCGACGCGCGACGTGCACAACGTGGACGATGTGCTCAAGAACTACGACGCCACCGGCACCATCACCTACTGCTCGTCCGATGGCGACCAGAAGTCGGTCGAATTGCCGGAGCGCGGACAGGGCGCATTCACGTACTGGCTCGAACGCGGTCTGCGCGGTGAAGCCGACGCCGACGACAGCGGCGTGGTCTCGAGCGACGAGCTGTGGAAGTACGTCTGCGACCACGTCGAGCGCGATGCGAAGCGCGTCACGGGTCTGACGCAGACGCCGCGTCTCAAGGCCGACACGAGCGGTGCGTTCGCACTCTCGGTGAATGCGAGCGCGGTGCGCAAACGGCAGGAACAGCAGGCGGCGATGGCCGAGCGTGACCGCGCGGCGCAGGCCACACTGGTCGGCGATCGGCAGGACCTGCGCAAACTGGTCGGCGAAAACGATCTGGACAACCTAAGTACCGACGAACTGAAAGCGGCCATTCGGATGCTCGAAGGCGAGTCGTCGCGCGCGTCGACGCTCATTCGCAAAGCACTCACGTCGTTCCGCGCCGACAACGTCGTCGAAGATGCGGCGATGACCATCAAGGGGATTCTCGCAACGGCCGCGCGCGCCGCGACGCCGCCCATTGCATCGGTGCCCGTCGTGGCGCCGAGTGTACCGACGCCTGTGTCGACTTCGCCCGTCGCGTCGGCGCCACCTCCCGTTGCATCGCCGACGTCGGCCGCTCCGACGGCCGCGCTCGATGCGAACGCTGCGAACGCTGCGAACGCTGCACGACGCGCACGATATCTCGAGGGCGTCGTCGAACAACTGACGCAGCTCAAGTTCACGAAGTTCAAGCCCGCCCGATTCGGACCGTTGCGCTACGCGGTCGCGTACGAGACGGCGGCGAAAGGGAGCATGGGCTTGATGTACAACCACTTCGTCGTGGCAATCGAGGAGCCGACTCTCACGTCGGAGCGCCTCACCGCGATCGAGACCGCAGTCCGCGCACAAGTGAAGCTGATGGCCGAAAAGTCGAACGACTGGTGCTTCGTGTTGTGCGTCTTGCTCACCGACTCGGCCAGCGACGCAGTGAAGCACATGGTGCGCGGCGCGGTGCTGGAGAAGTCCGGGTGGTTCTCGAATCCGTCCACGAGCACCACGGTCATCTACGATGCGTCGGACGACTACATCACCTTCCCGGACGACGTACCAAAGAATGATCAGCAGCGATTCGTCGAGATCATCACGAACGTGCTGACACCGATGGCGCCGTAGAGGGTCGCTGACTCCAACTCCACTACCACGCCACCTTTCGCAGCGCCTCCTGTCCTGGCGCCGACACGAAATAATTGAGGTGGTGACATGCAACCCCGCGCGTCTCCGGCAGCATGCGCCGCGTACGTCCCACTCCAACGATACTGTCCACCTGCACGGCGATATCGTTGGGCTGATTCGAGAACAGGAGCTCGAAGACGTTGCCCTGCCCGACCTTGGTCACCAACCGCGCGAAGAACGGATCGCCGGGCTCCTGATACTGCGCGACGTCGCCGGCGAGGATCGTGTACGGGATACCCGGATCGGCGCTCGCGTTGAGCTGCTGGATGAACGACGAGGTCGGGTTCATCTGTTCGAGCGTCGGCGTGAGCTGCTTGGAGCGATTGAGCAGAAACAGCAGCGGCCCGGTAACAGGCAGCAGCGGGGGCGCGTAGTTCGCCGCCAGCGTCGTGAGCACGCTCAGGATCTGCCGCGCGGCGCCCACTTTGCCGAAGGGCGAGCCATTGTTCGGCGTGCCGCACATGACGAGGTGGTCCACGACCTTCGCTCCGCCCTCGCGTTCGATGAACCAACGCGACACGAGTCCACCCATCGAATGCACCAGCAACGTGAGTCGCTTGTCGTCGTTGGCGTCCAACCCAACGGCAGCGAGCCGCGCCTTGAGGTTCAACGCGGTCTGTTCGATCGGCGTGCTGAGATTCTCGTAGTCGTAGGTCAGCACGAGATCGAACGTCTCGGTCAGCGCGACGTCCTTCACGCCACGGGCCATGCCCTCCGTATCGCCGATGATGCCGTGCACCAGCAGCATCACGTTGCGCGCGGCGGTCACGCGTTCGGCCACGCCGTCGCTGTGCTGCACGAACGAACCGTCGGTCTTGTACTCCACCCAGCGCAGCAGATTCACATCCTGCTTCCGCAGTACCGTCTTGAAGAAGTAGAGCTTGAGCGAGCCGCCGAGACTGCGACGACGATCGGCCACCTCGGGCAGATGATCGATGCTGATGTGCGTCGTACCGTTGTCGTCCTTGAACGTGTCACCGCCCAACAACGTGTGCTGTCCGTCGAAAACAATCGGGATGATCACTTCGTCCGGCTCGAGCGGGACGTTCAACTCGATCTGCAACGGATCGGTGCGGAGCGCGTCGGCGTTGCTGATGCCGGTGAGTTCGAGCACTTGCTCGCCCGCGCCACGCGAGCGCCCGAAGTTCACCATCGAGAGCCCCTGCTGCTCGAACGCGCGATAGAAATCCGGCACACTGCTGCCGACCGCACGTCCGGTCGCAGCCGCCGCCCCAAGGCTGACACTCGCGGTCACGGAGGCATGTCCCTTCACCACGATGGCTCCCTGCGCGAACGACGCGTCGGTCGCACCGGTCGTGTTCAGGCGCCGCACCAACGAAATGTTCATCGACTTCGTGAACCATTCGTTCGTGAAGACTTTGGCGTCTTCCGCGTCGTCGTCGGTGCCGCCCATGTTGCGCAACGTCACGGCGGGGGGAACGACTGCGCCGAGCACGAGCGCTTGCTGCGCGAGCAGAAACGCGTCGACGGGTTCCGTGCTCACCAGCAGCATGAGGCGATCAGTGGATTCGTTCACGCCCTCGGGAAGATAGTGGCCGTCTTTCTCCCCGTCGCCGTAGAGTGTGGTGAATTCGGCCCCCGGCAAGAGTTCGGCCTTCTGCAGCACAGCAACCCCGAACGAGCGCGGGAAATACACCAGCGCCACGTTGAGCGGTTGTGTCGTGCGATTTCTCGCCTTGATCCGCCCCTGAATCCTGGCGGGACTTGTCTTCACGTACTCCAGCAACACATCGCGACCGTCATACAGGTGTTCAGTACCGTCATCGAGTCGTTCGGCATACACGAAATTCACGAGCGACGGATCCATCGCGGTGCCCGCGTTCTGCAACGCGAGCGATCGCTCCCACTCGGCTATCGACTTGAGCGCCGGCAGCAGTCGGCGCATCGCGTCGGCTATGTCGTTGTCCACGACGGTGGCCGCCTGCACAACTGACTGGGGATCGAACGTCACCACCGCGAGGACGCGCGTCAGGCCTTCGAGCGCCTGTTCACTCGACTTCGGCGCGCGCCCGTCGAGCACCAGCAGCCTGCCCGACTTGGTGTCCCGGGCGAGCTGCACATCGCGCAACTCGATCGCGTACCGCGCGCCGGCTTCGATGTCGGACAGCTCGACCGTCGCGGACTGATCGCCGTCGAGCACGGTCTGCAGTGTCTGCAGCTCGGAGGCGCGCGATGCGACGTGCGCCGCGTCACCCCGATACACAACGGGAGCCCCAGGCACGGGCAAGCTCGTGATCTCCGCTTCGTAACGGGCACCGCGATTGCCTTCGAACGCGAGCGTGATCACACTGCGCTGCGCACCGACAGTGCTGGTCTTCGCCAAGCCGAGCGCCTTCGTCCGATCCGCATCGGCAAATAG
>CAYWCJ010000356.1:0-5088 GCA_964456595.1 uncultured Gemmatimonas sp. | reverse complement strand
ACGGAGAACGCGTCAGCGGCACCATCGGCACCGGGAAGCAGTTGCACACCCGGAATCGCCGCCGCCATCGCGGCCAGATCGCCCATCTGATCCGCCGTGAGGAAGCCCGGATCGGCGGCCACGTTCTTCTCGTTGCCGCTGACATCGGACACGGTGTCGGTGCGCGAGACGGCCGCGCGCTCCACGACGTTGAACGATTCGAGTGTGACGGCCGATGGCGCGAGCCGCGCGTCGGCAATGAGGATCTCCTGGTCGGCCGTGCGCTTCACCTGATAGCGGCGCTGGGAAAAACCGACGGACGAGAAGGTCACCCAGTAGTCGCCTTCACCACCCGGGAACGAGATCGTGTAGCGACCGTTCCTGTCCGTGCGCACCGTCCGACTGACGTTGCCCGAAAGCGTTGTCGCGGTGACGATGACGTTCGCGACAGGCAGCGTGTCCGGACCCATGACGCGGCCGCGAATGATGTCTACCTGCTGAGCGGACAAGGGTGCGCTGACAAGGATCATCAGGAACGCGGCCGCTGCTGTAGCGCGTCGGAATATATTCACAAAGTGGTTGGACGATGTCACGCGGCTTTCGTTAACGCGCCGGCTAGCGCGATCTGTGTTCGCTGATTGATTGCGTCGCTCGCCCTCGACGCAGCCCAGCAAAGAGACGCACGCCCCCCGAAAAGCGCTGAACTACGCGCGCCAGGTGAGGTTGCGGCTCTGGCACTCCCCCGATGGATGCCACGAACTTCCCGAACAATTCCCACAGGGCGCGCAGGAATGGCCCGAGCTGCACGGTAATGCTGATGGCTCGCAGCGCCCGGCCCGCTATCTTGGCCACATGGAAATCCTTCGCGATCCGCTCTGGAACAATATCCGTTTGGACCCGCTGGCCCTCGCGCTGCTGGACACGCCAGTGCTGCAGCGTTTGCGCTACGTGCGACAGCTCGGGTTGGCCTTTCTCGTGTACCCAGGCGCCACACATTCGCGCTTCGAGCACGCACTCGGCGCGTATCATCTCGCTGGCGTAGCGCTTCGCCTGCTCGACGAACGTGGCGCCCTCGCCGGAGTTTCAGCACACGATCAGCAGGTTGTCCGCGCGGCCGCACTGTTGCACGATGTCGGGCACTATCCGTTCTCGCACGCGCTGGAGGAGATCGGCGTCACGCATCACGAAGAAGTGGCACGGCCGCTCATCATGCAGGGGCCGGTCGCGGAGGCGCTCGTGAAAGCGCTGGGTGCCGAGGCACCGGCGCAAGTCTTTGCGCTGATCACCGGACGCAGCGAGAGCGCATTGCAGGGACTCATCTCCGGCTCGCTCGACCTCGACAAGGTGGAGTATCTCAAACGCGACGCCGCGATGTGTGGCGTGCCGTACGGAGAGATCGACGTCGATCGGCTGCTCAACTCGTTGGTGCTCGTGGCCCATCCGACGCACGGGCAACCGACCGTCGGCGTTCATGAGAAGGGACTCTCGGCGCTCGAATCGCTGCTGTTCGCGAAGTATCAGATGTATCGCAACGTCTACTGGCATCACGCCGTGCGCAGCGCCACCGCGATGTACAAGCGACTGGTCGCCGTCGCCCTCGAAGCGCAGGCCGTCACGGCCGATTCCGTCGCTCGGTTCACCGATGAGGGCCTGCTGCTGCACCTCGAAGCAGCCACATTGCCGCGTGACGCGACCGCAATGCTGGCGGGGCTCCGCGGTCGGCGGCTGCACAAGCGTACGTACGAGTGCCCGGCAGCCACGCTCGGCGACGAAGTCGGTGAATGGATCGCCAGCGACTACGCGCTCACACGTCGGGTGGAAGATGCGCTTGCCGCAGAGCTTGGCATGGCCCGGGGCGACCTCCTGCTCGATTTCCCCGCCAAGACACAGATGCTGGGGCTCGAGCTGCCGATGCTGCGGCGGAACGGCAGCGTGGAGCAACTCACCGCCGCAGGTTGGGAGGGCGACATCAATCTGCCAAGGCTCAGCGATGAGCTCTATCGCAGCGCGCGCCGACTACGCGTGTTTACCGCCGCTCGCGCCCCGATTCCCGAGTCGCGAGTGTTGGCAGTACTGCGCCTCGATGCAGCCGACGTATCCGAACGACTGCGCGCCAGCATACCGCTGCTCGGCTAGTCCCGCGGACGCCCCTCGCTACTTCGCTTCGCCCCGCTCACAAACGGCGCGTCCCGCCTTCGCCGTCTCGAGCAGCTCGACTGCTTCAGCGGCAATCGCCTGTCCACGATTGCGTGCGTAGAATGCACGAATGCCCGCGTGCAGCGAATCGCTGCTGACGGTGGTACGTACCCCGTGCGCCCAGTGCCGGATCTCCCGTGGCAGCTCCACGATGCAACCGCGATCGCTATCCGTCTCGTCGAGCAGCACGATCGTTGGCGTCGCCGTGCGACCGTCCATTGACCGATGCGTTTGCTGCACCGCGCGACCATTCACCGGCAGCACGATGCGCAATTCAAGCCCCGGCACCAACTCGGCGAGCTTCGCGAGATACGGCACCGAGTTCATGGAATCGCCGCAGGCATCGATTGCGATGACGAGAAACCTCCAGCGACCACCAACCGCGCGCGCCCGGGCCAGCAGTGCGTCATCCACGCGTGCGCTATCCGCCATTCGCAGCCAACCCTCACGCCGCGCTTTGGCCGCGGCGAGAAATTCAGGGAACGGCTGCCCCGCGTCGAAGAGTGACTTGAGCGTGCTGTCGGCCGCGCGCTGATGTCGCAGGACCGGTGTGCTTTCGCACATCACGGTCGAAGCGAAGGCGTGCGGGGCGAGGAACCGAAACGCGTCGTGGTTCGAGGCTTCGGATGCGAGGACCGTGGTCGGAAGCAGCGCGGCGGCGACGAGCGAAACAATGGACATGTGCTACTCCCGGGATCGTCCGTGGGCGTCGGCCAGCTTGCGTCCGATGGCGCGATAGAAGGCGGCGTCGAGCGGCTTGTCGTCGGTGTCCAACGACAGGGCGCACCGCTCGAGTGCGTAGAGAATGTTGCCGAGGTAGAGCTCTGACACTGCGCCGACCGATGGCTGCGGGTTGGGCGATGGCCGTTGGCTGTCAGCCACGCGAGACGGCGGCCGTCTCGCCCGTCGTGCCGGTCAATCCACTGAGCACCTGCTGCACATGCACGACGATCGCCGTGATGTTATCCAGACCGCCGCGCCGGTTCGCCTCGGTGATCATGGCGTCCACCATGCGCCCCGGTGTCCCGCGCGTCTCGAGGATCTTCTTGAGCTGCGGATCCTCCACCATGCCGGTCAGACCGTCGGAGGCGACGACATAGAGGTCACCGTTGCGCAATTCCCCATTCAGCACGTCGGCTTCGACGATGGCGTTGGCACCCACACATCGCGTGATGACGTTGCTGTACGGATGGTAGCGCGCCTGCTCAGGAGTGAGGAATCCGGCGTCCACCTGTTCCTGCACGTACGAGTGGTCCTTCGTCACCTGTCGGAAGACACCATCGCGCAGCAGGTAGATGCGTGAGTCGCCGATATGCCCGATGATCCAGCGACCGCCACCCATCAGGAGACATGACGCGGTGGTACCCATCCCCTGCTTGTCGGCC
The DNA here is from genome assembly GCA_964456595.1 of uncultured Gemmatimonas sp. Lineage (GTDB taxonomy): Bacteria > Gemmatimonadota > Gemmatimonadetes > Gemmatimonadales > Gemmatimonadaceae > Gemmatimonas. The sequence goes on along the minus strand of CAYWCJ010000356.1, from coordinate 1,528 downwards.
TCGACGATGGTGCGTTCGTAGATGGCGCGGTTGGCCGACTTGAGCGCGTCACCCATACGAGAGAGCGGGTCTGTGCCGGCGAGATCGCGAACCGCGGCGAGGTCACGCGCGACGATCTGGACCGCCATCTCGCTGGCCACCTCTCCGGCGGCGTGACCGCCCATGCCATCGGCGACGATGAACAGGCCGCGTTCCTGATCTGCGTCCGCGTAGAGGTTGTCCTCGTTGCCTGCGCGAATGCGCCCGACGTCAGTGCCGGCGGCGACCGAAAGCTGCACGATGGTTGGGAGAGGCTCAGTACCTAGAGAGAAATCAGAGGGAAGTCGAAGCTACCCGGGAGTCGCGCCCGTTGGCAAGCGCGCCGCAGCAATGGAAACGGCCGACGGGCCATCGATCTCCGGCAATCCCGTTTCACCCCCGGCATCACCCGCTTGCAGACGGTACAGCCGATCGTAGAGCCCGCGCCGCTCCAGCAGTGTGCGATGTGATCCCCGTTCCACGACCTCGCCATGATGCAGCACGAGAATCTCCGTCGCCTCGAGGATCGTGCTCAGTCGATGGGCGATGGCAATCGTGGTGCGACCGCGCATCAATTCGGCGACGGCGCCTTGAATCACCGCTTCGATCTGCGAGTCCACTGCGCTCGTCGCTTCATCGAGCACCAGCAACGCGGGGTCGGCCGCGATGGCACGCGCGAACGACAGCAGCTGCCGCTCACCCACGCTCACACTCGCGCCGCGCTCGGCCAGTTCATGGCGCCAGCCGCCAGGCAGTCGCTGAATCACCCGATCGGCGCCGACACGTGCCGCCGCCCGCTCGAGGGCTGCATCATCGAGCGGTGCATCAAGGCGTACGTTCGTCGCCACGTCACCGGCAAAGAGAAAGATGTCCTGCTGCACGTAGCCGATCAGCGCACGCAACACATCCACCGGGATCTCTCGAATGTCCTGGCCATTGACGAGAATGCGTCCGCGTTGGGGCTCGTAGAAACGGAGGAGCAGGTTGACGATCGTCGTCTTGCCGGCACCCGTGTGTCCTACCAGCGCAATCGTCTCACCGGGACGCGCTTCGAGGCTCACGCCGCGCAGCACCCAGCGGACACTTGCGGATGCCGCACGTTGCTCCGTGTCTGCTTCGTGATTCCCTTTCCCGCCCGACGTGATATCGCGTGCCGATGGTTCGCGCGCCGACACATCATCGGTCACGCCACCGTGTGCCCCATACGCGAACCACACATCATCGAAGGTGACGGTGACGCCGGCGGCGCGAAGCGCCTGCACACGCGCGGCGTGGTCGGGCGTTGGTGCAAGACCGGGTGCTTCAGGCGTGTCGAGCAGACCGAAGATGCGTTCTGACGCTGCCATCGCGGCCTGCAGGATGTTGTACTTCTCCGAAAGGTCCTGCAGCGGCTGGAAGAACCGGCGCACGAGCTGCAGGAACGCGGCGACGGTGCCCACCGTCAATGCGCCACTTCCCACTCGGAATCCGCCCGTCACGAGCAAGCTCGCCAGCGCCAGCGTGGTGAGGA
>CAYWCJ010000355.1:0-5129 GCA_964456595.1 uncultured Gemmatimonas sp. | reverse complement strand
GTATACTGGTACAACGGTGCCATCGTCTCGTCGGAAATCGCGCGTGGTCTCGACGTGGCCGAAATGCTGCCGAGCGAGCACGTGACGCAGAACGAACTCGACGCCGCAAAGACGGTCAAGTGGACGTACCTCAACGCCCAGGGTCAGCCCAAGATCGAATGGCCGGCCAGCTTCGCGCTCGCCAAAGCCTACACCGATCAGCTGGAGCGCAAGGGCTGCGTGAATGCCGCGCGCATCACGGATATCCGTTCACAAATTTCGAGCGCCGAAAAGGCCGCGGGTGCCGCGCGCAGCGATGCCCTGAACAAGCTCAGTGCGCAGCTCGACGGCGATCGTTCCTGCGATCCGAAGAAGGTCGATCTGCTCAAGAAGTCGCTGCTGGATCTGCGCGGATCGGTGATGTAGGCCTTCGTGAAATTCCGGCGCTGCAACTGAAAAAGCAAAAGGCAACTGATTACCACGGATAGAAACAGATTGAAAAAGGAAACGCACGGATCTGCTCCGCTCAGATCCGTGCGCTTCTGTTCGAATCCCCGAAAATCCGTGTGCATCTGGCTGTTTGCTTTTGTCGTTTGTTTTTGCCGTTTGCGGTTTGCTTTTCTTTACCTGATCAGGTGCGAGTGCCAGGTCTCGCGCGCCGGCCGCTCGAAATCGCTTCGCCAGTCGCCGGCGGTATTCACCGTTGTGTCGAACACGCAAGTCTCCGCGGTGATCTCTCCAGCCGCAGCCAATGTACGAAATATTGGTCGATCGCCTACGACCACATCTCCGCGTGCATCGCGCCAGAAGACCGTGGCGCCGCCAACAAGACTGGTACCGATCGCACTTTCGATCGACGTGAGCACCCGGAATAATCCGTCGATGGAGCAGCCGGACGCGCCGGTTGCAGCTTCATCAACGGCTACGGCCAGAAAGCGATCGTCGCGCCAGTCGCGTGCGCACACCAGCGGCACGCCGTGCGCACGCCACTGCGCGAGATGCGTGTCCACTGCCGTCATCAGCTGCTCGGCGGCCGAGCCTCTGATCGGCGCGGCCGCTCCAAACACCCAGACACGTGCGTCGTTGGGCAACGTGTCGAACGACACTGATGGCATGCGTTTACTCGGGCTTCGAGCCAGGCAGCTGCAGCATCGGCATCGCGCCGCCGGTCACCTGCGGCATCTGACCGTTCCAGCGCTTCGCCATCTCGTACTGCACCAACGACCCAGTGATGCTACGCGACAACAACTCGTTCGCCTTCGCCTGGGCCTCGGCTTCCGTCAAAATCGCCTTCGCGCGACCGGCGGCTTTGATGCTGTCACCCTGCGCCTGAAAGGTGTTCTTCTGCAATTCGTTCTGCGCCGTCAGTGCCTGCTGCTGCATGACGTTCTTGAGCGAGATGGCGTCCATCACCGCCTTCGGCGCGCGGAATTCGTTGAGCGTGAACTGCCTCACTTCGATGCCGTACGGATCCAAACGCTTCTGCAACTGCGCCTGCGTTCGCGTCACCACTTCGGCCTTCTTCGGGCCAAGGATCTGGGCGATCTCCTCGTTGCCCACGACTTCCTGCAGCGACTGACGAATGGCCTGCTTGATGAACCCGTGCTGAATGGTCTGAATGTCCGTGCGGAACGTCGAGTACAACGCGGGCACCCTGTCGGGGCGCAGCTCGAACGACATCGAGATATCGAGCGACAACGGTTGGCCTTCCACCGAGTTCACGTTGATCTCGTCGTTCCCCATCGATCCTTCGATATTGCTGCGCGTGAGCACGAGCGTCTGCATGAACGTCGGATATTCGTTGATCTGCGTCATCAACGGGTTGCGAATGTGGAACCCCGGGCCGAGCGGCGCCGGATCGACGCCACCCCCACCGCGATGAATGACGATGCCCACGTGACCCGGTTCGATATAGGCGACCATGTTCTTGGCGAACAGCAGACCCACCACCAATACCGCGCCGGCGATGACCAGCTTGCCGATCAATCCGCTGCGGCCTCCACCACCCTCCAAACCGCCGCCACCGGACACACCGGCCATGGAGTTGCGCATCGAACTGCGAAGTCCTTCGAGCGTTGAATCAATCGACGTGGCCATCTACGGCCTCCTGGTAGCAATGAGGGCACAACGCTTCACCCGTCGGCAGGCGCACGAGATCGATCTCGCGCTGCAAACCGTGGACGGGGCAAGTCAGGTCGGCTTGCTTCTCGATGCGCTTACGGTTCGCGGTTTGCTTGAGCCGCGTTCCGAAGGGCGTGTAACCGAGGGCCGACAGTACAAAAGCGCCCACCACCGCAATCAGTGCGATGAAAAGGACGCTTTCCAGCAGAATGGCGTTCATATGTTTGCAGTATAGTACGCTGCGTTTCGTCGTTTGGTGTCAGCATCCGTCCCGTATTGACGCGTCAGGCCCCGAGTTCGAATCGCAGCATCGCGTCCAACCCGGGCAAACGGAACGGAAAACCAGCCTGCTGTAACACGGCAGGCACGACTCGTTGGCTGGCCAGCACGGTTTCGCTGGCCATCTCGCTCCCGAGCATCGCGCGCAGCACGAACGCCGGCGCAGCGGCAAAGCCGGGGCGCGACATCACGTCGGCCAGCACCCGCGTGTACGTCGCGTTCGTCACCGCGTCGGGTGCGACGAGGTTTACGGGCCCGCGAATGTCCGGGCGCATGAGACAGAAGTGAATCGCACCAATCTCATCGTCGAGGGCAATCGGACTCACCCACTGGGTACCGTCGCCGAGTCGTGCCCCCAACCCGTAGCGAAAGAGCGGCGCCGTCTTGCCGAGCGCGCCACCTGCGGCACCCTGCACGATCCCGGTTCGGATGTGTACGACACGAATGCCGGCCTTTTCCGCAGGCTCGGTCGCTCCCTCCCAGGCGCGCCCGACTTCGGCCAGGTAACCGGCGCCGAGCGCGCTGCGTTCGTCCAGGATCTCGTCGCCACGACTGCCGTAAATACCTATGGCAGAACCGCTTATGAGTACGGCTGGCTTCCGGCTCAGGCGCGCCAGTGTGTGCGCCAGCAGCGATGTGCCTTCCACCCGGCTGTCCCTGATCGCTCGGCGATGCTCCGTCGTCCACCGTTCGGCGATCGGCGCGCCGGCCAGATGCACGACAGCGTCCACCCCGTCCAGCGCTCGCGGGTCGAGACGGGCACGGTCCGGGTCCCAGTTGATGTCGACCACACCGGGTTTCACCTCGCCGCGCCCGATGCGCAGCACCTCGTGGCCGCCGGTGGAAAGAAACGCCGCCAGTTGCGAGCCGATCATGCCACTCGCACCCGTGATCGCGACACGTAAACGCGGCCGGTCGGCGAACATCCCGTGTCGCTCGAGATCGCCTGCCAGCAGCGCATGCCGGTACGCGAAAACGCGCTTCAGCGTGGACTCGGCGTACCAACCAGCGACGGACTGCCCGAGCGCGCCCAGGGGCAGCGCGTAGGCGATCTCGTCGTCGAGCGTGCTCGCGTTGGGTCCGTCGGGCGCGAAGGAGTGCGTGTGTATCCACTCCGCGAAGGGACCGCTTTCCATCACATCGCGAAACTGTTGGTTGGGGATGTAATCGCGATGGGTCAATCGCCAAGTGGTGGGCACCGGCCCTGCGTGTACTTCGAGCGCCACCTTCGCGCCATCGCGAATACCACCGTGTTGCTCCAGAATGCGGATCCTGTCCCACGGCGGCGACAGTCGCGTGAACGCGCCAGAACGCTCGTGCCAGGCGAAGAGTGTTTCGACTGGAACGGGCACGCGAATCGACTTTCGGAACAGCTGATTGCTCATACTTGATACAACGCCATTGACACCTCTTCGGTTCACCACACGGCCGTCGGCAGTACGCGGTTCGCAGCTACCACCCAGCCGCATCTTCCAGATCCAGTACCCGCCAGCAGTACCAACTCGCCACCGTCGCGTGCGGTCGCCACGCTTTCGCCACCTTCTCCAACCGTTCAGCTTCGGGGAGTGTGCGCATGCGATAGATCCGCTGCGCGCCTTTGCGCACGCCCAGGTCGAGTACCGGCAGCACGTCGGGACGCCAGAGACGGAACATCAGAAACATCTGCGCCGTCCATCGCCCCACGCCGCGCACCTGCACCAGCGACTCGATCACCGCTTCGTCGTCCATTGCTTCGACACGTTCGAGCGGCAATCGGCCATCCACCACATGTCGCGCCAGATCGCGAATGGCCAGCATCTTCGCGTTGGACAGTCCGCAGGCCCGCATGGTCAGTTCGTCGTGCGCAAGAATCGTGTCAGGCGTTGGCGGTTGTCCGTCGCCGCACTGCGTCATGAAGCGGCCATAGATCGTATTGGCCGCCGAGCCCGACAGCTGTTGAAAGACGATCGCGCGCGCGAGATGATCGAAGTGCGAACCTTCCTTCTGCGGTCGCAGCGTGCACGGTCCCACTTTCTCGATGGCCAGAGCGAGTCGTGCATCCGCCGCGCTGAGTGCCGCCACCGCAGCGTTGACGCGGGGAACGGTGAGTGTTGCCGGCTTGGCCAAGTGGCCTACATGCCGATCGTGAACATGATGTGCGCCTTGGGCGTGCCGGGCAGCATCAACCACGGGCCCGTGGACGATGGCGTGGTGGACAGACCGGTGCTTTGCGCCGTCGCGAACGGGATGTACACCACGAACGTCGAGCGTCCTTTGCTCACGGTGCCCGACGCGATAGTGAAGTCGTTCTCCGGCGCGAAGATCTGATACAACGAGGCGGGCGCGGTCGGCATCTTGAGCTTCCCCGACTTCACCTCGGCGAAGCGCACGGTGTCCACCTGCGTGCCGGTGGTGCCAGCGGCGCGGAGTTCGCGACCGCGCGCCATGAACGGCTCCATCGATTCGTGATAACACGAGGTATGAAAGCCCTTCTCGGCCGGATCGTCGGCGAGGCAGAGCATCCCGTTCTTCGCGGCGCGCAGCGATTCCAGGTTGCCGGCAGTGCGATAGCCGAGTACGCCGGCACCGTCGCGCATCTCCTTGGGAAGCGGAAATACCGCTGCGGCGATCTGCCGATCAATGGGAGGCGTCGCCTGGGCGCGCATGGTCAACGCAGGCATTGCGACGAGCGTCACCAACAACAACAAACGGGCGCGGGACGACGACATGGGAACCTCGAGAGACAGGAGTTCTGGCGGGAACATCTATAC
>CAYWCJ010000354.1:0-5134 GCA_964456595.1 uncultured Gemmatimonas sp. | reverse complement strand
CGTTGGACTTGGGCTGCGCGATGTAGTCCTTGATGCGCTCCTGCACCGGCGTCCAGCCGTCGTGAATCACACCAAGCGCGTGATAACATTCGAGGACATTGGGCACGATGACGCGAATGGCCAGCAGGTCGTAGATGTCTTCGTACGGCCGGTCGCGCTGCTGCATCTTCTTGTAGATCGACCAGAGATGCTTCGGTCGACCGGTCACCTCGACATCCGCAATCCCGGCGTCCGTCAGTCGCTTTTCCAGCGGCTCCTTCATCTGCGAGATCAGCAGCTCCCGTTCGCCGCGCTTGGCAGCCACGAGCTTCGCGAGTGACTTGTACGCCTCGGGCTCGAGATGCTTGAAGGCCAGATCTTCCAGCTCCCATCGCACCTTCGCCATGCCGAACCGGTGCGCCAGTGGCGCGTACAGGTCGCGCGTTTCCTGCGCGATGCGACGACGCTTCTCGGGAGCGAGCCAATCGAGCGTGCGCATGTTGTGCAGTCGATCGGCCAACTTGATCAGGATGACGCGCGCATCCTTGGCGATCGACAGCAGCAGCTTGCGGTAGTTCTCCACCTGTCGCTCTTCACGCGACGACAGGGGCAGATTGGCGATCTTGGTCAGTCCATCGACGATCTGCGCGATCTCGGGACCAAACTCGCGTGCGACCTCCTCGATCGTGATGTCGGTGTCTTCAACGATGTCGTGCAGCAGGCCGCTGGTGACGGTCGTCGTATCCAGCTGCAGGTCGGCGAGAATGCGCGCCACTTCCACGCAGTGCGACACGTACGGCTCACCGGAGTGGCGCACCTGCCCTGCGTGCGCCGCATCGGAGAACTTGTAGGCACGCACGAGCATCTCATGGTCGAGCCGATCATAGGCGCCATCGGCGCCCGTACCGAACCCGGGGATTGCTTCGTGCAGCGCGATCGTCGTCACAGCAGCCCAGCCTCCGCAAAACTCACGTAACGCCCGCGGCCCACGATGATGTGGTCATGCACGGGGATATCCAGCAATCGTCCAGCCGCCACCAATTGTTCGGTCACCGCCCGATCCTCGGCCGATGGTGTGGGATCCCCGCTCGGATGGTTGTGCACCAGAATCACTGCCGCCGCACGCTCCGCGATTGCTTCGCGAAACACTTCCCGCGGATGCACCAGCGACGAATTGAGCAGCCCGCGCGTGATCAGCACGTCCCGCTCCAGCCGATGCTGTGCATCCAATATCGCGACATGAAACTCCTCCACCGGCAGGTCCTGCAACTTCGGCGCGAAAACCGCCGCAACATCACGCGGCCCACGCAGTGGCACTCCGGACTCTCGCGCTTCAGCCGTCATCCGGCGTCCAAGTTCGAGCGCCGCGTACACCGCAGCGGCACGCGCCTCTCCCACACCGCGCACCCGCTGCAACGCGGCCGGTGACATGGCACCGAGTCGGCCGAGCGAACCGCCTGCGTGTGCCAACACCTCGCCGGCACACGCGAGTACCGACTGACCTGCACCGCCCGTGCCGAGCACGGTCGCGATCAATTCCACAGTGCTCAGCGCGTGTGCGCCGAGTGACCGCAGACGTTCTCGCGGGCGCTCGGCGCGGGGAAGCTCTCGAATACTTAGTGTGCGCCGTGCAGACTGGCTAGCTGGTGAAGACACAGAACAGCTCCTGCGGTGGACAAAAACCGCCTCGTGGGAAGCGGGCCGCGCACGATGCGCGCCCCGATCCCTGCATCATGGCCTCTTCGGTCGCGCTCGTTGTCACCCCGATGTCGCAGCTCCCATCAAAAATGCACATTCCGTGATGGCGGTTCGCGCACGACGGCCGCACAGGCGATACAATGGCCGCCTGCGATCACCTTCCCTTGCCCCCACTTGATGACCGACCGCATCACGCCGTCCGAAGAGTCGTTCGATCCACGTTCTCCCGAGGAGTGGGCGGCGTTTCGCACGCTCAGTCATCGTATGGTGGAAGAGATGGTCACCCGGCTGGAGAGCATTGCAGAGGAGCCGACGTGGCGCGAGATGCCCGAGCAGGTGCGCCAAGCGCTCGCAGCGCCGGTGCCGCGCCTGGGCGTCGGGGCGGAGGCGGCGTACGCGGCGTTCACCGAGAACGTGCTCCCATACCCGATCGGCAATTGGCATCCCCGTTTCTTCGGCTGGGTGATGGGCCAGGGAACTCCGTTCGGGATGATGGCTGACATGCTCGCCTCGGGCATGACCCCGAACGTCGGCGGCTTCAACGACTCCCCCGCCCTGGTCGAACGTCAGGTGGTGGACTGGTGCGGTTCGATGCTCGGGTTTGAGGGCGCCGGTGGACTGCTGGTCACGGGCGGGACGATGGCGAATACGCTCGGACTCGCCGTTGGGCGTTTCGCCAAGGCGCGCGAGCTCGGTCGCGACGTGCGCGCGAACGGCGTGCAGGCGTGGCCCGGCGAGCCCATCCCCGCGCCAATGGTGTGCTATGGTTCTGCCGAAACGCACAGCTGGATTCGTAAGGCGACTGAGTGGTTGGGGCTCGGCCAGCGCGCCTTTCGCGCGGTGCCGGTGGACGCTGAGTATCGCATGGATGTCGCGGCCCTTGAGGCGATGATCGTGGCCGATCGCGCGTCCGGACTTGTGCCGTTCTGCGTGCTGGGCACCGCCGGCACCGTGAACACCGGCGCCACCGATGATCTCACTGCGTTGGCCGATATCTGCGCGCGCGAAAAGTTGTGGTTTCATGTGGACGGAGCCTTCGGGGCGCTGGCGTACCTGTCGGAGACGCTGCGCCCCGCACTACGCGGTCTGGAGCGCGCGGACTCACTCGGCTTCGACATGCACAAATGGGGTGCGATGCCGTACGCCTGCGCGTGCGCGCTCATTCGTGATCCGCTCGTGCATCAGGATGCCTTTCGCGCGACGGCGGCATACCTCACGCCGATGACGCGTGGCCCGATCATGGGATCATTGCACTTCAACGATCGCGGACTCGATCTTTCGCGCGGCTTCAAGGCGCTGTCCGTGTGGATGTCGCTCAAGGCGGACGGCGTGGACAAACTCACGCGCATCGTCGAGCAGAACGTGGCGCAGGCTCGGTACCTCGCGCAGCGCATCGATGAGCATCCGGAATTGGAGCGATTGGCACCGGTGCCACTCAACCTCGTCAACTATCGCTTCCTTGCGCCCGAAGCTGACGAGGCCGAGTTGGACAGCATCAATCGCGAGCTGCTGTTGCGGCTGCAGGAGCGCGGCATCGCCGTGCCATCAAGCACCACGATTCGCGGGCACTTCGCCATTCGCGTGGCCAATGTGAATCATCGCGCGCGCACGGCGGATTTTGACGTGCTGGTCGATGCGGTGGTGCGACTTGGCCGGGAGATTGTCGCCGAGCGTGCCACGCTGCCGGCAGCTCACGCTTCGCTGATGTAGCTGAAGATTGCGCCCTGCGCGTCCTGCACCACCATGATTCGGCCGTACGGGCTGTCAATGGGACCGTGCAGCAACTTGCCGCCATGCTTCGTCACGCAGGCGTCAGCATCGGCGAGTTGGGCAACAGCGAAGTACGGCATCCAGTGCGGCGGAATGCCCGCCCAGTGCTCGTCCATCTGGAGCACCCCCGCCACCGCGGGCTCGCCCTGATGCAGTGTGAAGTACGTTGGGCCCGGCATCTCCAGCTTCTGCGAGGTGAGGTCGAAGACGCGGGCGTAGAATGCCGCGTTCGCCACCGCGTCCTTCGAATTCACTTCACACCACGCCATCGCGCCGTGCTCGCCTTCGACACCGGCTCCAGAAAATGTCCCGGCCTGCCACAGTCCGAAGGCTGCGCCGTCCGGGTCCATCGCAATCGCCATGTGCCCCACATCCCCGACCTGCATCGGCTCGAACATCATCGAGCCGCCGGCGTCCGTGATGCGCTCGGACGTCGCGGCTGCGTCCGAGACGCCGAAGTATGTCGTCCAGACGACGGGCGCGCTCTCCTGTCCCGGCATCTTCGGAGCGATCGCGGCGGCCGCGCGACCATTCGAGAATGCCATCGTGTAGTGCCCCATTTCAGGGCCGCTGTCCTGGTAGGTCCACCCGAAGAGATCGGAGTAGAGCGTCTTGGCCGCGTCGAGGTCTGACGTGGAAAGATCGAACCAGACAGGGCAGTTGGTGAGTGCTGCGTCGATGGGCGGCATGATGCACCACGGGGAGGTTGGGTGGTTGAGAGACGCTGATCGGCGTGATGCCTGCGGTCCCGCCTATCAGGCCGTCGCCCCGTGACACTTCTTGAACTTCTTCCCGGAGCCACACGGGCACGGATCGTTGCGACCAACGCTGCCCCAGTCCTGGGCGCTGGCGTTGAACATGGGATCGAGTGAGCGCACCGATCCGGCACCCACGACAGACGGTGTGCCAAGCGCGACCGGTCGACTCGACGCGTCGTCAGCCACAGCCGGTTCCATCGCCGCCGCTGCGGGCGACGACGCGCCATTCAGTTCCTCGGCAGGAACGTCCTCGAGAATCCCCATGGCGTTGAAACGCTTGGTCGGACGACCGTCAGCCGGACGCCCCGCATCGGGAACCGGCGGAGCGAACGGTTCCACCGGCGCCTGGTCGAACACCAGCTGCGCCTTGAGAAAGCGCTCCGTGAAGGTGTTGGCGAGATCGTGCATGAGATCCACGAACATCGCGTACGCATCCTGCTTGTACTCAACAAGCGGATCCTTCTGCCCCCACGAGCGATAGTGGATCGACGCACGCAACTGATCGAGATCGTACAAGTGATCCTTCCACTTCTCGTCGAGCGCGTTGAGCATCACCAGCGCCAGCAGACGCGCGGCAAATCCTTCCCCGCTTTCGTCCGTGACGGCGTTGAGGCTTTCCAGCTTGTGCGCAAACGCGGCCGTACCGGCGGCAACCGCCGCTTCCTGCGCCGCTTCCAATGAAATCGGACGCGTGTCGCCGGTGAACTCGGGCACCTGCAGCATGTAGTGCATCAGCAGGTCCTGCTGCACGTACTCGAAGTCCCACTCGGTTGGGTTGTCGAAGGTGGCCAGCGCCTGCTCAACACGACGCTGCACGCCACGGTCGATCATCTTCCGCGCTTCGGCCTTGAGCTCTTCACCACCTTCGAGCGCGAACGAACGCAGCGAGTAGATCACCTCGCGCTGCTGGTTCATCACGTCGTCGTACT
>CAYWCJ010000353.1:0-5135 GCA_964456595.1 uncultured Gemmatimonas sp. | reverse complement strand
AGTGAAAGTCCACGAATGCGGTCGGGCTCTTCGCGGCGCGCCGTGAGCATGAGCACGGCGACGTCACGCGTGCTGTCATCGGTACGCAACTGTTCGAGCACGTCGAAGCCGGACATGCCTGGGAGCATCAGGTCGAGCACGACGAGCGAAGGCCGTTCGCGTCGGGCGATGTCGAGGGCATCCTGCCCGGACGCCGCAGTCGAGATCCGATAACCGGTCTTGGCGAGGTGATAGGTCACGAGCGCGACGATTTCCGGTTCGTCGTCAACGACAAGGATGCGATCGGCGGACGGCGGCGAAGGATTCATGCAGAGCTGATGTCGGCGACAGTTGGGACGTAAGCAGGCGTGCGCGCCGCGGTGCGCGCAATCACCCGACGCTGGATTTTCGCAACGATCATTTCGATGGCAACGAGATTGCTGCCGCCACGCGGAATGATCACATCGGCATAGCGCTTGCTTGGTTCGACAAACTGCAGGTGCATCGGTTGCACGGTTGTCAGGTACTGGTCAAGCACCGATTCCAATGTGCGTCCGCGCACCCTCGTGTCGCGTCGGATGCGGCGGATGAGACGGATGTCAGGATCGGCATCCACGAAAACTTTGACATCGCACAGCTCACGCACGTTCGCATCGGCCAGCAGCAGTATCCCGTCGACGACGACTACGTCCGCCGGTTCGATGCGGTGCGTGTGCGCGCCGCGTGAGTGCGTGGCGAACTCGTACAATGGCATCTCCACTGCCTCGCCGCGCGACAACGCTCGCAGATGTTCGGTGAGCAGTTCCACATCGACTGCGTCGGGATGATCCCAGTTCACGCGATGCAGCTGCGCCAGCGTGAGGTGCCGGAAATCGCGGTAGTAGGCATCCATTTCGAGAAACGCGACCGACGATCCCGGCAACGCTTCGGCGACTTTGCGTGCTACCGTGGTCTTCCCCGAACCGGTACCGCCCGCGATTCCAATAACGAGAGGCTTCATGACCGAACGTCCCGGTTCAAGCACGACACGATGAGTAGGCTCGCAGTGCAGCATGTCCGGCATGCCACGACGGTGTAACGGATGTGTATCGGAGACCGGGCCGCTGGAAGAGGCATGGGGCGGAAGTTGGGCCCTGACGGAGGGTGGGGCAACTCGCTCGGTGGCCGCCACCTTCTGCGGGGTGCCGGAGTGGCTACCATTCGAGCATGAAACGAACGGCGCGGTGGCTGAGTGCGATGATGGCGAGTGCGAGCATCGGGTCGCCGGTGGCACTGGCGGCGCAGCGGATCGAGCTGGTGATCGCCGCCACCACCGATGTGCATGGTCGGCTGCGCGCGTGGGACTACTACGCCAACGCGCCCGATCCGCAGCGGAGTCTGGCCGGCGCCGCGACCATCGTGGATTCGCTGCGGCGAGCGCATCCAGAGCGCGTCATACTGGTGGACGCGGGCGACCTGCTGCAGGGCAATCCGCTCACGTTTGTGGCAGCACGAGTCTCGCCGCCTCCGGTGCATCCCGTCATCGCGGCAATGAACGTCATGCGCTACGACGCCGCCGCGCTCGGCAATCACGAGTTCAACTACGGCGTTCCCGCACTGAAGGCGGCGATCAGGCAGGCGTCGTTTCCGTTCCTTGCGGCCAACGTATCCGAGCTGTCAGGCGCGCCGTTCGTCGCACCGCTGACGATCGTGGAGCGGAGCGGCGTACGTATCGGCATCGTGGGGGCGACCACGCCCGGTGCCATGGTCTGGGATCGCGACAACCTGCGTGACGCGCGCGTCACGGTGACCGACATCGTGCCTGCGGTGCGTCGCGCGGTGGCGGAGGCGCGGAGGCAGAAGGCGGACCTCGTGGTGGTACTTCTGCACTCGGGCCTCGATGAAGTCGCGAGCTACGATACGACCGCGACCGCCTTGCCCTCGGAGAACGTGGCCGCGCGCGTGCCGCGGGAGATCGACGGCATCGATGCGGTGGTGTACGGCCATTCGCACAAGGAGATGGTGGACTCGACCATCAACGGCGCGCTGCTCATGCAGCCGCGCAACTGGGCAGCGTCGGTGGCAGTGGGCACGCTCAGCCTCGAACGCGCCAACCGGAAATGGCGCGTGGTGTCGCGACGTGGTGCATCGGTGCGGGTGAGCGGACACCGGGAGTCCGCTGACGTATTGGCGGCGAGTGAGGGGACGCATCGTGCGACGATCGCGTGGGCGACCGCGCCGGCTGGTCGAACGGATGTCGCGTGGCGCTCAGACAGTGCGCGCGTGAGTGATCAGCCGATCACCGATCTCGTCAATGACGTGATGCGGCGTGAGTCGGGCGCCGACTTGTCTGCCACCGCGGTGTTCTCGCTGGATGCGGCGCTTGACAGCGGCGCCATTACACGCGCCCAACTCTCGAAGCTCTACCCCTACGACAACACCTTGCGCGCCGTGCGCATCTCAGGCGCACAGCTTCGCGCGTTCCTCGAGCACGCCAGTCGCTACTATCGCACGCTTGGCGACGATGGTCGCGCACCGGCAGGTGGTCTCGTCGATCCCGCAGTGCCTGGTTTCAATTTTGACGTTGTCTCAGGCGCCGACTACGCCATCGATCTCACCCGTCCGCTCGGCCAACGCATCACGACGCTTTCCGTGCGCGGTCGCGACGTGTCGCCCACGGATTCGTTCACGCTCGCGCTCAACAACTATCGGCAGGGGGGCGGTGGCGGATACGCCATGCTGGCGGGTGCGCCGGTCGTCTACGACAAGGACGTGGACATCCGTCAGCTGGTGATCGACGAGGTGGTGCGTGCGGGCGCGCGTGGTGGTACGCTCGAACGCGCGCGTTACGCCACGACGAACTGGACACTCGAACCCGCCGCGGCCGTCGCGATAGCGTTCGCCGAGCAGTCGCGCGGACGCACGTCGGAATCGGGAGGCAGTGCACCGAGTGCCGTGCGTTCGCCGCCGTCTGCCGCCACGGCCAGCGTGACGTCTGCGCGCCGCGCGACCGTTCGGGTGATCGCCATGAGCGACTTTCACGCAGCGCTGCGGGCGCGCCCCGATTCCACTGGCCGCGTCGTTGGTGGCGCGACGGCGTTGTCGGCTGCCATCGAACAGGCGCGACGCGAGTGCGTCTCACCGTGCGAGAGTATTGTTGTGGACGCTGGCGACCTGTTTACGGGCAGTCCCGCCGCCGACTGGGACGCCGGACGACCGACGGTGGCCGTCCTCAACCGCCTGCACATCGTTGCGAGCGCCGTCGGTAATCACGAGTTCGACTTTGGGCAGGATACGCTGCGGATGCGTCGCGCGGAGATGGCGTTTGCGCTGTTGGGCGTGAACGTGCGCGATACGACGGGCGCTCGTCCGTCATATCTGCGCGCCGACACCATGGTCACTCGCGGAGCCCTGCGCATCGGGATCGTCGGTGCGGCGGGCACGCACACCGTTCGCAGTACCAAAGCTCGCAATGTTCGCGATTTGCGCTTTCTCGAACCTGCGCCGCTCATCAGTGAACGCGTGCGCGCACTCCGCGCGGCTGGCGCACGCGTTGTGGTTGGCGTGATTCATGACGGGGCGCGCTGTGACCAGGCGGCGCCGCCGGTATGTCGAGGCGGCGGGCTCGATGTGGCCGCACAGCTGACCGACAAGCCTGATCTCTTGGTCGTCGGACACTCGCACGTCAATCTGCACACGCGCGTGAACGGCGTTCCGGTGGTGGAACCTGCGTCGAGCGGTCGAGCCATTGCGGTGGTGGATATTCCGCTCGACGGCAGCGAGGTGCGTACCGCCATTCGTCTCATCGACGGCGACTCCATCCGTGGTGCTGATCCGGCCATTGATTCGATCGTCGGCGCCGCGGTCGCGAGAGTGCGCTCGCGCATGGAGCGCATCGTGACGACGATCGCCTCGCCCATGCCACGACGCGGCGAGCAACACGCACTTGGCAATCTCGTGGCGGACGCCGCGCGTCGATCGGGAGGAGGTGACTTCGCCGTCTGGAACAGCGATGGCATTCGAGCCGACCTTCCGGCGGGACGTTTGAGCTACGGCGGGGTGCACGAAGTCTCCCCCTTTGGTAACGTGTTGGTGAAACTGCGCATGACCGGCGCGCAGGTAACGCGCTATCTGGAGCGCTGGCTGCTGTCCGGGCGGGCTGGCGCTCACGTCAGCGGGTTGACGGTCACCTACGATCCGTCGTTGCCACGGGGCGGGCGCATCGTGCGGGTCACCACATCCGCCGGTCGCGCGCTCGAGGCGGCTCGCCAGTATACGCTCATCATCAACGACTACATGCTCGACGAACCAGACAGCGCACCGTATCTGAGCGCGTCGAGTCAGGAGATTGTCCCCGTGCGCGATTCTGATTCGCTGGCCGGCTATCTGTCGACGCTCCCCAAACCGGTCCGTCCGGACGATCGTAAGCGCGTTCGATCCACCGGTCCTCGCCAGCCATGACGATCGATGACGGCATGTTGCGCGTCTACGTGAACGAACGCGGAGTTTCACTGCAGGCGGGCTCGTTTGCCCTCGATGCCGTGCGCGCGCTCTTCCCCGATCAGGCCGACGAGATCGTCGCCGGCCGTGCACGCGTGACGGATAGTCGCGGGCTCCCCATCCCATCCGATACGCCGTTGCACGGTGGCGCGATCTTTCGCGTGCTGCCGGTGCGTGATCGACTGGAGCCGGTGGAATGACCGGTGCCGCGCTCTCGCCAGCGTTCGCGGAGATCGTGCAGCGTTTGCCGAAGGCCGAGTTGCACTGCCATCTCGACGGCTCGCTGCGGCCGCGTACCCTCTACGACCTTTCGCTCGAGCACGGGATCGCGCTGAGGGTGGGTTCCGCTTCGGCTCTGGCCGACTGGATGCGTGTGGATGACGCTCGTGATCTTGCCGACTATCTCGCGCGCTTCGAATACACGCTCGCAGTCATGCAGGACGCGGTGTCGCTCGAACGCATCGCACACGAACTCGTGCTCGATGCGGCGCTCGATGGTGTGCGCTACATCGAGGCGCGCTTTTGTCCGGCCCTCAACACGCGGAAAGGGCTGGCGTTGGACGATGTCGTTCGCGCCGTGCTCAAGGGCCTGGCGCGCGGCCAACGGGAGACGGGGACCATCGCCCGCGCCATCATCTGCGCGTTGCGCAGTTTTCCGGCGCCACACTCACTCGAGA
>CAYWCJ010000352.1:0-5137 GCA_964456595.1 uncultured Gemmatimonas sp. | reverse complement strand
GTGCACCCGACGCACTCCCGCAGATCCTCGACCTCTTTCCATCGGCGGTCGTGGTCTTCGATGCGTCGGGTGCACTGCGCTTTCTCAATCGACGCGCGCACGGTGTTTTCGTCATCGATGAGCGCGCGCCGTTGGGCTCGCAGGATGCGTCGCGCGTGTTGGGTGAGTTGCACGACGAGTTGTACCCGCTGCTGTCCGTCGTGCGCACCCGCCAGCAGCTCGAAGTCCGTACCGTGCGTACCATGTCGGGCGACGAACCTCGATGGGCGGACGTGCACGTGCTGCCGTTCGTCGATGACACGGTGCTGGTTGGCGTGACCGACGTGACGGCGCGCGAACGGCGTCGACTGGCGCTCGAGCGGAACGAACGCGAGATGTCCGCACTGCTGGAACTGCTGCCGTCATCCGTGCGCGTGATCGATCTCGCCGGACGACTGGAGCAGGTGAGCGACGTGACGTACGCGGAACACGCGGAGCCGCGTCCGCAATCGTTGCGTGATCTGTGGTCGCGCGACATGCCGCGCGATATGACGTCCGGGCGCGCCGTTTCGTATCTCGATTGTCCTGGTGTGCGGGCGCTCTCGGGAGAGATCGTGCGCGGCCAACTGCTCGAAGTGCGGCGGCTAGGGCAGGATGGTACGCGCACCGTCGAATCGTGGGCGACACCGTTGCGCGCGAGTGACGGACGTGTGTCGGGTGCGCTGCTGCTCGATCGTGATATCTCCGATCGCGTCCACGCGGAAGCATCGATGGAAGCGAAACGAAACGAGATCGATCAACTGCGCCTGCAGGTGGCGCGTGACGCCGATCGGTTGGATCAGCTCGTTGAGGAACGCGCGCGTGAACGGGTCGAGCTGGAAGAAGTACGTTCGCGTGATCGTCGGCTTGCAGCCGTCGGGCAGTTGGCGGCCGGTGTGATGCACGACGTGAACAACTCGCTCAATCCGATCATGGCGGCAGCGTTCCTGCTGCGTCACCACGCCGAGTCTCCGGATGCGGTGCGTGACTATGCCGATCGCATCAGCAAGGCAGCGGAAACGGCCGCGGCCACCGCGTCGCGCGTGGGTCGATTCATTCGACAGGAGCCGGTGCACGCGGGCGGCGACGAGGCCGTGGACCTGACGGTGCTCGCCAACGAAGTGCTCGATCTGACCGAGCCGATGCGTCTGCGGCGGTCGAGCGGTGCCGCAGTGCGCGCCGAACGGCTGCTTCGTGAGACCGTGCGGACACGCGGCCTGCCGGGCGAGATTCGCGAGGCGTTGCTGAGTCTGGTGCAGAACGCGATGGACGCCATGGCACTCGGCGGTACGTTGACGGTGCGCTCGTTCGTTGATGGTGCCGACGCGTGTATCGCGGTGCAGGACAACGGCGTGGGCATGTCGGAGGAGGTGCGTGAACGCGCCTTCGAGCCGTTCTTCAGCACCAAAGGCGCTGGTGGCTCAGGACTTGGCCTCGCCGAGGTCTACGGCATCGCGCGCCGGCATCGCGGCACGGCCACGATCGAGTCTACCACCGGCTATGGAACCACGGTCACGTTGCGATTACCGCTCGACACCTCGCCGATCGTGCCTGCGCCGCTGGTGGTCCTACCGCCGACGCCGAGCGAGCCGCAGCGATTGTTGGTGGTGGAAGATCACGAGGATGGACGCCACTTTCTCCAGCGGATGCTGGAGTCGAACGGACACACCGTCGATGCAGTGGGGAGCTGTGCTGAGGCGAGGGAGAGACTCGCGGCAATCGGTGCGTCGCCTTACCATCTGATGTTGACGGACGTGGGACTACCCGATGGCAGTGGGTGGGATCTCGTTGCGTTTGCCAAGGCCCACATGCCATCGATGCGAGTCGGCGTCATTACCGGCTGGGAGCCGATCGTCAGTGCCGACGATGCTGTCGGCGTGGAATTCGTGCTTCGCAAACCGTTGCGTGCTGAAGAGTTGCTGGCTCACATCGCGGGCCCTCCAACGCCCACCTCAACCGAGTGAACTTCATGACGGATCTCCCGTCGGCAATTCGTGTGCTGGTCGCCGAAGACGACGCACTGGAGCGCTCGACGCTGGTCGACCTGCTGGGCGTACTCGGGCATATGGTCGTGGCCGAGGTCGAGACCGGTGCAGAGGCGATTGAAAAGGCGCGACAGTTCACGCCGGACGCCGTTCTGCTCGACGTCCACATGCCCGGCGCGAACGGCGTACAAGCAGCCGAGGAAATTGCGCAGGCGCTGCCGGGTACGGCGGTGGTGCTCATCACCGGTGACCTCTCGATCACACTGTCGGCGGCCGACGTGCTGCGCAGTACTGCCGTGGCGCTGTTGGCCAAGCCGACGCCGCCGGCGACGCTCGATGCCACGCTACGCATGGCGGTTATCCGAGCGCGTGAACTGCTGACCGCACGAAAAGAAGCAGCCGACGCCAAGCATCAGCTGGAATCGCGCAAACTCATCGAACGCGCGAAAGGCATTCTCATGCGGCGTACCGGCACCAGCGAACAGGAGGCGTATCGCATCATGCAGCGCAGCAGTCAGGATCGCTCGGTGCCGATGGTCGACATCGCGCGCGCCGTGATAGACAGTGAACCCGGCATGAAGAGTTGAACCATCAGGAAATCGGTTTTCCCGGTGTCGGGCCGGCCACCTGCTTCACCAGTTGATACAGGAACTCGAGTCCATCGTAGTATGACTTCACGCGCAACTTCTCGTCGCGGCCATGCGCATTGGTCTCGCCGGGTGCAGAGAAGATGCCGCTCACGCCATACGTGGGGATGCCGACGGCGCGCAACCGATAACCGTCCGTCGCACCGGTGCTCATGGTGGGAATCACCGGCACGCCGCCAAAAAGCCTGTTGGTGAGCTGCGTGGTCGCCTGCAGCAGCGTTGCGTTGATCGGACCAGGCGCACCGTCCTTGCGGTCGGCACCCTGACTCGTGATGTGCACCGACGTGTCACCGACCACTGTGGTGAGCACCGCTTTCACCTGTGACGACGTGCTCGTCGGGGCGATGCGGCAGTTGACGTTGGCGGTAGCAGTTTGCGGCAGCGCGTTGTTGGCGTGACCGGCGTTGAGTCGTGTGGCAACGCAGGTGGTGCGCAGCATCGACGCATAGCGTGGATCGGTGGAAATCACCCGCGCGGCCGCCGTATCCGTGGGATTGGCCTCGATCGCGCGCATCGCCGCCGCCAGCGATGGCATCTCCACCTTCGCCGTCTGCTCGAAGAACGGACGCGTTACGTCGTTCAGTTCAACCGGAAAAGTGAATTGCTGCACGCGCGACAGTGCCGTGGCGAGCGAGTAGATCGCGTTGTCCTTGCGCGGCACGCTCGAATGACCGCCCGTGTTGCGCACCGTGAAGGTGAAGTCGGTGTACACCTTTTCCGCGGCCTGGATCGAATGGAACATCGGCTTGTCATTCTGCAGCGTGCCGCCGCCCCCTTCGTTGATCGCGTACTCGGCGTCGATGAGCGGCCGGTGGTTGGCGATGAGCCAGCTCACCCCGTTCTCCGCGCCGCCCTCTTCGTCTGCCGTGAGCGTGAGGATCAGATCGCGCTCGGGCACCCATCCTTCCGACTTGTAGCGCAGCAGGTTGGCGACGAACATCGATGCCATCGACTTGTCGTCGGAGGTGCCACGACCGAGAAAGAATCCGTTCTCCTCGTGCAGCGTGAACGGATCACGGGGCCAGTCGGCGCGCAGCGCTGCCACGACGTCGAGGTGTGCCAACAGCAGGATCGGCTTGCCCTGTCCTTTGCCGCGATAGCGTACCACCAGATTGTGCTTGGCGGGCGCGTTGGCCGGCCCCAGCACCTGAATATCGGCGGCGGGGAATCCGGCCGCCCGGAATCGCGCCGCCATGGCGTTTGCGGCGACGGTCACCGAACCCACCGAATCGACAGTATTGATCTCGACGAGCTCCTTGTAGATCGCACGCGCTGCCGCCTGCGGCGGCGTGAGTGTCGTCGGTGCACCCGGCGCCGTCATGCCGGGGAGCTGGGCACCAAGGACGCTGGCACCGCCAATCATCGCGAATGCGACCGCGCCAAATGAGCTCGCCATGGCGAGCCGCGGTTGTGTGAAGAAACGCTCAGCGTGCATGCGAATCAGGGTGGAGGTGAAACTCTCGCCGTAGCGACGGGCGCAACGCCCTCGCTCCGAACGTCAAGACTTCGCGAAGGTACGTTGCATGCAATGACTATGCGACTCCTCCGCGTTCGTGATCGCTGCATTCGCGGTCGCTCGCGCGCCCACGCCTGAGTGCGGTACCCGCAAGAGCCGTAAATGGGTGATCCATCACAGGACTCGCGGTTACGGCCCGCCGCTTGCACAGGAATGGTGCACGGCCCGCAATTCACGCCGACCATCCTGTTACAGAGAGCAATCGCAATGTCGACTGATACCAACGAAGAAGCCGTCTCCGTCATGAACGACTTGATCGAGACGTGCCGAGATGGTGAGAAGGGTTTTGCCTCCGCTGCAGAGCGCGCCGATCGACCCGATCTCAAGCAACTGTTTTCGACGCTGTCAACACAGCGCGCGAAGTTCACGCACGAGCTCGAGGTGGAGGTGGAACGCTTCGGTGGAAAGCCGGCGGATATGGGACACGTGGCGGGAGCCGTGCATCGCGGGTGGATGGCGGTAAAGGCGAGCGTGACGAGTGACGACGATGGCGCGATTCTCGACGAGTGTGAACGCGGCGAGGATTTCGCGAAGAAGGCCTACGCCGATGCCCTCGGAAAGACACTGCCCAGTGACCTGCGTCCGCTGGTCGCGCGTCAGGCGGTCGATGTACGTGCGGCGCACGACCGCGTCCGCGATCTCCGCAATGAACAGCATGGAGCTCACGACGGCCCAGCGGCGTAGACCGTGGCACACCGTTTGTAGCTCTGGCCGGTGATCCGACGCCTGTCGAACGCATCGAAGGGCGCCTCTCGGGGCGCTCTTCGAATTACAGCGGCACGCGGTTTTGCAGCGCCTACTTTCCGTTGCGCGTATGCGACACGCAGTCACCCTGATTGGTGAAGCCGCTGCCATGCGCACGCATACGAACTTCGTATTGAAGAAACCGGCACTCTGACGGGGGTTGAAAACTCAGACCATCCCCGCCGATGTCCGGCGGCGACTCGGTCTCGAATCGGGAGATCGGGTGG
>CAYWCJ010000351.1:0-5145 GCA_964456595.1 uncultured Gemmatimonas sp. | reverse complement strand
GCAAACGCCCCGAGGCACTTTACGGCTCGCGTTCCCTCGATCCGGCACTCCCCACGCACTTCGAGCGCGCGGAGGGATGTATGCTCTGGGCGCCCGACGGCCGACAGTTCGTGGACTGTACGATGGCGCTGGGCGCGGTCGCGATCGGGTACGCTGACGCTGCGGTGACGCGGGCGGTGCAGGATGCCGCGGTTCATGGCAATGTCACCGCGTTGCCGCATCGACTCGAAGTGGAAGTGGCAGAACGGCTCATCGACCTGATCCCCTGCGCCGAACAGGTGCGTTTCCTTCGCACCGGCGCGGAGGCGACGGCCGCCGCCGTCCGACTGGCGCGCGCCACCACTGGGCGCGACCACATCATCGCGTGTGGCTACTTCGGCTGGTTGGATTGGTGTACCGATGCCGATGGCGTTCCCGACGCGACCAAACGCCAGATCACCTGGGTTCCGTTCAATGACGTTGCCGCACTCGATGCTGCCGTGCTCGACGCCGGTGACGCGCTCGCCGCGATCATCGTCGAACCGCTCATTCACCAACTCGCCACCCGCAGCTGGCTCAACGCCGCCCGACTGCACTGCGACCGACTCGGGGCGCTCCTCATCTTCGACGAGATCAAAACGGCCTTCCGTATCCGCACCGGCGGCGTCCAGGAGCTCCTTGGCATCACCCCCGACCTCGCCACCCTCGGCAAGGCCATGGCAAACGGCTATCCGCTCTCCGCCGTCGTCGGACGCGGAGATGTGATGCGCGCGGCCTCCAGAAGCTGGATCTCCTCGACCGCCGCCGCCGAAGCCACGGGACTCGCCGCGGCCAAGGCAGTCTTCGGTTGGCACGATCGCGTCGATGTCGCCGAACGACTCGCCCTCGCCGGCGGCATGATGCAGGAGATCATCGGCACCGCGCTGGTCGAAGCACCATGGGTCGGCGTGCGCGCCGATGGACCGGCCGCCATGTGGCGCCTCGAAGCCGACGTCCCCGAACAGCTCGATGCCCTCGTCTCGGCGGCCGCTCGACATGGCGTGCTGCTCAAGCGCGGCCCCTATCAGTTCGCCGCGATCGCACACGATCAGAAAGCGATGGATCTCGTCGCCCACGCCATGCCCGCGGTCATGCAGTCGCTGCTGCCAGGCCCGCGCCGAGTCGGAGACTGAGACGTGGACTCGTCAATGAACACCGACCCGGAGGCGCGTGAGACGACGACCGATGACCGCGCGCCGCTCGGAGGCCCGACACCACTCATCGACCCGCATGCGCACTTTCACACCCCGTTCACCAATCGCACCGACTGGACGCAGTACAACGCCTCGCGTCTCGCCGCCGGCGACCGCATCGGCGTGCACTGTCACATCGCGTCGGTGCTTGGATCGTGGGGCCACACGTCGCCCACATACTTTTCGTCGCCCGCCGATCAGACCACAGCCAACAACTGGATGTTCGATTACGCGGACGCGGACCCGAAGCGCGTCGCCGCGTACGTGGCCGTCAATCCGAACTTCAACAGGCACGCGATCAGCGAGATCAATCGCGGGGCCGCACGCGGCTGTGTTGGCGTCAAACTCGCCGCCGCGCGCCGCGCCGATGACGCGCTGCTGACGGATGTCGCCGAAATCGCCGCACACTTTCAACTGCCCGTGCTGCAGCATATCTGGCAACACCGTCGGCGGGACTGGCCCAATCAGGACGCGTCCGATGCACTCGACCTCGCGCGACTCGCGGCTCGCCAACCCCGCACCACCTTCCTGCTCGCGCACTTGGGCGGTGGTGGCGACTGGGCACACACCCTGCCCGCCGTGAAGGACATTCCCAACATCGTCATGGATCTCTCGGGCAGCGGCATCGATCGCGGCATGATCGACGAAGCGCTGCACTGGGTCGGCGCCTCGCGTTTGCTCTGGGCCGCCGACCTGACGCTGTGCACCGGACTGACCAAGCTGCGCGCGCTGCAGCACACCGACGCATCGCCGGACGACATCGAGGACATGCGATGGCGGAATGCCGTCCGAATCTTTCCGAGGCTGGTCTTCGATCCCGCCCGGCGCGCGGCGCAATCCGCATGAGGACGCCTCCCACATGCTGAGTTGGCCGACGCTGATGTTCCATGATTCGGACCCGGGACCTTCCAGTAAACCCGGTGGTGCCGCCGATGCGCGTCCGATCGATGTGAGTGCGTGGATTGGTGGCTACCCGTTTCGGGAGGTACCGCACCCCGAGCCCGATATCCTCGTGCGCGTGCTCGAGCGCGAGGGATTCGCCGGGGCGTGGGTTGGCCATCTCCCCGGTGCCTTTCATCGCGATCCCGCTCCGTCCAACCGCGCGCTCTATGCGGCCCTTGCCGGCTATCGCCAGCAGCTGCACCCCACACCGATCGTCCGACCTGACTGGCCGCGATGGGAGGTCACGCTGCAGGAGGCGATCGACCAAGGGGCGCCGGCCGTTCGCGTCTATCCCGCCCAGTGGGGGCTGGGGCCTGGACACGCCGCCCTCGCCGAGCTGATGCTGGCCTGCGGTGAGCGGGGCATCGCGCTTCATGTGACAGTGCGCTTCGAGGATCTCAGACAACGTCACCCGCTCGACACGGCCGGCGATGTCCCCGCCGCCACCCTGCGCGCGTTGGCGCGACTCAAGCACTCCAGAGGTCAGCTGGTGGTGGCGGGGTGCGGGCGGGAGCTGCTCGAGGAGACGCACTGGGGGCTGACTCCCGACGAACAGCGGCGCGTCTGGTACGATTTCGGCTGGATCTGGGGACCGCCCGAAGATCATCTGGCACATCTCGTACAGACCGTGGGCGCCGAACGACTCGTCTGGTCGTCGTGGTGGCCCCTTCGGCTGGCGCAGCAGTCGCGGGCACTCGTCGATCTGCTGCCGGATGACGTACGCGCCCGAACGCCTGATCGTTTGTTCGCCGATGGACGTCGCATCGTGATCGCGGCGCGGCGATCACGCGAGCGTCGCTAGCCGTCGTTGGTCGCGCACGTGCGTGCCGTCCACGATGCGCAACACGAGCGGGAACGATGCGGGAACCGTCTCCGTTCACGCACGTTTATCGAGTGCAGGGAACCTTTCGCGACATCGCGTTTACGTCGAGCATTTGCCCTTGCGTACAAATACGGTCACGGTCATACTTCGCGCTTGCAAAAACTCTGTGGACACCGACTTACACGGTTGACCCCGTTGCACTGCGGGGCGCATGCGTCGATGTCCACCTCTTTGTGTGGTGAATCCTGATGGATCTGCTGCGCATGCTTCGCCACCCAAGCCTTCCCGGTCGCGTCAATGACGGTCAAGAAGAAGTGGACGGTGATCCCCGGTTTTCTCGCACTTGCTGCAGCGGCCACGTTGTTGTCCGCCTACAGTGGTGCCTCGACGTCGCAAGGTCTGCGCGTGGAGCAGCCGGTCAAATTCGTCCACGCTCCGCACGTCCAGAAAGCGGGCATGAACTGCCTGTATTGCCACAGCGCAGCCAATAAGGCGCCCGATCCGGGCAACGCGTCCGTGTCCAGCTGCATGGGGTGTCACACGGTCGTCAAGAGCAACGCGCCGGAGATCAAAAAGATCAAGGCCTACTACGACAGCCTCAAGCCGATTCCCTGGAATCGCGTGCACAAGGTTCCGGACTACGTGCACTTCCCGCACATGCGCCATGTGAACGCGGGCGTCACCTGTCAGTCGTGCCATGGTCAGATCCAGAACCAGGGCGCGCAGGGACCTGACACCAACTACGTGCCGGTCGCACAAGCCAACTCGCTCAACATGGGTTGGTGCGTGAACTGTCACGTGCAGGGCTACAAGCCCGCCGAGGGCGCGCGTCTGGCCGGTGAAAAGGTCACGCCCGAACTCGAAGCGATGCCGCCAAAGAAGGCTCGCTACGATTGCGCCGTCTGCCACTACTGATCGTCGACTGACCCTCGTCCACGGAGCGTCGGCGCGTAGTGTGCGCGTTGACTGCCTCGTGCGGCTGGCCTGAAGCGGAGTCACTGCATGAGCACTGAAGCGGGAACCGGCGTCAAGCGCCGAGACTTCCTAAAGATTCTGGGCGCCACCGGCGCCACGACCGCCGTTGTGGGCTGCTCCTCCGAAAAGGTGGGGAAGCTCATCCCGTACGTCGTGTCGCCCGACAACACCGTTCCCGGTGTATCCGCCTACTACGCAACCACCTGTCGCGAATGCGCTGCGGCCTGCGGCGTGCTCGCCGAAGTCCGCGACGGTCGCCCGATCAAGCTGGAAGGGAATCCTGAGCATCCGATGAACCGGGGCGCCATCTGCGCGATCGGACTTTCGGCGATGCAGGGGGTCTACAATCCCGACCGCTATCGCTCGCCGATGGTGCGCGAGGGCAACGCCCTCAAGCCCATCACGTGGGACAAGGCCTACGCGCTGCTGGCCACCAGGATTGGCGAAGTGAAGAGCCAGGGGACGGTCGGCAACGTCGTCTTCGTCAACCAGCATGAAAGCGGCACCTTCCCGGGCTTCGTCGATCAGTGGCTGGCGGCGCAGGGAATGCCGGCCCACCTGAGCGTCGATTCGCTGGCACCGGGCGCCACGATCGCGGCCAACCAGAAGGCGTACGGTGTGGCATGGCCGGCCCTCGACTTCGGCGCGGCCAAGTTGATCGTCAGCTTCGGCGCCGACTTTCTCGATGGGTGGGGACACACGGTTCCGCAGCAGCTCGATTGGGCCGATGCGCGTGGCAAGATCGAGGGCGCGCCGCAGTTCGTGTACATCGGTGCCCGTCGCTCCCTCACCGGCCTCAATGCCGATCAGTGGATTGCCGCCAAGCCGGGCAGCGAGATGGCGCTCTGCGCTGCGCTGGTCGGGCAGGGAACGGCGGCGGCGGCGTCCGAAGCCTCCGATGTTCCTGTCGCTACGATCGAAGCGCTCGCCGCCGCGATCACGAAGGCCGGATCGGGTGTCATGGCGCTCTCCGGCGTCACCACTGCCGATGCTGTCGAGTGCGGCGTCATGGTGGCGGACATCAACAAGAAGGCAGGCTCGGTTGGCGTGACCATCAAGCCGGCGGCCGCGCATGGTGGGTATGCCGGCATGGCCAGCTACGCGGACTTGGCCGGTGCGGTACAGCGCATGGGCGCGGGCAGCGTCCCGCTGGTGTTCGTGCGCGGCGCCAACCCCGCGCACACGATGCCCAAG
>CAYWCJ010000350.1:0-5163 GCA_964456595.1 uncultured Gemmatimonas sp. | reverse complement strand
ACGTAGGCGATCACGCTTGTCTTCATGTGCATCGTTGGTAAGTGGCGTCCCCGCCGTCCTAACTCAGTTCAACCCCAGACTTTGGCATCTGCCAAAGCGAACGACAGAACTGCGTTCACGAGCTGGGCCAGAATTCCCATGTTGCGTCACCTCCCTGCGGGATAAGTCACGCGCACCCATGACAGGCGACACGTGCTAATTCGAGGTTGGCTCCGCTCCTCCTACTTTGGCCTGCGCGCTCTGCTCCGCTCTACCGGGAGACGGGGACGTTTTGTGTTGGTCGACTCTGTGAGACGACGAATGGTGAGGAACCGAAACGCGCGGCATCGCACGTTCTAACGGTCAAGCTGCATCCAGCGGTTCGTGGCATTGAGCACGGCGAGCACACTGCTCGTCTCAGCGCTCTCCTGCACTTCACAGCTTCCTGTCAAAGTCACGGTATCGCGGCCATCCCGCGCCGACACACTGACAAAGATGAACTCCCGATCGAACGCCGCCACGACCTGAGAACCTTCCAACGCCAACGAACGCGATCGTAGAGAGCTTGATCCCAAAGCCTCCATGATGGCCGTCACGGTCGCCCGTGCCGCCAAATCGATCCGCGCCCGCTCGCTGGCCTGTCCCCTGGCCTCGCCAGCAACTGCTCGTTCCCCACGCGTCAACGTCACGCGGCAAATCAATCCGCGCTCCCGTGAACGGCGCACCTCCACGTCCTGAAACAACAGCAGCCGACTCTCCGACGGCGTCAGCTCCACCACGCCACCTCGCGCCGTCATCGTCGCCGACGCGCCCGACAGTCCTGTCCCACCCCCACCCGCCGCTGCCGACGTGCCCGCCGCCGAGCTGATATCACGCGTCGCGCCAGGCTCGGCCGACGCGGCCACCGGTGACACGAACTCGGTCGTCGCCACCTTCGCCGCAACCGGCACCTCGTTCGCACGATTCGGATCAAGCGTGGTCGCGATCGAGATCTTTCGATGATTGACGCGAAAACCGAACTGCGCGATCAACGCGCTCTCGATATTGCGCACCGTCTGCTTCGGCGCCACGACATCCGTCGTCAGCACATGCACTTCATCAATCGCTCCCGCGTCACTCGGTACAATCCTGACTGACAACACACCGGGAAGCGTGGCAATCAGCTCCTCGGCGCGACGTATTGGAAGCACGCCACCCGCCATCGCACCGCCAGGCGTGATAGGGGCGTTCATGCCGAAATTGACTGGGATCGACAGGAATGACTCCGCAGGTGAATCGAACCAGCATTGGTCGATCTGCTCTCGACGCGAACAATATGCAGTCGAGTCCGCTGTGCGACAAGCCACAACTCGCGCCAACCTGTCGTCCGACCCGCGAGCAACGACGCGTTTCTCACCCGTCCTCGAGGTCGAGCCCCTCTCCACCCTCGTACTCACGCAGTTTTCGATACAACGTACGCTCACCAATCCCCAATCGTTCGGCCGCCTTGCGACGGTTGCCACTCGCATCGCGCAGCGCAGCCTCGATGGCCGTCCGCTCGATGTCCGCCATGGTCATCCCAGGCCCCATCGTAATCACCGTCGGCGGCGGCGCCTGATCGCGCGGCTCGATGCCACGTAAACTGCCCACCGCAGATCCAATCTCCACGAACCCGGACATTCCGCCAGTCGCGCCACCAGGCATGCCCATCAACGGCTGCCCACGCACCTCGCCCACCCAGTCGGCCGTATGCGCGGATCGCTCCACATCCATACGACGACGCAGCTCCTCGACCTGTAACTTGAGCTCCACCAGCGAACGCACAATGAACTCGAGCTCCCGTCCCTGTGCGCGCTCCCCTTCACGCAGCACGGGTCCGACGTGCACCGGCAGCAGGCGCCGCCCGCCGGCGTCCCGCATCGCGCGCGGGATATCGTCGGCCACGATCTCGCGACCCGGCGCCAGCACGACCATGCTCTCCACGAGGTTCCGCAGCTCGCGCACGTTGCCGGGCCACGGATACTCCACCAGCAACGCCAACGCGTCCGCCGACAGTCCATGAAACGGCCGGTCGTGCAGGCGCGAAAACTCCGCCACGAACCGACGCACCAGAATAGGAATGTCATCCCGCCGTTCGCGAAGCGGCGGCAGATAGATGCGCAGCACATTCAGCCGATAGTACAAATCGGCGCGAAAGCCGCCTTCCTCGACGTGCTCGCGCAACGGCCGATTGGTCGCGGCCACCACCCGCACGTCAATGGGAATGGCCTGGCCGCTACCCACGCGCGTCACCTCACGCTCCTCAAGCACTCGCAACAGCTTCACCTGCGTACTCGAGGGCACCTCGCCGATTTCGTCAAGAAACAATGTGCCGGTGTCGGCCAACTCAAAGCGACCGAGTCGCCGCTCCGCCGCGCCGGTGAACGCCCCCTTCTCGTGCCCGAACAGCTCGCTCTCAAGCAGCGTGTCGGGCAACGCACCCACGTTCACGGCAATGAACGGCTTGCTACGACGTGGACTGAGACGATGAATGGCACGCGCCACCAACTCCTTGCCGGTACCACTCTCGCCCTCGATCAGCACGGTGCTGGACACGGGCGCGATCTGCTCGATCTTCACCAGCACTTCGCGAATGGGCTCGGACTCGCCGACCAAGCCGGTCAGCTGCGCAAGGCGCTGACGCTCGAGTCGTCGACGAATGCCGTCCACCACCTCATCGAGCACAATCGGCTTGGACCACGTCTCCACATAGCCCACGTCGCGCAACCGCTCCTGCACGGTCGGATCGCTGACATCGGTGAAGCCCACCACAGGCACGCCTTCCCAGAGCTGCTGTCGCACCAGCGCGACGTTGGCGGCATCCAGCAGCGCGCCGGTCAGCACAAGGACGGCGGGGCGCGCGCGCCGCAGGTCGCCACGCACATCGTCCATCGGGGAGATGGTCACGGTGACGACGCCCAGCGATTCGAGGGCGGCGTTGAGTCGCACCGCCGGCTCGACATCGGTCATCAGGATGGCGACCACGTCGGCTTCACTGTTCTCCGTACTACCGCGCCGCACGACGGCGGAGCGTGCGCGTTCGCTCACGCCTTCCCCGCCCGCTTGTAGAACGGCAGCTTGACCACGCGCGCGTGCACTTTGCGTCCGCGAATATCGATCTCGAAGCGCGTGCCTTCGACCGCCGCCGACGTGGGCAGATAGCAGGTGCCGATGGGAATGCCCAGTGTGGGGCTCATGGTGCCGCTGCGTACGTCACCGAACGCGAGTCCGCCGTACGACACCCCGTGGCCATGACGCGGAATGGCCCGTTCATCCAGCGTGAAGCCAACCAGCTTGCGATCGGTGCCCTCGGTCTGTTGACGCGCCAACACCTCACGACCAAGGAACGGTTCGGGCTTGCCAAGCTTGACGAGCCAGTGGAGCCCCGCCTCGATGGGCGTCACCGCATCGTCCAGCTCATGACCGTACAGACAAAGCCCCGCTTCAAGTCGCAGCGTGTCGCGACAACCGAGTCCGGCCGGCGTGACCTTGCCGGTGTGCATGACGGCGGTCCAGAGTCGCTCCACATCTTCCGACGCGCAGTACAACTCGAAACCCATCTCACCGGTGTAGCCCGTCCGCGAAATCACACACGGGACTCCCCCGACAGACCCTTCGGTGAACCAGTAGTACTTGATGCCGCCAAGCGGTACGCTGGCGAGATCCTGCACGATCGACGGGGCCTCAGGTCCCTGCACCGCCACCAGCGCCGTCGTGTCGGAAACATCCAGCATCGCACAATCGAACGCGCCGATGTGGGCCTGCAGATGCGCGATATCCTTGTCCTTGTTGCTGGCATTGATGACGAGCATCAATTGATCAGCCATGCGATAGACCAGCAGATCATCGACGATGGTGCCATCGTCCCGCAGCAGCGTTGAGTACTGCACCTGACCCACCGCCAGCGCCGCGACGTCGTTGCTGGTGACAAACGAGACGAAGCGAATCGCGTCGGGTCCCGTGACCATCACCTCGCCCATGTGCGACACGTCGAACATGCCGCACGCCTCGCGCACGGACTTGTGCTCCACGGTGATCCCCTGCGGGTAGTTGACCGGCATCTCGTAGCCGGCAAACGGAACGATCTTCGCGCCAAGCGCGACGTGGATATCGTGAAGCGGCGTGCGCTTGAGAGCGCCTGGTGCGATAACAGTCATGGGTCTCGATCCGGGTCAGCGCGGCAACGGAATCGGCCGCTCCGTAACATGCCCGTCGTCAGCGGCCGGGGCCAGCGTGCGATCGGCCAGGGCGAAGACTACAACGCGTCGATCACGGCCATGACTTCGGCGGCATGCCCGTTGGTTCTCACGTTCGCGAAGATGTGGCGCACCTTGCCCTTGGCGTCGATCACGAACGTGGTACGCTCGACACCCATGTACTTGCGACCGTACATCGACTTCTCCTTCCAGACGTCATACTGCGCGACAACCGTCTTCTCGGTGTCCGCCAGCAGCGCGTACGGCAGCGCATACCTGGCCCTGAACCTGGCGTGCGACTTGACACTGTCCGGGCTCACGCCCAGCACCACGGCCTTCGCCTGATCGAACCGGGGAAAGAGGTCGCGAAACTCGCATGCCTCCTTGGTACACGTGGTCGTGTCATCCTTGGGATAGAAGAACAGCACCACCGGACGACCGCGCAACGACTTGAGCTGCAGCGTCGAACCATCATCGGTCGCCAGCGAAAAATCCGGCGCCATTCTGCCAACTGCGGGGACGGCCATGTCATCCTGACGAAGATGTGAGTGTGGCAACGCGACACAGCGTACGCTGGCGTCGTGCGCGCGCCGCAGACGCGCGTCTCGAACGCGCGCGTTCAGCGGAGTCGTTCCCCGCCAATCAACACGGCCATGATGGCCTTCTGGACGTGCAGACGGTTCTCGGCTTCATCCCACACCGCCGACTGCGGGCCGTCGATCACGTCGGCCGCGACTTCTTCACCGCGATGCGCCGGGAGGCAATGCAGGAAGATGGCGCGCGACGATGCACGCTGCATCAGCGCACGGTCCACCTGATACCCGGCGAACGCCCGCTCCCGGTGGGCTTGTTCCTCCTCCTGCCCCATCGACGCCCACACATCGGTCGTCACCACATCGGCGCCGTCGGCGGCGGCCGCCGGATCGCGCACCAGTTGCACGTCGGCGCCCGTCGCCGCTTCGAGAAACCG
>CAYWCJ010000349.1:0-5182 GCA_964456595.1 uncultured Gemmatimonas sp. | reverse complement strand
GTGTCCGAGCGCGGCGATCGGGCGTTCATTGGCAAGGCAGAAGGGCACGATCTGACCAATCCGTGGGCGGGCAACGTCGTCGACCTGTGCCCCGTCGGTGCGCTGCTCTCCAAGGACTTCCTGAACAAGGCGCGCGCGTGGGAACTCGATCGCGCGCCGTCCGTGTGCACGGGCTGCAGTCAGGGGTGCAACATCGTCATCGACACGCGTGACAACGTCGCCGTTCGCATGCGTCCGCGGCCCAACGCGGACGTGAATCAGTACTACATGTGCGAAGTGGGCCGTGCGGGATATCGCGAGTTCAATCGTCGCGACCGTGTGGAGCAGCCGATGGTGCGCAACGGGCACACGCTGCGCATCGCTGATTGGGAGGACGCGATCACGGCGGCGGCTCGCGCACTCGCCGGCCAGCGACTGATGGTGCTGGTCTCGCCCAATCTCTCCAACGAGACGCTCTTTCTGGTCGAGCGATTGGTCGCGCACGCCAACGGCCAGGCCGCGTTTCGTGTCGACACGGGCGACGAGGTTGCGCTGCCTGGTGTACCCGACCTTGCGCTGCGCAGCGAGCGCGCAGCGAACGCCACGGCAGCGCGCCAATTCGGATTCGCGCAGCTCGCTTCCGCGCAACTGTCGTTGCGTGACGGTGACGCGCT
This sequence comes from uncultured Gemmatimonas sp., assembly GCA_964456595.1. Lineage (GTDB taxonomy): Bacteria > Gemmatimonadota > Gemmatimonadetes > Gemmatimonadales > Gemmatimonadaceae > Gemmatimonas. The sequence continues at coordinate 4,529 of CAYWCJ010000349.1, read as the reverse complement.
GCTCGTCGTGGGTGAACAACTCGATGGCATCGACGTCGCCGATCTCGATCGTGCATCCACGATCGTTCACATCGGCACGACCTTGCCCGACGTGCTGGCCGCGCGCGCGAATGTCGTGCTCCCCATCGCCAATATCTCGGAAGAAGAAGGGACGCTCACCAACCTGCGTGGACGCGTGCAGCGCTTCCTGCAGGCGAAGGCTGCGCCCGGGCTCGCACGTCCCAGCTGGTACGTGATGGCCGACCTGCTCGCAGCGGCTGGCGGCGAAGGGCAGTACTTCTCACCCGCCGATGTGTTCGATGCGCTGAGCGTGACCCACGCGCCGTTCGCCACGCTCTCCTACGAACGTCTCGGCCTCCTGGGACTGCCGGTGTTGTCGCCGGAAATAGCGAGCGCCGAGGTGTCGGGATGAGCAGCGTGTCTGTAGTCGCGCTGATGGATCTGGCGACGTGGTTCCCGCGCGCCAATCCGCAACTCGAGCCGACCGCCGTCGGTACGTTCGTGCTGGCAAGCGCGATCAAGATTGTTGTTGTCTTCGGCGTGTACCTGATTGGCGTCGCGTTCCTGACACTCGCCGAGCGCAAGATCGCCGCCTGGATTCAGGATCGTCGCGGACCGAATCGTGCGGGTCCGTGGGGCCTGCTGCAGCCGGTCGCCGACGGCATCAAGAACTTCATGAAGGAAGAGACCGACCCCGCAGACGCGGATCGATGGTTGTTCCTGATCGCGCCCGCGTTGGCCTTCGTTCCAGCGATGCTCACGTGGGCCGTGCTGCCCCTCGCCGCGCCGTTGCCTACGCCGTGGGGATTGATCGACATGTCGGTCGCCAACCTTCCAGTCGGCTATCTCTTCACGCTCGCGATCTCATCGCTTGGCGTGTACGGCATCGTGCTCGCCGGCTGGTCGTCCAACAACAAGTACGCGTTGCTCGGCGGACTGCGCTCGAGCGCCCAGTTGATCTCGTACGAGATCGCGATGGGCATGTCGACCATCCCCATTCTGCTGCTCGCCGGTAACGTCTCGTTGACCGCGATCATTCAGCAGCAGGCGCACATGGGCTGGAACGTGATCTCGCTGACCGTGGCGTGGTTCACCTTTCTGGTCGCGTCCTTCGCCGAAACGAATCGCCTGCCGTTCGATCTGCCCGAAGCGGAGTCTGAGCTCGTTGCCGGTTATCATACCGAATACAGCGGCATGAAGTTCTCCATGTTCTTCATCGCCGAATACGCGAACATGGCGACGGTGAGTGGCCTCACGGCGACGCTCTTCTTCGGCGGTTGGGACATCCCCTTCACGCAGTGGGACAACGTGCCGCCGTGGACCTGGCTCAAGACGCTGGTGACACTCGCCGCGTTCGCGACCAAGACCGGTTTCTTCCTCTTCACGTTCATGTGGGTTCGCTGGACGTTGCCGCGTTTCCGCTACGACCAGCTGATGTCGCTCGGCTGGAGCATCATGCTGCCGATCGCACTCGGCTACATCGTGGTCGTCGCCGCGGCCACGTTGGCGCTCGATTTCCTCGGCGTCGCCCGCGGTCCGATGTTCTCGCTCGCGTTGCTTGGCATGAACGTGGTGATCATCACCGTGCTGCTGCGTTGGCTCGATCGCGGCAAGTTGATCAGCCCTGCGAGTGCGCGCGTTGGACCGACCGATCTCGGACGGCTGCGTGCGCGTGGGCTGGATCTGTCGCGTCGCGCCCTCGGGGCGGAACGCGCAAAACTGCGCGCGATTGCGCCACCGGCGACTGCGACAGTGACTGTTCCGGCGCTCGACGCCGTTGAGGAGCCCGTCTGATGGCGATCGGCGTGAAGGTGATGAATCGACCGCTGGAGCGCGTGAGCTACATCCGCGCCACGCTGAGTGGCATGGCGGTCACGCTCAAGCATCTGGTCGACCCACACAAGGTCACCATGCAGTACCCCGAGACCAAGTGGGATCTGTCGCCGCGCTGGCGTGGCACGCATCGCATGCTCACCACCGAAACGGGGAAAGCCAAGTGCGTCGCGTGCGGACTCTGTCCGACCGTGTGCCCGGCCAACTGCATCAAGCTCGTGCCCGGCGAAGACGAACAGGGCAATCGCTTCCCGCTCGTGTTCGAGATCGACGAGTTCCGTTGCATCTTCTGCGGCTACTGTCAGGAAGTGTGTCCGGAGGAAGCCATTCATCTCGGGCGCCACTACGAGAACGCCGAGTTTGATCGTGCCTCGTTTGTCTACGACCTCGAGCGCCTCACCGCGCAAACGCATCCGGTGAGCGAGTTGTGGGACCCGGCGGACCCGAAGGGCGAATGAATCGCTTCTACGAGTTCCAGTTCTATCTCTTCTCGCTGATCGCGATCGCATCCGCGTTGCTTTTCGTCACGCGCAAGAGCCCCGTACCGGCGGCACTGTGGCTGGTCAACGTGATGTTTGCGTTGAGCGGCCTGTACGTCATGCTTGACGCGCCCTTCGTTGGCGTGATTCAGGTGTTGGTCTACGCGGGTGCGATCATGGTGGTGTTCGTCTTCGTCGTCATGCTGCTCAACCTCGGGCGTAGCGAGATTTCCGACCTGCGCGGACTCGGCGCGCGGCTGGGTGCCGGACTCGTGTCGTTGGCACTTCTGGCCAACCTGCTCGTGGTGCAGCGCGACAGGTTGCCGCGCGCCGGTCTTGCGCCGGCAGCAGAGAACGTCGTCACGCAGGTCGCTGCGTCGCTCTTCACCGATTATCTGGTCGCCTTCGAGCTCACCAGCCTCGTGCTGCTGGTCGCCATCGTTGGTGCTGTGCTGCTCGCCAGAAAGCGAGTGACCGTATGATTGCCGAAGCCCTGATCGTCTCGGCCATCCTGTTCGTGATCGGCGTCGTCGGCGTGCTCACGCGTCGCAACGCCATCATTCTGTTCATGTGTGCGGAGTTGATGCTCAACGCGGTCAACCTGACGTTTGTCGCGATGGCGAAGATGCACGGCGTCACTGGACACGTGTTCGTCATCATGGTGATGACCATCGCCGCCGCGGAAGCTGCCGTCGGACTGGCCATCGTGATCTCGGTGTTCCGGCAGTTCGGGACGGTAGACATGTCCGCCCTTCGCACACTCCGCGGATGATGCATCTCGCCATTCCCGCCCTGTGGCAGGCGACCGCCGCTGCGCACGCCGCGCATCCGCTCGACGGTTCGATCGCCGTCACGCTGGTGCGATTGCTACCGTTGCTGCCGGTGCTGGGATTTGTCATCAACGGCGTGCTGGCACTGCTGGCGCGTCAGCGCGCGAACGCCGCAGGATCGGCCGAGTCGTCAACGGCACGCAACGCGCTCGTGAAGCTGGTGGGCCCGGGCGTGATCATCGCGGCCTTCGCGATGGCGCTGGTGATCTTCTTCCAGATGCAAGGTGTCGCGGCGGAGGCACTTCACGCGCCGCTCCTCGTGCCTGGTCCGGCGTGGATGGTGGTGGGCGACCTGGTGATCGATTGGTCGCTGCAACTCGATCAGCTTTCGATCCTGATGGTGCTCGTCATCACCGGCATCGGCTCGCTGATTCATCTGTTCTCGGTCGGCTACATGCAGGACGATCCGGGATATGCGCGCTACTTTGCCTATCTGAATCTCTTCGTCGCTTTCATGCTGGTGCTGGTTCTCGGCGCCAGCTATCCGGTCATGTTCCTCGGCTGGGAAGGCGTGGGGCTGTGCTCGTATCTGCTGATCGGCTTCTGGTTCAGTGATCGCGCCAACGTCGAAGCAGGAAAGAAGGCGTTCGTGGTCAATCGCGTCGGCGACTTCGGATTCCTGATCGCCATGTTCCTCATCTGGGGCGCCACGCGAAAGCTCGACTTCGTTGGAGCGCACGCCGCACTCGGCAGCATGGCCGGCACGTCGGTGGTGCTGGCCATCGCGCTCTTCCTGTTCCTTGGCGCCGCGGGCAAGAGCGCGCAGATTCCGCTCTACATCTGGTTACCGGACGCCATGGCGGGTCCAACGCCGGTCTCGGCGCTGATCCATGCGGCAACGATGGTGACGGCCGGTGTGTATCTCGTCGCGCGAGCATCGACCGTGTTCTCAGGCGCACCGGAGGCGTCACTGCTGGTGGCGATGATCGGGGCGGCAACCGCGCTCTTCGCCGCCACGATCGCGATGCGGCAGTGGGATATCAAGAAAGTGCTCGCGTACTCTACGGTGTCGCAGCTCGGCTACATGTTCATCGGCGTCGGCACCGGGGCGTACACTGCCGGCGTCTTTCATCTGGTGACGCACGCCTTCTTCAAGGCGCTGCTCTTCCTCGGCGCCGGTTCCGTCATTCACGCCTTGCACGCGGCCTATCATCGCACGCACCGCCATGAGGACGCGCAGGATCTGCGGAACATGGGCGGACTGCGTCGCTACATGCCGGCCACCGCGGCGGCAATGACCCTCGCGACGCTCGCCATCGCCGGCATCCCACCGTTGGCGGGTTTCTTCTCCAAAGACGAAATTCTGACGTCGGTGTTTGCGCGCGCGCAGGGATCGCCGCTGGCCACGGCGTCGCTGTTCGGCGTCCCCGGCAGTGCGGTGCTATAC
>CAYWCJ010000348.1:3692-5210 GCA_964456595.1 uncultured Gemmatimonas sp. | reverse complement strand
CACCTGCATTGTGCGCGCCGCGAACAACCAGCCAATACGGTCTACGGGTACATCGCGGCGGACGTGCCGACGCATCGGCGCAACCAGCCCCGATTCGAAACCATCGCATTCGTCGTGTGCCACCTCTTGTCCCCAACCTCCGCGTGGCCGCAACCGGCGAAGCTCGGAGGGGGCATGCGCCGGAATGGGTGGACGTGCAGCAAATGCTGCCGCCAGCGACGGTGCGTCCACGATCTCAGGGTTTGCTGGCAAGCCAAGTGGGTTTGAACGGCGACCAGCGTACAAGGCGAAGGCCGGCCGACGGAGCGCGTCCCCGAGCTGCGCTAGCGACCATCCGGCGGCCGGTCTGCACCACAACGCCACTGTGCAGACGACTCCTTGACGATACTCCCTCCACGAGAGCACCGTCTCCTTCTCCCGGATCTCGAGCATCTCTGATCGCGTCGCAATATCCCGTTTCTTCAGCTGCGATTTTGCGACGGTCTGCATGGTGTGGTAGTCCTGCATCGGCGTCCCAAACGCATCACCGCGCACTGCCACGCCATACCCTTCGCTGATTGCACGCTGGCGCTCGGAATCGTGTCGCAACAGGCCGAGCGCCGCACCGAGCAGTCCGGTGAGGGCCGAACGACTTGGACGATCCCAGCTGCCCCGCCACTCCCCCACGGCGATGTCGCCCCAGCTTGCGAGCGGCGCCTGCAGGGTGAACAGGAGAAACGGCGTCACGTGATGCTCTCGGCGGCGAACGTGAGAAGTTCGGCTAGTGATCCGTTCACGTGGCTGGAAGAGACGTACAGCTCGCACCGCGCATCCGCGCAGGCACCGTAGGCCGTGTCCATGTTGTCACGCAGCGCTTTCAATCGCTTCTGCGATGCATCAAGAACGTCGCCGTCCGATTCCGTTGAACTCACGGCGCGAAGAAACGCACTCGCGAGAGTCCGAGGCTGCTGCGCACCGCGCTCAAGCAAGACGTAGGAGGCGCGCGCGCGCGACGCGAAACTCGCCTGCTTTCCGCGAGGTGCAACGGTTGCCGCCGATTCGATGAGCGCTGCGATCGCATCACGCGATAGCGACTTGTTCCCCGCAAGATTTCGGATCAGAAGATCCGTGTCGATGCAGACATAGATGTAGAACAGCCCAGCACCGAATTCCTGAACGCCAATGAACGACGTTCCGGCGTCTTCCCGATCAGCACTGTCCTTAAGGTCGTCGACCGCGACATAGTAGTCATCTTCCGTGACCGCTCCGTGCGTGGTCATGGCATGCGCAACCTGCACGGCCGCGTCACGATTAAACGTCGGGTCATCGGCAAGCATACGGCCGAACATGCCGATATCGGCGGCACCATCCACGCGATTAAGAACGTCGGCGGCGTTTGGCGCGACTGCATCTCCTGCCAGCGCCCGGTCCGCCAGCGCGAACACCTTGGCCCACTCGTCCGGCGAGATAAACGCCAACTGTTTGATGAACGTTGGGTTTTTGTCATTCGCTTCAACGAGCTTTCCGAACGGGCTGGCG
>CAYWCJ010000348.1:2504-3682 GCA_964456595.1 uncultured Gemmatimonas sp. | reverse complement strand
AACGTGGCCAACGACCCGTTCGCGGAATACCGGCGAAGCTCGCCACGCGCGCTTGAGGCTCTGCGAAGACACGCGCAGTCGCTGCACGCCGCCGAATTCGACTGACTTTGGACGTCCGGTGTCATCCCGATTCAGATTTGATGCGGGATAGGCGGTCAACAGATGCATCTGCAGAAACGTGGTCACGGTTTGGCCTCTGAGTCAGTAAAAGTTCCAGATGTCTGCGGCGCGGCCACACCCGCCGCGAAGTAATCGAATGCCCATCTGCGACGCACGCCCGCGGATCGCGTTGGGTCGGTCCAGCCCAGGAAGTCGTTCGAAAGTTCCACCACGTTGACTTTGCCGTCTTCGAGCAACCGTATCAGTCGAACAAACGCGACCACCAGTGGTTCGCCACCGGATGTAGCGAGCAGTCGGCGGAAGCGTGCCTGTGAGAGTCTGGGACGATCGTCACCGCCGTCGCTCTCATTCCGATCACCCGCAAACGTCTTCCATCCGGCTGACTGCATGACGCGCTTGCGGCCATCATGCTCTTTCACGTGCGCCAACACGCGGGCCAGATCGAGTGCGGCCGGCACGCGGTCGTCACTCGCGCGAGATCGCGCGTTCAGCACGCCAAGGCGGGTTGCCAGCTGGATCGCCGCTGGTTCAAGCATTGCTTCAACCGGAGAGCGACAACGACGAAGGCGTGCCCTTGCTCCGGGGTTGTCCTGCAGCGCCTTGAACCACGCGAGTGCAGGCGAATCTGATTCGCCGGACCGTCCTGCGTCTGGTGTAGGTGATGGCGCAACATTGTTCACTTTGCGACTCCTTTCCTTGGCTTGGATTTTCCAGAGGACTTCGTTGCCGCAGCGGGCGCTTCTAAATCCAGCGCTTCGTACAACGACCGACCGAGCTTACCCACCCCTGCAAGCGTGCCCGTTAACGAGTACCTCGCGCTCACATGGCGCCGAAGTGCACTTGCCGGCGCGCTCTCGATCGACGCGTACTCGTCGAATAGAGACAGCGTGACCTCCCGTAGCGACCCGAAATAGGCTCTGCGGGCGGTGGCCACTCCGGCGAGGGTGAACCCGCCCGCGACCAGCGAACGGAGTGCACGAAAGAAGAGCTGTTCGGTCTCAGCCCACAGGCGTTGTTTGGGCACGACCGGATCGTCCGCGTCTTCGACGCGATCAAAC
>CAYWCJ010000348.1:0-2494 GCA_964456595.1 uncultured Gemmatimonas sp. | reverse complement strand
TCGCTGCAATACGTGTGGCGCCCACGAGTGATGTAGACACTTGAGCCAACCACTCGCGCTGGTCTGCCGTGTCAGTCGGCAATGCGAACATCGGCTGGGTAGCTGAAACCCACGCGCGAGCCTTCATGTTGTCCATGTCATAGCCGAATACGTGCATTCTCAGATCTGAGCGTTGAATCCACTTCGCGCGCGCAGTTGCCTCAATAATTGCATTGGCCGCCTCGCGTTCGCCACCCGCCACTCGCAGCGTCATGTCGGGCCAATCTTTCCATGAAACGCCGCCCGGCTGCGGATGAATCGGCAACCACTCGCCCTTCTGCAGATAGTGCGGAGAAAGCGGGTGCTTCCATGCAGCATACTCAACGCCGAAGTTCTTCATGCGGAACCCGGTCACGACACGCGCCTCCAATCGACCGGTGAGCCCACAGACACCCGCACCACCGAACTCGAGGCGAATGCGACGCGGCATGCCGAAGTAGGCTTGCAGCGTGTGCGCCTGTGCTGGAGTAACCGGCGGCTTTTTGCTGTCGGACGTGCGGGTCGCCGCGAGCCATGGCAACACGAACTCGGGCTTCAACGGGCCATGGCTGGGCGCGCGCTCATCCCATTGCTCTTTGGTTTCGACACTGAACCAAAGCATCTCCCACAGCGGTTGCTCGTCTGCAGGCACCGTCCCATTACCCACCCGTGGATCGGCAAGGGTGGTGAGGGGACCTCCACCGCGCATCGACGTGCGGTTGCCCTGCCCCCCCGCAGGTGCGTACGTCTGCATGGCGAGCAACGCCATGGCGGCTTCGGGCAGGCCGAGCGTGGTGAATCTAGCCGGCTTCACAAAGAGCGTCTTGTTGTCTTTCGCCGTCTGCTCTCCGGGCGAATCGATCAGCAGGCGGTCGATTGGGAGAATCGGCTGTGCCTGGAGATCGGCCGGACCGAAATCCTGCAGGAACCGCGGACCATCATCGGCGTCAAGCACAAACCCACCAGGAAGTGCATTCAGGGCGGCCTGCAGCTCGGCAGGTGTCGGAGGATGGTCCCATCGTTCGCGCCATTCATCATCATCGGCGGCCTTGAACGCGTACGTCAGCAGACCAATCAGGAATTCGTGAAGGGCCCCATCAAAGTCCGGTCGGGGGGAGGCAATGCCGACGACCGGATCGTCACCGAACAAGCCCTCGGTCAGCTTCGAGATCGGCCCTGCCACGACACCGGAACGGCGCCGCCGCCAAGGGATCCAGCTTGCTTGGAGCAGGTCCACGGTAAACTCGGCTGGTGAATAGGAGGAAAATTCTTCTAGTTCGTTTGAGCGTTGAAAGACACACTTATACTTTGAATGATTCGCGTATGAAAGTCAATACCTTCTTCATGCAGCGTGTTTCGGGCGGAACGTTGTCGGCAACTGTGGCCCCGCGTCGCGGGGAACTCGTAGTTCGTGCTCAGAGCGACGAAATACACACGGATCATCCCCGAGCGTCGGGGAAACAATACTGGGACTAGCGTGACTCGATGCGACACGAGCTTGTCTGAATTGCCCTATACTCCCAAAAGTGAACTTCCTGGTGCGCAGTTACAAGGAAGCGAAAAGAATCCCTCGCGTGGGCTCTCCGGTGGCAATGTTCGCACACCGCCGAGGTTGCCGCGTTTCGTGACTCCCATCGCGCTCAGAAGAAGGACACACCAAGTACCTCACTGCATCGCAGACGGAGCTCCTGCCCCTTTCTTTTAGCTGACTCCACTACGCCAGACCAGTCGCCAGTAACATCCGGTTCCATTACCACAACGGGGGTATGCTGCTCGAACCTACCCCAGGTGCTGCGAAGTCTTTCGATGTCCGCTTTCCACGGGCCAACCGGTGTAGCGTCGGAACTCACGCGCCTCCTGCTGACCTTCACCTCAGACAACAACCAGCGATGCCATTCGGGAAGGTCCGGATCGCGATGCCACGGTTGGAGCTGGTTGCCCTCAACGCGCGCAAGCCGCAACGCTACCTGCTCGTCGCCAAGGCGGGTTGGCGCGCGCAGATCGTCGGTCCAGTGGCGTCCTACGACATACCGCCCGAGTCCGACAACCGTGTAATCGGCAACGCCAGCATCTGAGAGTTCGTTTCCCTGAGCAGTGCTCTCGCGACGCGTAAGGGCCGGTGGAACCGTGTGACCTTCGTAGACTTCGCGAATCAGTGCCCGCAATCCGTGGGGCGCGTCCAGTACCTGCTCTCTTCCAAGGGCGACTGCGGTGCGCCACAGCACGCCGGGATCGGGGTACACATAGCCCGAATTTCGCAGGAGTTCATTCGGCCACTCTTTCGACACATCGACGTCCGCGTGAGGAGCCAGCACCAATAGTTCGCAAACGTCCAGCGGGCGGTCAGATCGCTGGTGCCGCCAAAGGCGGCCGGCGCGCTGGATCAGCAGATCGATTGGCGCGAGATCACTGACCATCGCGTCGAAGTCCAAATCCAGTGACTGCTCCACCACTTGCGTTGCGACCAGCACGGATC
>CAYWCJ010000347.1:0-5216 GCA_964456595.1 uncultured Gemmatimonas sp. | reverse complement strand
ATGCGATGTTTGCCGAGGATGCGCTCGGCTTCGTCGAGTGTCGTGCCGACCGGCGCGGTGATGAGATCTTCGGACGTCATGACGTCGCGCAGCGGGCGATCGAGATCGCGCTCGAACTGCAGGTCGCGATTGGTGAGGATGCCGACGAGCAGTCCGCTGTCACCCACGATCGGCACACCGGAAATCTTGAAGCGCATCATCAGCGAGACGGCTTCGCGCAGCGACGCGGTGGGGGAGAGCGTGATCGGGTTGAGGATCATGCCGCTTTCGGATCGCTTCACCCGATCAACTTCGGCCGCCTGTCGATCGATCGACATGTTCTTGTGCAGCACTCCGATCGCGCCGGAGCGGGCCATGGCAATCGCCATCTCGCTTTCCGTGACCGTGTCCATCGCCGCCGACACGAGCGGCACGTTGAGCGAGATACCACGCGTGAAGCGCGACTGGAGACTGACGTCTTTGGGATGCGTCAGGGAATGCCGCGGGGCGAGCAACACGTCGTCGAAAGTGAGCGCGAGATGCTCTCGGATACGCGACGGGCGAGCGGTGGAGTCCGACACAGAAGCGCCATTGCGCGAAAGCCCGCTGCCGGAGCTATCTCCGGTCGCGGGCTTGATGGAATCGATAGTCGAGGGTGCCATTATGAAGCATAGACCGCATACCAGAAGCTGTCCAGCGGTGACGACAGATCCGATACGCGAGCCGTCCGTATAGTGCCGCCATGCTATTCGTCCGGACCTTCAACCCGCCGAGCCATTCGTCGCAGTCGCCGGCGCAGGTGCGGCGGCAGGAAAAAGCCAGCCGCGCCGACAATGCGCGTGACGTTGAGCTCGGACAACTCGTTTGGCTCTCCGCGCCAATGGTCGAGCAGCACGCGACGACCGGCGTTGTCCATGAGTCGTTGCAAGGCAACCATCACGAAAAAGATGTCGTCCACTTGCCCGAAGAACGGAATGAAGTCGGGCATGAAGTCGAGCGGCGAGAGCATGTACCCGATCGCTCCTACGACCATCAATCGATCCCACCCCGACACACGACCGTCTCGCATGAGGCCAAAGAGGAGTCGGAGATACGACGGGATCTGCCGCACGGCACGAAGCACGGTGCGCCTGGCGCCGGTGCGAGGCTGCGCGGCACCGATCCTCACGCGGCCGCTCCGGGCGCGGGCGCGTTACTCGGCGCCACGTTACTCGGCGAAATGGAGCTCGGCGCGACCTGCGCGGACGTTCCTGACTTTGACGGTACGGTGCCCACGTTGGGCCCCGCGGGAGACGGTGCCCCGACCTGATCAGCGGCAGCCTTGGCCACGTTCACCACATCGGTGGCGACCGACATCGTGGTCTGTGCCACACCGCTCAACACGCCAACCGCGCGATTGAGCAGTCCCATGGTCTCGGAGATCGTGCCGACGGCCACGCCACCAGCGCGCAGCTTGTCTTCGACACCTTCGGCGAATCGCTGGAAGACATTCACGGCGACAACCGGCTTTTCGGCGTACTTCGTCTCGAGAAACTCGACATAGTCGAGCGCCTGATAGAGGCGCTCGTCACTCAGCGTATCGAGCTTGCGGTTGATGCGTTCGCGCACATACGGGTTCATCGGGCTTCTCCAGCGTCACCAGGGACGCGCATACGGATGACGCAGCTTACACGTTCACCGCCCGTACGCAGGTGCGCGACGGACGATTCAGCCGCGCCAGCGTTTTCGTTCGCCACGCGCGTCGATGTGACAATATGGTGTCGCAAAGCGCCTACTGGAGTAAACCCCAAGACCGCCCGCAAGTTCAGGGTGGATGCGCTCGATCCAATCCACTGCGGTTTCCACGCGGTAGGCATCGAAGATTGTCATCCGACCATCACCATCGGCATCGATCGCCACGTCGGCAGCGTCACCATACAGGTGACGCGAATCGCGCGCTGATCCCTCAACGCCGGCGTTGTGCAACGGCGTACGGAAGCCGGAGTGCACTTCGACCTTGAAGTCGATGGCGGCCTCGCCGCGACGGCGCGCCAGTTCGCGCAACACCAGTTCGATCTTGTCCAGCAGGCGCGGATCGATAGCGACGTAACGCGGCCAGATCGTTTGCGAATCATGGGTGATGAAGTCGCGCACCTTGAGGTGACGCGTGAGCGGCAAGTCGAGCTGGTCCTCACGCACTTCGGCGAAACCGGCCGGACGCTCGGCCTGCTCGTTACGCGACCATTCCGCCGGATAGCGCCCGATCTGATACCCGTTGAGCGTGCTCCCCAACTTCAACTCAAAGGGCACCAGGACCGCGAGTTTTGGCGATTCGATGCGCTGCTGGATACCGGCGCGCGAGACCACGAGCTCATAGAAACCCGCCTCGAGCGGAGCCAGGAGCGTATCACCGTCGATGGGACGGGCGACATCGCCGCTGTCATCGCTTCCAACGCGCATCCACTGGTAGGTGAAACCAACCGGCGAGCCGTGCACGGTGAGCGGAAAGGCAACGCGTTCGCCCGCACGCACGAAGTGCATCTGCACATCGCCACTCGCGCCGTGTGACCGCCATGAGGCTTCCACCACCGGCACGCTGCGCTTGGCAGTCTCCGCCGACGATCCGGCCATCAGTTCGCTGGGAGGCGTGTACATCTCCACCGCCGCGATGGCGGCGATGCCGCTGAGCGCGATGGCGATGCGACGCTTCATCATTGCACGCCCCAGCGCGCCCGCTTGCCGCGCACATCGATATGCACGAATGGTCCGTGCGCCGATGTCGCCTTGTAGACGCCGATCCCACCAACCAGGTCGGGGTGCGCCTGCTCGACACGTTCCGCCGCATCAGCCAGCACCTGCGCATCGCGCGTATCCACGCGGCCATCACGATTGAGATCGCCCATCCAGTCGCGCGTTCCGTTCACGACGTACACATCGGCCGCATCGCCGTACTGATGGCGGCTATCCTGCGCGCGACCACCGGCGCCCACGCCCTGCGCGTTGTACTGCGGCGTGCGAAATCCGGACATGACGCGCAGTCGATTGACCGGAATGCCGACCCGCTGCAACTCGGTGATCACGAGTTCAAGCTTGTCGAGCAGTGGCTCACGCAACACGAGATACTTGGGCCACACTGCGACTTGGTCGTGCGTGAGGAAATCCGCGAGACGAAAATGCTCCGAGATCGGGGTGGCGGCGTTGGCGGCCGTCACTTCCACAAAGCCATCGGGGTTGGTGCCCGCATCGCGACGCTCACTCGGAAAGAAGCCGATGCGATAGCTGCCGATGCGGCCGCGCACTTTGTCGGCGAACGGACGCATGGTGATGAAGTGAAACGTGCTCCCCTCATCGCCAGCCGCATACACGCCCGGCTGGTTCGCGGCGCGATCTCCAAACAACGCGGCAAGCAGCGGAATACTGCCCGCGCGAGCCGGCGCGACAAAGCGCGCGCGCAGCTTGCGACTGCGTCCGCGCAGCGAGTCGAGAAAAGCGAGCGACGCAGCGGACGCGGGAGTACGGCCGACGTTCACGTTCGCATCGGCGGTGCGCATCACGGCGCCCGCGTTTTCAGGAAGCAGCAACGCCACCACGACAGCCAACGCGGTAGCGACCGCGGCGGTCACGACGCGCTGATGCCTGCGAAAAGACGAGCGAGCGGCGCCACTACCGGCGCCAGCCTGCGGCTCTGCGTGCGACTGCGAATGAGAAGAAATCGGACCGTGGGTCTGGAGTGCTGACGATCAGTTTCCCGCGGGCGCGCCATCGTCGCGCGCCACACTTTGGTTCTCGTGCTGCGGGACATCTACACGACGATCAAAACCGGACCGCGAAATATAGCCGCATCGGCATGCATTCCCAGCCTGGCGTCCGGCCCAGATCGGGGCTGCTCAGGTCGGTGACAGGCAGCGATCCGGTCCAGGCGCGCGATCCCGCGATCGGTCAGTAGATATAGACCGGCGTCCCGATCGCCACGCGGTCGTACAGCACGGCGATGTCTTCGTTCCGCATTCGGACACATCCGTGACTCACGGCGCGCCCCACCGACTCCGGCTGGTTGGTGCCGTGGATGCCGTAGCCATCGCCCAGATACAACCGGTGGGTGCCCAGCACTCCCGCATACTTCCGCTGGTTCGTTCCATACGGTGGAATGATGATCCGGCGATCGGCGACGATCTCTCTGCCGTCAGCGGCCGTCAGCTTGAGGATCGTGCCGTCCTTTGCCTTCCGGACGACGTCGTTACCCATCACCGTGATCTGGCCGCCATCCTTGAGTTGGATCGGCGTGCCACGTTCCAGTTGCATGATGCCCATGCCGCGCTTGTTGGCCTGCTCCTGATAGTGCCAGTCGGGCGGGATCCAGGCCGGAGCCGAGTCGCGGCGCTGTACGACAAGGCGGCCGCGCGGCGTCTCGAAGTGGAGCACCTTGCTGTTCCCCTTGATGACCAGGGTCTTGCCGCTGCCCGTGGCGACCGGGGCCGTGAACAGCACACTGTCGCCCTGCTTGTACCACGCCCGCCGCTCGGCGATGGAGATAACCAGATAGGGTCCGCCAGGTCTCGCGTCGGGTGACTTGGCCAGCACCGCGCGCAGACTATCCCCCCCGACGCCGGCTTCTAGACGAGCCTGCTCGAGCGCCTCGACGTTGTCATTGAAGACCAGTCGGGCGACGTCGCGGGTGAAGCGGATGCGGAGCGTGCTCACGCCGAGCCACGCCGTGAGGGAGACTGACAGCACGGCCAGCACGACGAGGATCCACCACCCGAGTTGGCGCTGCCTGGGTGACGAGTGGGTTGAGATGGGCGCGCTCAAAAGAAGTAGACCTTGAGGCCGCGGGTGAGGTTGGCGCGAATGGCGGCCAGGTCCACCGCCGAGGCGCGCACGGCCCCCGGCATAACGTAGCTGCTGTCGGCGAGCGGTCCGCGTTCCGGGAGCGCGTAGATGAGCGTGCCGCCGCTGGTCACGATGGCATCGGAGCCGGTCCATCCGGAGGAGTCACGCCTCGCCGGCGCGGAAAGTCCGCGATCGACCCAGAGCCACGCCGGGAGTTCGTAGGCATCGGCGGCGGTGAGCAGTCGCTCGACCGTGCGGGTGCCTTGCGGTGCGGACACTTGCAGCGTGTCGGGGGGTACGCCAACGCGTCGGCCGGCACCGACGCGGACAGCGAAGCGTCGGAGTTCGGCGCCCATGCGCTGGAGCACCACGGTGCCGGAATCGATGTTGATGGAGAGGTGCAGTGCATCATCGCCGTCCGCCTGGCG
>CAYWCJ010000346.1:0-5231 GCA_964456595.1 uncultured Gemmatimonas sp. | reverse complement strand
GTCCAGTCGCTGTCTTCTTCTTGATGGGCAAACCGAGCTTCTCGAACAGAATGACGCGCAGCTTCGGATTGGAGTTGATGTTGAACTCCTCGCCCGCCTCGCCCCAGATCTCCTTTTCTACACGCTCGCGTTCAGCGCGGAAACGCGTCTTGAGCGACTGGAACCAGTCGAGATCGATGGCGATCCCCTCCCACTCCATATCCGCCAGTACAGCAACGAGCGGCACCTCGATGTTGGCCAGCAGCTCGAGCATGCCGTACTCGGCCAGTTTGGGCTCGAAGAGCGCACGCAAGCGCATCGTGACATCCACGTCTTCGCACGAATAGTCGCGCGCCGCGTCCACCGGCACCACATCGAACGGCAACTGTGACCGACCCTTGCCACACAGCTGGTCGTACGCCGTCATCGTGTGCCCGAGAAACTCGAGCGCCAGCAGATCGAGCCCGTGCGAGCGACGACCCGGATCGAGCACGTACGACGCCAGCATCGTGTCGAACGCCAGACCGGCGAGACGCACACCGGCGGTGCGCATGACCAGCATATCGTATTTCGCGTTCTGCGCGATCTTCTGCACGCCGGCGTCTTCAAGCATCGCTCTCAGTGGTGCGATCGCGTCCGAGGAAAACGCGGGGAGATTCACCGGCGCTTCCACACCAGCACCGATACGACGACCAGCGATGCCCGCATCGCCGGAGAGCAACGCGAGATTGCCGTCGCCATTGTCGAGCCGATGCGCAAACGGGAGGTAGTACGCCTCACCTGGCGCGACTGCGATGGACAAGCCCACCAGCAACGCGCGCATCGCATCGACACCCAGTGGAGCGCCGGGCTCCTGCACCGTCTCCGTATCGATGGCGATGTACGGCACCTCGCGCACGCGCGACAGCAACAGATGCAGCGCGTCGAGCGTCTCCACCGTGGTGTACCGCGCATCGTCGAGCATGGCGACGCCGCTTTCCGACAGACGCACCGCCGGTGCCGCCGGACGGCCCGGCACGGTGTACGTGTACTCACTCGGCGAGTACTCGCCCGGCGCGGCAGCCGTTTCGGTAGCGACCGCATCCGACCCCGCGGTTGCATTCGCGGCCGCGTTCGCACCATCGCCACTCGCACCGGCGCGAGTGGCCGCATCGGCGCTTGCTGCGTTGCCAACTCCGCCGGCGCCATCAACTACTGCGTCAAACAACGATGCGCCGCCACTCGGCGCACTGGACCTGGTCGACGGTGCGGCCAGCGGCGCACTACCGCCCAGGTCCTTGAGCATCGAATTGAACTCGAGCTCGAGGAACAGATGACGCAATGCCTGTGTGTCAGGAACGCCGACGCGCAGCGCCGCCGGATCGAGCGTCACCGGAACGTCTTCGCGAATGGTGACGAGCAGCTTCGACAACCGCGCCGCATCCGCCTGCCCGAGCAAGGCCTCACGCGGACGTTTCTTCGTGACGTCGGCCGCGTGGGCGAGGATTTCCTCGAGTGGACCGAACTGCGCGATGAGTTCCTGCGCCGTCTTCTCGCCGATGCCTTTCACGCCCGGCACGTTGTCCGATGTATCGCCGACGAGTGCGAGATAGTCCACGACGCGCTCAGGAGCGACGCCCAGTCGTTCGTTGGCGTTCTCCACGCCAACCCACGATTCCTCGACACTGGCTGGACCGCCGCGACCGGGATTCAGCAGCCAGACACCAGGGCGCACGAGCTGCTGAAAATCCTTGTCGCCCGACACGATCACGACGTTGTAACCAGCCTCCACACCCAGCTTTGCCATCGTGCCGATGACATCGTCGGCTTCGAAGCCCGGGACCGCGAGCACCGGCACATCGTACGCCTTGAGCAGCTGCATGATGCGCTGCAGACCCTGATCGAAATCGGCCTGCAGTTCGTCCGTCAGCTTTTCGCGCGTCGCCTTGTAGTCTGGATAGATCTCGTCGCGAAACGTGGCGCCGGAGTCATGCACCCAGCCGAGCAGCTCGGGCTTGTGCGTGAGGAGCAATCGCTTGAGAAAGTTCGCGACGCCCCACGCGGCCGAGGTGTTCTCGCCGCGACTCGTGTTGAGCGGACGTGTGAGCAGTGCAAAGAACGCGCGATAGATCAGCGCATAGCCGTCAACCAGAAAGAGTCGTGGCGCCGTCGGTTTGGATACGTCACTCACGGACGGCTGGCCATCCGACGACGGATCGCGGCCTGCAGTTCATTCATCTGGCCAGGGTTGAGACGCCAGCGGCCAAACCCCGTCTGGTCGAGGAAGACGAGTTGCAGGCGATACTCGCGGTACTCCCACACCTGCTGGCGCACACGCGCGCTCGGGTCGGTGTTGCCGGAATCGTAGATGTTGTCCGGGTCGCCCAGTCCGACGAACGCCACGCCACGATCGGAAAGCCAGCCGTTTTGCGCGTCATCACGGAAGCGTACGTTCGCCGTGCGGACGCGCAGGAAGTAGTCACGCAGCCCTTCATGCTCGCCCGTCGCGGGCATCGGGTCGGTGCTCTTGAGAAACGCCGCCCAGAGTTCTCCTCGCTGCGCGGCGGGCGCTTCCCGCAGTTGCCGCAGGCGTTCCGGCGTCGTGAAGTAGCGCAGATAGGTGAGCATTTCATCGAAAGAGGCAATCGGCAGATCGTCGCCCAGACTGACGAAGATGCGCGTGCGTGCGGTGTCGGCCCGACCGGCAGCACTGATCACGAGCGTGGTGATGCCGATGCCCATGTTGGCGACCGGAACACCGAGCGTGAGGTTGCGGGCGGCGCCGCGGGCGACGAGCGGGATGTCCTTGTCCCAGAGGATCTGATCGCCTTCACCGACGAGGCGAGCATGGACCGTGGTTGGTGCTTCCGGACCAACCGCTTCGATGTACACCGGGAGGACCGAGTCCGCACCGAAGGTGACCGTCGCCCGTGGGCGCGCGAGCAAGCGCGGCAGCGAGTCGGCGGTGACACGCGGAATGACTTCGTAGACCGGGATCAGTGAGCCGATCGCGCCCGAGCCCAGTCGTGGCACCTCGATCGCGACCTCCTCCGTGGCCGAGCGAATGCTCGTCTCATCTTTCACGGAGACGTTCATCGTGTAACGACCAGGGGCCAGACGCAGGAACTGCTGCCAGATCACACTTTCGTCGGTGCGCGACGTTTCGCGGAACGTGGGAACGCGCAAGGTTTCGCGCGCCTCGATGGTCCGAA
The DNA here is from genome assembly GCA_964456595.1 of uncultured Gemmatimonas sp. Lineage (GTDB taxonomy): Bacteria > Gemmatimonadota > Gemmatimonadetes > Gemmatimonadales > Gemmatimonadaceae > Gemmatimonas. The sequence goes on along the minus strand of CAYWCJ010000346.1, from coordinate 2,061 downwards.
GCACGTTCAGACCTTGGCGCAGCTCCACGCGCACCGTGTAGTTGGCGGCGTAGCGATCGCCCTCGCGTCCGAACACCAGCGCGCGCGGCGGCATCGACATCGCAACCAGCGTCAGCGTGCTGTCGGCAGACGGTGTGCGCAGGAACGACACTGATGACACGAACGGAATCGTGCCGGCGCCGGCAAGCAGTCCCATGCTGCGATAGAGCCGCTGCATGTCGGTGGCCACCGTCGACGCGCCGACGGCCGGACCGCCCGGTGCACCGCCGGCTCGCGGCGGCCCAGCGGTCGGCGCGGGCTGGTTCACGGCGCGGTTGCCCGAGCAAGCGGTCAGCACTGTCGTGGCGAGGAGGAGCGTCAGGGCGGCGAAGGTGCGGCGACGCAATGACTGATCGGGAGGGTGCAGCGGCGTCAACGGCCGGGGCTCGCGAGACAGGGTGCGGTGGTGCAGCGAGGCCGCGAACGGCAATGAACGCTGCTGGAGCATGCGCTGGAGCACGCGGCGGGAGACTCCCGGCTGTGAAAGAGAACACGAGGTGACACCACACATTCTACCGCCAACGCGCATCGATGGTCCGGTCCGCGCGTCCAGATCGCAACGAATCCGCGCCGATTACGATTTTGCGACACGACTGGGTTGCACCGAACGGCGAACCGGCGTTACGTTCGCCTCGTGCCCATCGAGACGATAGTCGGAACGACGCTGGCCGGCTACACGGTGCGCGGAAAGGTCGGCGAAGGGGGCACTTCGACCGTCTTTCGTGCGGACCACCAACAGCACGGTACCGTCGCCCTGAAAGTGCTGCGCGAAAAGCTGCAGCACGACAAAACCGCCGTCGCGCGCTTTTTGCGCGAGGCGCAGTTTGGCGCACGTGTTCAACACCCCAACATCATCCGCACCCTAGACTACGGGCAGTCGGATGGCGATCGCTACTATTTGGCGATCGAGTGGGCCTCGGGCGAAATCCTCGACAAGCACGCCGAACGTTCGGGTCCGCTGCCGTCCAAGGAAGTCGCCGACATCATGACGCAGATCTGCGGCGCGGTGCAGGCGGCGCACGATGCGGGGATCGTGCATCGCGATCTCAAGCCGGAAAACGTCATGTACGATCCGGCGACGCATCACGTGAAGCTGCTCGACTTCGGTATCGCGGCCGACACGGATGCGGCCCCCGATCAGCGCCTGACGCGCGCCGGATTCTTCGTGGGCACGCTGATGTACGTCGCACCGGAAGCCCTCTCGGGCGAGCTGGTGGGACCGGCGGCCGACCAGTACTCGCTGGCCACCATTGCCTACTTCCTGCTCACCGGGACGCTCCCGTACACCGGCAAGTCGCCGCGCGAGCTCTTCTCGCAACTGCTCACGCAGCCGCCCACGCCGCTCAACAAGGCCAAACCCTCGCTGACGTTCCCGGCGCAGGTGGAAGCGGTCATCATGAAGGCGCTCTCGAAGCAGCCGGCCGAGCGGTACGGGTCGGTGACGGAGTTCTCGAACGCCTTCGCGGCAGCCGCACTTGCGGCGCCGGCGGCGGCGGCCGCCGAGCCTCCGGTAGACGGGAAGGGCGGACTCTTCGGCAAGATGAAGGGACTGTTTGGTCGCTGACGACGCACACGATCGGCTGGTCGCGCTCCTCAGCGAGCGGTCGGCCAAACGCGGTGATTTCGTGCTCGCCTCCGGTCGCCGCTCGACGCTGTACGTGGACTGTCGGCTCACCACGATGAGCCCGGAAGGGCAGCTGCTCATCGGCCGGCTCGCACTCGCCGCCGTCCGCGCCAGCGGCTGGCCCGTCGACGCCGTCGGCGGGCTGACACTGGGCGCCGATCCGATCAGCTACGCCATCGCGCACGCCAGCGCGCTCGAGCAGGAGAAGGGCGAAGGCGGACTCGTGCGGGCGTTCACCGTGCGCAAGGAAGCCAAGCAGCACGGAACCGGTCGCCTGATCGAAGGGCCTTTCGTCAGCGGCGACAGGGTCGTGGTGGTCGAGGACGTCATTACCACTGGCGGGTCGGCGCTCAAGGCCGTCGAGGCGATCCGGGCGGCCGGGGGGGCGGTACTGGGGG
>CAYWCJ010000345.1:0-5243 GCA_964456595.1 uncultured Gemmatimonas sp. | reverse complement strand
GCGACACGGCGGCGAATGCGGCCGCGTTTGGCCGGCCGACGAGTGCGCGCGGCGTGCACGCGACGGGCGCCTTTCCGCAGCTCCGGCTGGTCGGCCTCCTGGAGAACGGCACGCACGCGATCACGGGCGCCCAACTGGGCGCCTACGGCACGTCCGAACGCGTGCTGGCGGTCGACGTCCTGCCGGGACTCACGGGCGAGATGCTGTGCCTCGCCGACCGGGGCTTTTTGAGCTTCGATCTCTGGCGCACCGCGACGGCGACGGACGCGGCCCTCGTCTGGCGTGCCCCCGCGAGCATCACGCTGCCCGTGCTGGCGCGCTACGCCGATGGCTCCTATCGCAGCGAGTTGCGCTGGAATGCGCAGTGCGCGAGTCGCGACCGGACGGCGCAAGCCGTGCGCGTCGTCGAGTACACCGTGGCAGGCGGACCCACGCCGACGACCCGCTATCGCCTCGTCACCTCGCTCCTTGAACCCGCGCGCGCGCCCGCCGACGAACTCGCGGCGCTGTATCACGAGCGCTGGGAAATGGAGACCGCGTTTGATGAACGCAAGACGCACCTGCGCGGCGCGCAGCGCGTGCGGCGCAGTAAGACGCCGGACCTCGTGTACCAAGAGGCGTGGGGCTTTCTGCTCACGCACTTCGCCCTCCGCGCGCTGATGCACGAAGCCGCCATCGGCGCGCTGCCGCGCGCCCGGGATCCCGACACCGTGTCGTTTACGCATACGCTCCATGTCACCCGCCGCACACTCTCCCATGTGCCGGCGCTTCCCCCCTCAGGACCTGTCACGTCAGCAGCAGGCCCGGCAGCACGTCCTCGCCGAGATTCGGCACCTCGTGGTGAGCTCGAGCCGCGGGCGCGTCGTGCCCCGCGGCGTCAAACGCAAGATGAGTGACTATCCACTACGTCCGCGTCGCCGCCAACGCACGACCCGATGTCGTACACAGGATGGGCAATGTTGTCCTGCGACGCGAGTGCTTGAAGAAATGCGTTGACTACTCGCGACTTACTCAGCCGTCAGTAAGTTAGAATACAATTAGCTCAACGATGTGTGGTGGTCGTGCGTATCGAGAGATATGAAGACACGCGATGGACGGACGTTGGATCATGCGACGTTGGCGGAGATGCGGCGCTTGGCGGCGGAACGCATGCGCGCCGGCGAGCGCCCCGCGGCGGTGGCGGCGTCGTTCGGCCTGCAACGCGCGTGGGCGTACCGCGTCCAGGCGGCCGTGCGCGGACGGCCGCTTACGGTGTTACGCGCGCGACAAGCCACGGGGCGGCCGCGCACGTTGACGGGCGCCGAGGAGCGGCAGGTCTTTCGGTGGGTGCACGGGAAATCGCCGTGGCAATGCGGCTTTGATTTCGGATTGTGGACGCGCACGCTGGTGCAAGCCTTGATTGCGGAACGATTCGCGGTGGCGCTCTCGCTCGCGTCGATTGGCGCGCTCTTGGCGCGCGTCGGCCTTACGGTGCAAAAGCCCGTGCAGCGCGCGTATCAACGGGATCCGGTCGCCATCGCGCGCTGGCAGCGTGAGACGTATCCTGCCCTCGTCAAACAGGCGCGGAAGGAGCGCGCGGACATCGCGTTCTGGGACGAATCCGGCTTCCGCGCCGACGCCGTCCATGGGACGACGTGGAGTGCGCGCGGCAAGACGCCCGTGGTGCACCGCCCCGGCCAACGCCAACGCATCAGTGCGGCGTCTGCGGTGAGCAGCCACGGTGCGTTTTGGTTTCGGACCTACAAGGGTGGATTGAATGGCCTGCTCTTCGTGACGCTACTTCAGCAATTGCTGCGCGGCCGCAAGCGGCCTCTGCATCTTGTGCTCGATAGTCTCCCCGGACACAAGACGAAGCTCGTTACGGACTATGTCGCCACGACCAACCGCCGACTGACGCTGCATTTTCTTCCCGACTACGCGCCCGACCTGAACCCCGATGAACTGGCCTCGAGTCATGCCAAACGGACGGGGACCGCGCGGCGTCCGCTCCAACAGGGCGAACAACTCGAAGCGCGCGTGCACGACTAGCTGGCCGCGATGAAGAAAGACCAACCCTTGATTCGCTCATTCTTTCAACACCCAAGTGTATCCTATATTACTGACTGCTGAGTACCGTAAGTGTAAGAGTCTGCATTGCGCCCGCCTCGACAGCCAACCGTTGCGGCTCATCTTGCGGCATATTGTCCGGTTCCATTTGCAAGAAATGCTTTGAAGGACTAGTGCTACAACGCCGAGCGATCTTACGCCAGCGCTCTACTGCAGGGCCCGTTCATAGGATCCGGCCAGCGAGCGCAGCGAGTATGCCACAATCCTTGAGAAGGCCATGTAAGCAGCAACGCCAGGTTAATCGTCTATTGAATGGTCAAAGCTTCTCGCGCCGACGGCGTACTCTACACGCGATGGCGAGAAGGCCGCCGGCGAGCAGCGTAACGCTTGCTGGCTCCGGTACGACGGTCGACGGCGTCAAGTTGATATCGGTGATGAGTACTCCGCCAATACCTTCGTGCGTGCCAGGACACACACCACCGTTGCACGGATCAAAGACAACTCGACCAATGTCGCCGAGTCCGGAAACCGTGAGCCATTCCCAATCTGGCTCATCGGGCCCACCAAAGACTCGGGTATAGAACGTTCCGAGCAGGGTGCCTGTACCAAAGCCGTAGACCCTGAGTCCAAACGCATCGGAATCGCCCCCGTTGTCTCCCGCACGAATGGACACGGCGCTCATTCGCTGTGAGAAGGACATCGTGACTTCATAAACACCCGCGTATCCATCGAAGAGTCCGCTGATGGTACTGGAGTAGACCAAAACGCCGCTCTGCGATCGCAGCGTCATAGGTCCGAGCTGGGCCCCCTCAAAACTTTGCCCTTCGGACGCGAAATCGGCGAAGTGGAAATTCTGTGCGCTCGCAGAGGATGTCGAAACGACAAGCGCGGTGGCAATTCCAAGAATGAGCTTTGGCATGCAATGTTCTCCGATAGTGATGTGAATGGGCTTGAGAAATAGAATCTCAACCTTCCGCGTACCGCTCAGACGCACTGAAACGGAGAAGTGACCACTACCGCAAGGCTTTTAAAACCCGTACCGAGGATTGAAGCCTACCGGGCCTTCCACAGCAGGCATATCTTGCAAAGCCCTCCGTGGTCGACCGCATACGAATCGCGACAAGGTGTCTGCCTCGAATTGCCTGAACTCGCGGCGCACGAGTCCCGATGTACCCTCATGCCGCCACCCAATCCTCTTGCAGTCGTCGCAGATCGCATTACAGGTCCAGAAGTCGCTCCGTACGGAACTGATATCGTACTGAGCCATTGCGTCAACGATACTCTACAACTCAGGTCTTCGCGGCGCGACTAGCGAAGGACGCGGCACCGAAACGACAGCTCGGTAAGGTTCAAGTGATAAAACGCCCAAGTCGCGGAGACGGCAACCGAGGCGCTCTATCCATGTCACAAATGTACTTCTGTCTCAGTCTCGTAAATCGTTGCTATGAAACCACGTAACCGAATTACTGCTTGATCACCCACACCTTGATCTCGGGCTTGACGTCCGCATGCAACCGAACGCCAACTCGGTACACGCCGAGCGACTTGATCGGCTCATTGAGTTCGATCTGACGCTTCTCGACCTTGTAGCCCTGCGCTTCGAGCTGGTGGGCGATGTCGGCGGTGGTGACCGAACCGAACAACTTGCCCTCCTCGCCGACGCGCGCGGCAAACGTCACCGAGACTTCGCCGAGCTTCTCGGCGATCAGCGCGGCGGCGTTGCGACGCTCGGACTCGGCGGCTTCGAGGCGGTTCTTTTCGGCGGCGATGCGCTTGCGGTTGCCCTCGGTGGCCTCGTAGGCGAAGCCGCGTGGGAGCAGAAAATTGCGGGCGTACCCCGACGACACGGAGACGATGTCGCCCGGATGGCCGAGCTTGTCGATGGCGTTGCGAAGAATGACTTCCATGAGAACTCCGGGTCGAACCGGTTGAAGAATCAGGGGAGCGACGACGGCCGGCGCGTACCAACGCGGAAATCGCGCCATGTGTCGCCCAATCCGAGTGCGAATGTGGTCGCCAGAACGATGGCGAGCACCCAGACCGGACCAAGGAGCGGAATCAGAACGAGCAGTGCGAGAAGCACCCCAACCGCGATCCGGTCAGGGACCCACCAGGTCAGCACGCCCGCGCCACGCAGTGCGTACAGCGTGCCAAAAAAACAGAGGAGATTCGCGCCCGGTGCTCGCCAGTCAGCGAGCGTCGGCAGCAGGAGCAGGGTGACGCCGACCACCAACCCCCAGACGAGCTGATCGTTGAAGCGAAGATCGCGCAGCCGACCAAGCGGCGGTCCGATGCGTACCCGGGACAGCCGATGATAGGCCGCCCAGCCCAATCCCAACGCCAACAGCGACTCGAGCGCCAGCAGCGACGGTGCCAAAAGCAAGAGTGGGCCACGCGATGCACCCAGTGCCGGCTGCCCGAGAGCGGCCAGTACAGCAGCCAATCGATCCGCCCGAGCGGCGGCGTCCGGCATACGCTGCGCGAACGCCTGCCATGCCGAGCCATCGGTCCGCCCCTGCCACACCGCCATCGACTCGCCGAGCCGTCGCTGGTACTCGGCGCCCAGCATCCGCGATGGTTCATCAAGCGCCGATCCGTCGAGCGGCGCTCGCGTGGCAAATCCCGCCACACTCACCGCGCCGGCCAGTGCTACCGCCACCAACGCTCGCCCGAGAAACGGCCGCGCACTGGTGGCGAGACAGACCAGCCCAAACGACGCACCCAACGACAACGCCCAGCCCCTGACGAATGCACCGTAGCCTTGCAGCGGCAGCGGAACGAACCAGATCACGGCAGCGGCGAGGAGCACCCACGCCAACGACAGCAACAGGCGGCCACCAGACCACCAACCAACAATCGCGCAGGAGGCGATCGAGACCAGCACGAGCAGCGCAAACTGCTCCACCGGCATCAACAGTCGCACCAAACCGGCCATGAGCGCGAATGCCGCAGGCCAGTTGGGAGCAGCCGTGATCGCCACCATGAGCACGAGAGCGACGACGAACCACCGCCACCCGCGCTCCTGCGGAGCAGTCGCGGCGGAACCCGGCGCGACTACTTCGGCCATATCAGCCCGTGTGTCCCTTGACGTACGGGAGCAGCGCCAGGAAGCGCGCCTTCTTCACGGCCTTGGAGAGCTGACGCTGGTGACGCGCGTCCACGCCGCTTAAACGGCTTGGCAGGATCTTGCCGTAGTC
>CAYWCJ010000344.1:0-5258 GCA_964456595.1 uncultured Gemmatimonas sp. | reverse complement strand
GCGCGCCGGTGTGGTTCAGGTCTTCACGCTTGAGCCAGACGGGCGCGCCCACGCGTGCCGAAAAGCGCGGCGCGAAGGTGAGCGAGGTTGGCCGGCCCACGTACTCGCGCAACAGCTCGTCGAGTTCGGCCTTGAACGCGTCGTCAACGAGGGCCGTCTGAAACGCGACTTCGAGATCGTCGAGCGCGGGAATGAGTGTCTCGGGGACATACCGTCCGCCGAACGGACCGAAACGATCCGTCGTTGTTGCCAGCACTGCGTCCACCATCGTCATCCCCGAATCCCCGTCGCGGTGCGTACCGCTGTCACGAACTGTTCCACCGCTGCCGGATCCTTCACACCGGGAGCCGTCTCAACGCCGGAAGATACGTCCACGACATCCGGAGCAAGGAGTCGTATCGCCTCACCAACATTGGTCGGACGCAACCCGCCCGCGAGCACGAGCTGAAGACCGGGAACGCGTCGTCGCAATTGCGTGACGCTCTCCGCCAGTCCGGACCAGTCGAGAACGACACCCGTCCCGCCCAGCTGACCCCGGACCATCGCGTCCAGCACGAGCCAATTGGCGGCCTCCGCCAGAGCTTCGGCTTCACTGGGCAGCTCCGTTCCATCGACGCGCAGCACCGGCCAGACGGCACGACCCGTCGCCTCGGCGATGTGACGAATGTCATGCACCGTCACGTCACCGTGCAGTTGGACCACATCCAGCGTCAGCTGCTGCACGATGTCGACCACTTCGACCGCCGACTGCGCACCGAAGACGGCGACACGCTGCGCGTCGCGTTCGCGGCTGTCACGGACGCCGTCCTCGTTTGCGGAGTCGGATGCGTGAGGATGTGGACCAAAGACGGCACGCGCGCGCGACACGTCGAGCAGGCGCGGTCCGCTGGCGAGAATGACGCCCAGGTAGTTGACACCAGACGCACGTGCATGCGCCGCGTCTGCGGCCCGCGTGAGTCCGCAGATCTTGACTGCCGTTGTCGCGGCGCCGGTCACCTGTCGCGCCGTGGAACAGAAGCGAGCGCCCGCACCGCAGCCTGCGGATCGGCGTGCGCCGACACCGCGCTGCCAATCAGCACCGCGTCTGCCCCCGCGTCGGCGGCAGGCCTCAGGTCGTCCAACTGGCGCATGCCACTCTCGGCGATCGCGATGCGATCGGCCGGAATGCGCGGCACGAGCGCGGGAGCGGTCGCCACGTCGATGATGAGCGTTTCGAGATTGCGATTGTTCACGCCGATGACGCGTGCATTCACCGCGAGTGCGCGCTCCAGTTCGGACTCGTCACGCACTTCGACCAGCGCTTCGAGTCCGGCTTCCTGCACCGCGTGCATGAGTGTCGCGAGCAGGTCGGGCGACAGGGCGCGTACGATCAGCAGTGCGGCGGACGCGCCGGCCGCGCGGGCTTCCCACAGCTGCACCGGGTGCACCAGAAAGTCCTTACGAATCACCGGCACCGCGACGCGCTGCGCGACCGCGCGGAGATCCTGCAGTGATCCGCCAAAGCGCGAGGGCTCGGTGAGCACGGAAATCGCTGCGGCGCCACCCAGTTCGTAGGCGGCAGCCTGCGCGGCTGCATCGAGTCCGGGTGCGATGTCTCCCTTGGATGGCGACGCGCGCTTCACTTCGGCGATGATGCAGATGGTCGGCTGTCGCAACCGGATCGCGAAGGGCAGCGACGGCGCGACGTCCAGCGCGGCGGCGCGAATTTCGTTGAGCTGTGCCGCCACGTGCGCGGCACGTTCGTGGGCGGCGCGCGTGAGATCCCCGAGTGTGCCAATCGGCGGCATCCATCCTCGGGTCGAAGAAAATGCTTGCACTTCGGCCTGTCTTCGGTTAGCGTGAATTCGGCCCCTCTTCGGGGTTCCGGGTCGATGGTCCGAGCTGTCCCGGGTCGGTCTCTGAAGCGTGCACCCTATCGAGGAGGCGCCATGGCTCTCACGAAGCGCCAGCGGGAGATTCTTTCGTTTCTCTCCGACTACAACGAAGCCAACGGCTACGCGCCGAGTTTCGAGGAAATCGCATCACAGTTCAACTATAACTCGCTGGCCACGGTTCACGAGCACCTCTCGAATCTGGAGCGCAAGGGCTACATCAAGCGCGCGTACAATGAGAGTCGGGCTATCGAGATCCTGCCGTCCGAGATCTACCAGCGCGCGGTGGAGCTGCCGCTGCTGGGTACGGTCGCCGCGGGCGCACCGATCGAGGCCATGGCGATCGGCGAGACAATGGCGGTACCGGATGGATTCCTGCGCAAGAGCGGCAGCCATTACGTGCTGCGGGTGCGCGGCGAGTCCATGATCGAAGAACAGATCCGCGATGGCGACTATGTCGTCGTCAACGACCGACAGGCGGCGGACAATGGCGAGATGGTGATTGCGCTGCTCGATGGCTCGGGCGCGACGGTCAAGCGCTACTACCGTGAGCGGGACGGGCGCATTCGTCTGCAGCCAGCCAACGAGACGATGACGCCGCTGTTCGTCCACGAGGATGATGTGCGCATTCAGGGAATCGTGGTGGGAGTGCTGCGGCGGTACTGAGGTTTCGAGGATCGGGGGGGGAGCGATGCCGACGGCGAGTGATGTAGCCGATTGGTGGGAGGAGAATCGGCAGTACGCGGCCGGCTACACCGACCGTGCGCTCTCCCAGTACGTGCAGGACAATCCCGGACTGTTCGCTGTCGTGGTCGCGGGTTCGGCGCAAACGATCGTCGAGTTTCCGATGGCCATCGGCGCGGGCTTCGTCGACGTGTTGAACCTCGGCAGGGGTGCCGCCGACGGTGGGTTGGGATACCTGCAGGACGGATTGCGCTTTCTCTCGGTCGTGGCGCCGCTCGCTCGTGGCGGCCAAGCCGTTCTCGGTCGCGTTCTTGCGGCCGGTGCGTTGGACAATTGCACGTGGATCGCGGCGACACGCGCGTTGCCGGTCACCGGCTCCCGCCCGTTTGCGCTCGTGCGGGATCTGGCCAAGGCGACCGGACTCAAGACGTCAGGCACCGGCGGCGCCTTCGTCGACGAACTGCTGCCGCTGATGAAGAAGCTGGGCGCCCGCTTCCGCGTGTTGACGACCGCCGGCAACATGGACGAAGTCGTGAAGGCCGCGTCGAGCAACCGGAAGGGCGTGGTCATGTTCAGCGTCGAGTGGGTGCATGCTGCGTTCAATCCGCAAAACGTGGGGCACACGCTGTTTGCGGCGTGGGACGCCGGACTTCAGGCCGTGCGCTTCACCGATCGAAGTGGACGCGTCATCAGCAGTCTCACCAAACTGCGCGACCTGTACCCAGGTATCCAGAACGCGACACCGTACGGTGCGATGGCGTTCATTGAGAACGCGATTCTCACGCAGACCACCATTACGGGCATTGGCGTCGCGTCGAGCATCTACGACGTGTTGGCGCTGGAGTTGGACGTGGTGTTCGCGCCGGCGCCGGAGATCATCGCGAGGGCCAAGGCCATCGCCACGATGGAACCGGGCGAACTGACGATGAAGCATGTCGTGACCGTGGGGCCGGGCGACTCGCTCTCGAAGCTCGCGCAGTCGTGCTTCGACGCCATGCTGTTGTGGCCCGTGATCTACGATGCGAACAAGGCGACGATCGACCCCAACGCGAATCTGGTGCGAGCGGGGCAACAGCTCACCATCCCGGACATCAGCGCACTCACTCCCGCGCAGCTCGCTGCGTACCGTCGCCGCGGGAAGCACCGGCGCTAACGTCTCCGGAACGAACTATCGGTCTGCTGCCGCTCGGTGTGAGGCGTCGCGCAGCCGCGTCAGCGCGGTGAGTCCAACGCCCGCAGCCAGGGCGTCGCGCGCGGTCCGCACCGCCGTGTCGAACGACGTGCCCTCCGCGCTCACGTACAGCGCGGCCGCCGCGTTGAGAAGCACGGCCGCCTGAGCCGCCGGCGGACCGCCCCCACCCAGCACCTGCTCGATCAGCATCGCGTTTTCGGCCGGATCCCCTCCGGCCAGATCTTCTGCGCGAACGCCAGTCACGCCGGCCAGCTCGGGGTCTACGGTCCATGTCGTGAGCGTGCCTCCAACCACCTCGATCACCGACGTCGGTCCGATCGGCGAGATCTCGTCCATGCCCGGCTCGCCGTGTACCACCACCGCGCGCCGCGTGCCAAGCACCGCCAAGGCTTCTGCAAGCAGCGACAGTCGTGCGCGCTCCGCGACGCCCACCACCTGACGACCGGCGCGTGCCGGATTGGCCAGCGGACCGACCATGTTCATCACGGTGGGAATGGCGAGTTCGCGACGCACCGGTCCGACGTGCCGAAGTGCTGGATGCATGAGCGGCGCGAACATGAACACGATGCCGGCGTCGCGCAGCGTGGCGGCCATCGCTCGTGGCGTTGTTTCGATTACGACACCCAATGCCTCGAGTACGTCGGCACTGCCCGAGCGAGAGGTGAACGAGCGATTGCCATGCTTGGCGACGCGAACGCCCATGCCGGCGGCAAGCAATGCGGCTGCCGTCGAGATGTTGAAAGTCGAGAGCGCGCCGCCGCCGGTACCACACGTGTCCACCAGATTGTCGGGGTCGTCGGCGGGGAGCACGATCATCGCTGCGCGCAGCGCATCCACCACGCCTGCCACTTCCGCGGCCGTCTCGCCCTTCACGCGGAGCGCCATGAGCACGGCGGCAACCTGCGCGGCTGTGGCCTCACCACGCATGATGACACCGAACGCGCGCGTGAGTGCTGCACCGTCCAGGGACTCGTGCGCCGCGAGACGACGGATGGCCTGCGACAGGGCGTCAGCTGACACGCAACGCCTCCAGCAGCCGCGACGTCAGCTCGTTGCGCGACGCAATGAGCGAGATCACGAGTCCGAGCAGTCGCACGCGTTCAACGTCCTCGTCACCATACACGCCACGCTGTGCGCGATTGGTGAGATTCAGCACGCCCACCAGTTCATCGTGATAGACGAGCGGGAAGACGATGAAGCTGCCGGTCGTGAAGTACTGATCGCGCAAGAGCGGATGCTGCCCTGCTTCGCGGACGTCCTGCACGAGCAATGGCTCGCGAGCCGCTGCCACTCGGCCGGCGACGCCTTCACCGATACGAATGCGCATCCCTTCCGTGATGTTTGGCGCGATGCCACGGGCGGCGGCCAGGAAGAGGTGATCGGGTTCAGGGGCGCGCAGCATCAGCGAACAGCGCTGCGCCTGCATGTCATCGCCCACGAGCGCCAGCAGTCCGTCCACCAGTGCGCGAGCATCGTTCGTTCCGGCATCGAGCGTCAGCACGCGGTCAAGC
>CAYWCJ010000343.1:0-5311 GCA_964456595.1 uncultured Gemmatimonas sp. | reverse complement strand
CGTCTCAACCTGATCGTCCCGCGTGTGCGCCGTCGCGACGCGAGCGCTGTACGCCCGCGCCACCCGGTGCAGAAAGGCCCAGCGCGCGCTACGCCATGCCGCCTCGCTCCGACCCACCGTACGCGCTCGTTCGCGGACCACCGTCAGTCCGAGCTTGCGACCTTCGGCGGCCACCAGCGCGGCCGCCTCGGTCGCGTAGCCGCCCGTCGCGTGATCATAGGTTGCCACCGCGGCCAGACGATCCGGCGCCCAGCGCGCGACCGCGTGTAACAGCGACATCGAGTCGCGTCCCCCCGACACCGCCAACACAAGCGGACCGGCGACCTTGGACAGCGCCACCTCAAGTGACGCGCGCAACAGCGTCGCCGTCGGGATCTCGTCCGCGGGAACGACCGATTCGTCAGGCGGGTTGTGCACAGAGGGCGGGAGAGCGGACATGCCAGAGGACGAGACGGAGGACATGCAGGACTGATCGCCTCGCGTCAGTGCCGAGTCAACCGCGCACGTGCCGAAAGGACCACTACCTTACCGCGCACGAACCCGCTACAATTGCTGCGAACCTCGCCCGCACTTTGCACTTCGGAGAATCGCTGTGGAATCGCACGGAACAGCCGGCACCATCTGGGCCTCACTGGGAATGACCGCCTACTACATGGCGCTCATCTGGATCAACGTCCTGCTCGGGCTTTTCCTCTCGCCGCTGTTCATGATCCCGATGACTTGGTTGCAGGACAGGTTTGCGAAGAAGTGAAGTGAGGGAATGAGGAAAGGGCGAGCCAGGTGGCTCGCCCTTTTTTTGTATTTCTGGCCGGGAGCAGAACAGCGGAGTTGAACCACCAAGTGTCGGGCTTCGGGTACCGGTTCTGGGTTTCGGGTGGTGCACGCCTACGCCGCCAGCGTCTTCGCCCCTCGGAGCCAACGCACCAGCTCCGGTGCGGGGAGCGGCCGACTGTACAGGTAGCCCTGTCCTTTGTCACACCCCAAAGCCCGCACGACGGCGGCCTGCGCCTCGGTCTCAATCCCTTCCGCGACCGTCCGCATGCCCAAACTGTGGGCGACCCGCACCGTCGCCTCGATCAGCACGCGATGGTGGTGGCTGGTGTCGGACTGGCTCACGAACGACCGGTCGATCTTCACCGTGTCCACCGGCAGCTGATGCAGACTGGCCAGCGACGAGTACCCCGTGCCGAAATCGTCGAGCGCGAGCTGCACGCCGACCGACTTGAGCTCGCGCAGTTGCTGCTGCACCCATTCGTCCTGCGCTGCGAGGCTCTCGGTGATCTCCAGATGGAGACACTCGGGAGCGACGCCGGCGACTCGCAAGACGCGATCCACCGACGCGACGTAGTCGGGCTGCCGAAGTTGCGCGCGCGACAGGTTTACGGCCACAGAGCGCGGTGCACGCGAGCCGAGCTCCCGTTGCCACCAAACGAAATCCTCGCAGGCCGTCGTGAGCACGAAGTCGCCAATGGCGCCGATCATGCCACAATCCTCGGCCACCGCGATGAACTCGGCCGGCGAAACCGTGCCTCGCGTCGGATGATTCCAGCGCACCAGCGCCTCCACGCCTGCTGAGTAGTCGATCGCGCCGGAGGCATGCAGCCCGACCACCGGCTGATAGACAAGGAACAACTCATGCTCGCTGATGGCGCGACGTAATCCAATTTCGATCTCGCCGCGCTGTGCGGCGCGCTCCTGCATGGTGTGTTCAAAGACGGCGTATCTGGCACCGCCGGAACGCTTGGCCTCGGTCATCGCGATGCACGCCTTCTGCAATGCACCTTCGGCATCACCGGCGCTTTGCGCCGCCAGCAGGATCCCCATGCTGAAACTGAACGTCAGTTGGAGTGCGCCGACGCCGTATGGGGCGGAGAGCACATCGAGCAGCCGCTGCACCACGGCATAGACATCGTCAGCACGGAACAGATTGTCGATGACGACTACGAACTCGTCGCCACCGACACGTGCCGCCATGGATTCCCCGTCACCTGAGCGCCCGCTACGATCGCGCAGGCGCAAGGTTGAGCGCAACCGCTCCGCCATCATGGTCAGGACCTGATCGCCAGTCGCGTTGCCGTGCGTGTCATTGACCTGACGGAATCGATCGCAGTTGATGAACAGCACCGCGAAGTCACCGCCGCGCGCGGCCTCGCGATGATCCAGCACCGATTGGATGCGTTCGAGCACCGCGACGCGATTCGGGATGTGCGTCAACGAATCCGTCCGCGCTGCGTCGCTCAATTGGCGATCGAGTCCACTCTGCTCTCGCTGCACTTCGAGGGTGGCATCGGTCACCACCGTCATCAGTCGCGTCGCATTAAGCTTGAGCAGACTGAGTGACAGCACCTGTGGCGCCGGATTCCCACCCGCCCCTGCCGGCAGGGGTATCCGGAGGGCTTCACAGACCGAGCCATTCGTGTCCGCGAAATGAGTCGCGAGCGAACGGAGTTGCGGCGCTACGTGCTCAAGGATGCGAAAGAGATTGTCGAGATTTCCGTCTGGTGTCAGCGGCATGAGCAGGCGTACCGACATCGGATTGAGCATCTCGATTTCGCCGTCCAGCGTCGACTCCACCAGACCGATGGGCGCACGGTAGAGGAACTGCAGCAGCGCCTCATTCGCATCCGAAACAACGAGCGACATGACCGGCTAGCCCTCGCTCGACACGGGCCGCGAAGATCCGCCCGTTGACCAGACTTCGATACGATTGCGACCGGCCGCCTTCGCGGCATAGAGGGCGGCATCGGCCCGCTTCATCAACTCATCGAGCCCAGACACGTCCGCGTCCATCGTGGCCACGCCGCCACTCACCGTGTACTGGATCCGGGCGCCGTCGGCCTCCACTGCGGACGTTTCAACGGCAAGGCGAAAACGTTCACCGACGGCCGTCGCTCCGCGAAGATCCGCCGACGGCAGCAGCACCGCGAACTCTTCTCCGCCCAGTCGCGCCATGATGTCCACTTGCCGGAACGTGGCGATGAGCAACGCGCCAAACTCCCGCAGCACCGCGTCACCTCCGGCATGTCCGAAGACGTCGTTCACCTGCTTGAAATTATCTGCGTCGAACAGGATCAGTGACAGCGGTCTGGGCGAACGTCGATAGCGTTCGATTTCGAGTTCCGCCGCTTCAAAGAACGTGCGGCGATTGGCCACACCGGTCAGGTGGTCACACGACGATTGCAGGCGATGCGTTTCGCTCGCGGTGCGCTGCTCCGTGATGTCGCGCAACACCAGACAGAACCGCGCATCGGCGGCGTACTCGGCGGCGTCATCGACACCTTCGTTGAGTCCCTTTGGCTCAATCAGCGGAACGATGACGCAGCTGCCCCAGAAACGCGTTTCGTCCGCGCGCACGCGCCAACCATCATCCATGCTCCATCCGTTCGCTTCGGCCTCGTGCAAGCGATCGAGCACCCGGTCGTGCGTGGTGGCGTCGTTCGGATAGAAGATCGAGTACGGCTGTCCGACCGCCGCCTCCTTCGAGAAGCCGGTCACCCGCCCAATGCTCGCGTTCCACTCGACGATGCACCCGTGGGCGTCCAGACTCACCATCGCATAGTCAGTGATGCCGGTGAGGATGGCATTGAACCAGGCTTCGTTCTGCCGGAGCAACCGATCGCGCTTCATCTGTTGCGAGACGTCGCTCAGCACGGCCATCAGACGGTTCTCGTCGAGCTTGAGCAGGGTCAACGACAGGATCCGCGGATCGGACACGCCGCGCACGCCCGCCGAGAGTTGCAAGCGCAGCGAATCACACACCATGCCCTGTTGCTTTTTAAAGCTCTGGGTCAGGTGCCGCAGCTCGGGCGCAACGTCTTGCAGCGTCGTGAACAGGTTGTCGAGCGACCCATCCCGCGAAAGCGGCATCAGCAGTTGTGCAGAAATGGGGTTGATCATCGCGACTGTGCCATCCATCGCGAGTTGCGTCAGCCCAACAGGCGCGAGATACAGGAACTGCGTTAGCGCCTCGTACTCTGCTTCCAAGGAAGCCGAGATCTCGTCCACCTACGTAGGCCGCTGCACAAGCACATATCGTCGTGCGACATGCGCGTCAGACAACAAACGCAGCTTCACCTTGATCGGACGCATGCGGAGCGTCAGCACGTAGTCGATCGTCGCGTCGAGGGGACTGCCATCACTGAGCGCGTCCTCGAATCGCTGCGCCACCATGAAGTTGTTCATGCATGGGGCCACGACGGTGAACAAGTGGTGGCCGAGCACCTTCCCCGGGGAGAGTCCCGCCGCCCTCGACTCCCAGCTGTTGTAGCGTTGGACGTTTCCGTCCTGATCGATACCAATGACGCCGAACGTCAGCGCATCCAGCGCCTCGTCGGTCGCGGCCTCAATGGAACTCAACAACTCGATCTGATCGAAATCCATCGCACTCGCCTCGGGCATTGCCACGCCTGGTGAAGCCGCCGCGAAATGGACGCGGCGGCACTGTGGAATTTCGGCAGCGCCCCGGCGGAACTTGAGACAGTTGGGGCGAGAACCGAACGGGAAATACATGTCGTTTGTCGCAAGAAACACATCCCGGTGCCCGAATACTCACCCGGGCAGTTGTACCACGCTCCCGTACATCTCGCTGGCGGGAATGGCAATGGCATCCCCCAACGCCGAGGTGCGACCGGTCAGATCGCTGAGGTCGCTGCCATGGTAGGCTTCCTCGCCGTGTTCGCTGATATCGATGCCGGAGACTTCCGCGTCGACCGGAATGCGAAGCGGCATGACCGCCCGCAGCGCGGAGACGATGGCGAAGCTGCCGAGCGCGGCAAAGGCGATCGTCGCCACCACGGCGATGAGCTGCACGCCGATGAGCGACGGGTTGCCGGCGAGGAGCCCGTCGGCACCGTTCGGATTGACGGTCCTGGTGGCGAAGACGCCGGTCAGCAGCGCGCCCATGATCCCCGCCACGCCGTGACAGGCAAACACGTCGAGCGTGTCATCGAGCTTGGTCGTGGCGCGGTAGTTCAGCGCAAAGAACGAACAGGGGGCCGCCAGCACGCCGATCGCGATCGCTGACAGCGGCGTCACGAAACCCGCTGCTGGGGTGATTGCCACGAGTCCGACCACGGCACCGGTGGCCGCGCCGACCGCCGTCGCTCGTCCGTTCTTGAACGTCTCGAGCGAAATCCACGACACCAGCGCCGCTGCCGCCGCGACGTGGGTGGTGACGAACGCGTTCGCGGCGATGCCATCGGCGGCCAGCGCCGAGCCTGCATTGAAGCCAAACCAGCCGAACCACAGCATCGATGCGCCGATCATGGTCATCGTCAGGTTGTGCGGCGTCAGCGCTTCTTTGCCGTAGCCC
>CAYWCJ010000342.1:0-5320 GCA_964456595.1 uncultured Gemmatimonas sp. | reverse complement strand
GCAGCGAATAGTTCTGCATGTTGCGCGCACCGATCTGGATGCAGTCGGCGTATTCGGCCACGAGATCCGCCCCGGTTTCGTCCATCGCTTCGGTGACGATCGCGAGCCCGGTCACTTCACGCGCCAGTGCAAGCAGTTCGAGTCCGCGCTTGCCCATTCCCTGAAACGCATAGGGCGATGACCGCGGCTTGAACGCACCGCCGCGCAATGCGGTCGCGCCGCCTTCGCGTACCGCACGTGCGGACGCGAGAATCTGTTCTTCGCTTTCAACGGAGCAGGGGCCGGCGAACACCACGATCTCGTCGCCACCGACACGCACCCCAGGCGCGATCTCCACGATTGTCGATTCGTTCTTCCACTCGCGCGCGGCCTGACGATACGGCTTCTGCACGATGAGCACGCTCGACACCGACGGCAGTCCCTCGATGTGTCCCCAATCGATCTGCGAGTCGTCGCCGAGGAGGCCGATGGCCATGCGAGTGGAACCCGCCATTGGCAGAGGCTTGAATCCCTGGCGTACGATTTCATCGCAGACGCGCTGGATATCGGTGTCACTCGCGTTCGGCTGCATCACGACCAGCATGGCACGTCCTCTGACCTGTCAGAAATCGATGAACCAGCCGTCGGTTGCAAGCACCGTCGGCCCGGCATAGCGTTCCGCCACTTCGGCGATGATGTCGATCATCTCGACGGGCGGATAGAAGTGCGTCAACACGAGGCGATGCGCCCCCGCGCGCGACGCGAGTGCACCAGCCTGTCGCGGTGTCAGATGCTCGCGAATGGCCAGTGCGTCGGGCAGTGAGCACTCGGCCAGCAACACATCGCAGCCGCTTGCCCACTCCGCCAGCGCCTCGTCGTACCCCGTGTCGCCGGTGTAGACGAGACGGGAGATGCCGTCACGCACGGAATATGCAACGCTCTCCGTCGTGTGCGGTACCGGTTGCGCGCTCAGTGACACCGTCTCCGAGATTGCCACCGTCTCGCTCGCGACGAGTTCTCGCACCGCGAGAGGGAATCCGGGCGCCAACATCCATGCCCCGTAGACGGCCGCCATCCCTTCCAGCAGCGCCTTCGTACCGACAGGTCCATAGATCGTCACCGGCGTCGCGCGTGGCGGCAGCTGCCCCCATCTCCATCCCATCAGGAGCATGGGCAGGTCGGCGATGTGGTCGGCGTGGAAGTGCGTGATGGCCACGTGGGTGATGGCCGGCCAGGCAATGCCGAGCGCCGCCATGCGATGGACGATCCCGGATCCGCAATCGAGGAGTAGGCGGACATCGTCGCACGCGACGAGGTGCGCGGACGCGACACGCGACGCATGTGGGGCGGCGGTTCCGGTACCGATGGTCGTCAGGCGCATGGCACTCCGATGAGGAATCGAGGCAGGAATGAGCGAGGCACCACTCTCCACGAAGCGCGCGCCCCCCCCTGCGCCGGCGGCACTTTGGAGCGAACTTACTGCGACCGTATTCCAACCCTCTTCCCGGAAGCCGCATGTTCAAGAAGTTCGCCGCTGAAGCACTCGGCCTTAGTGACATTGGCGTCATCGTGCCACCGGGCGACTACGACAAGGTAGACGCCGACGACTATCTGTTTCACGAGGACAAGGAAAAGATCTACTTCCTGATCAAATCGAAGAAGGACGAGTACTGCTTCACCAATCTGGCGTTCATTCATGTCGACGGTGAGTCTGCGGTGTCGTCCAAACGGTCGATCCGACGCTACCCGTGGGGCGCGCACCACATTCACGGCGTGATGATCGAAACGGCCGGCACGATCGACCGTGACGTCGAGCTGAAGTTTTCGATCGGTGAAGTGCGGCTGAGCATCGATGTGCGCAAGAATTTCATCGAGCCGCTCAAGGACATCTACAAGGCGCTGACGTACATCGGACACATGCAGGGGCGCGAAACTACGGCCCGTAGCCACGCGCTGCACTGCTCGACCGTTGTCGGATCGATGTACCGGATGAATGCCGGCGATCCGGAATCGGTGGCCCGCCAGTACACGTCGATGCTGGACGCGCTCAACACGGCGGTCATCGATCGGTTCACCACGCGAGACTTTGGCGCGATCTTCGAGAAGTACGTTCACGCCTGAGCGGTCTCGCTCAACGGGCACCTCGCGACCGCGGCGTGCTCACTTCTTCCGCACGTTCAGCCCCGCGCGCGCAAGCATCGGTGCAAAGCGCGGGTCGCTGCGGACCGCATCCAAAAGCGGGTCCACCGGCAGGAGGCTCACCTGAAACGAGCGGTCCGCGATCGCGCGCTCCAGCGCAACAAAGAAGCGGTCGCGATCGGCCAGCGCGGCGTACGGTCGAAAGAGCAGGCCGGCATCAAAAGACGGTTCATCTGGGCCTGAACAGCGCCCTGCGAAAGACCGGCGGCTGTGTGCCCACACCGAAGCGTACCAGATACACGCCCGGCGCGACGACGCGTCCATCGGAGTCGGTACCATCCCACACGAATCGGTTGTCGCAGTTGCTGCCGGCGCCCGGTGCTCCGCGCCCGTAGCGGCCGGGTGCGAAGCTCGTGGCGGCATCCGACGGACTCAGCACGCTGCGAACGAAGTTGCCGCGCGCATCGAGGACATCGATCGAGACACGTCCACCAGGCTCGCCAAGATCAAACCAGAAACAGGTCGTAAAACTTGTCGCCGACGGAAACGGGTTGGGGAAGTTCTGGTAAAAAATCGTCGTCGTCGGCAGTGGCGGATCGATGATCAGAAACGATCCTGCACTCACGATACGCACGGTCGCGCCGGTGCGGAGCGTCGCGCGCACGTTCCATCTATACGACGTGTTCGCCTGCAGATTCGTCGGTGGACGAAAGGTCGTGTCGCGCACCCCGCCCGCCGCGACTTCCGTGCGCCCCTGCGACATGATCTCCAACTCGTACGTCCAACCGCCGGTTGCCGCGACGACGGGAGCACTTCGCCAGACGAACAGTGGCCGACGAATATCGAAGATGTCGCCGTTGGCAGAATTCGGCGTGACGAGCGTCAACCACGAGGGCACCCGCTTCGGTCCGAACACCGCCGACAGCGTGCGAAAGCCGACCGTCGGTTCCACGATCGCGCGCAGGTACACGTTCGCATCGCTGGGCAACGGCCGCGTGATCTGCACCAGATACACGCTGTCGGTGCTTACGAACGACGTATCGAGCACGACGCTCGCAAAGTCGATGGTCGTGCTCGCCTGCAGTGACACGCGAAAGGGCGCGGCCGCTCCAAAGCCCGACGCACGCACGGTCACCGCCGGCGTGATCGTGTTGAGCGTTGCTTCTGCGGGGCCGGTCAGCAATACACTCTGCGCCTGAGTCAACGTCGCCGACAGCAGCGTCGCCACAGCGGATACCAGAACTTGCTGTCGGCGCAGCGTCGGCCGAAAGTTATGCAGGCGCAGACTGACGATCCGGTTCGTCGTCCGCACGCGACTCATCGCCGTCCAGTGAGTCCTCCGTCGTGTCGTCATTCCCTGGCGCGAGATCTTCGCCCGTCGTCTCGTCGATCACCGCACCGCCGCGCAGACGCACCGCCACGATCGACGACACGCCCGGCTCCTGCATCGTCACACCGTATACAGCGTCCGCCGCTTCCGTGGTCGTGCGCGGATTGTGCGTGATGACGATGAACTGGGTGCGCGACTTGAACTGGTTGAGCATCTTCACGAAGCGACCGATATTCTGGTCGTCGAGTGGTGCATCCACTTCGTCGAGCAGGCAGAACGGGCTCGGCTTGGTGAGAAAGATGCCGAACAACAGCGACAGAGCGACGAGTGCGCGTTCACCACTTGAGAGCAGATGGATGCGCTGTGTCTTCTTGCCGCGTGGTGACGCGTGAATCTCGATGTCGCAATCCAGCGGCGCGTCGGGATTCTCGAGACGCAGGTCGCACTCGCCACCACCAAACAGCGTCAGGAAGATCTGGCGGAAGTTCTGTCGCACCTGCGAAAATGTCACGAGAAAAAGCTCGCGCGCCGTGCTGTCGATCTCACGAATGGCCTGATGCAATGACTGCTTGGCCGCCACCAGATCATTGGCCTGGCTGGTGAGGAACTCGAGACGACGCTGCTCCTCCTCGTGCTCTTCGATGGCCAGTGGATTCACCGGCCCAAGTTCGTCGAGCGATTCGCGCAACTGCTGCGCCTCGGTGCGCAACGCATCCGTTGCGAGCTCGAGCTCCTGAAATCCACCCAGCAAGTCTTCCAGCGAACGGCGCCACTCTGTTTCGAGTCGCTGACGGATCGCTTCGCGCCGTCCCGACAACTCCGTGTGACGCAGCTGCGCGCCATGCAGTTGCTCGCCCAACGACGTCGCACGACGCCGCGCTTCATCGAGCATCGTTTCCGCTGCATCGAGCGCCGCAGTGGACGAGGCCACCGCACGTTCCGCGCCGGCCAGACGACCATCCGCATCGGCCAACGACTGCTGCTGCGTCTCCAACTCGGTGCGCCACGCCGCGAGCTGTTCAGCCAACTGCTGGTCGGCCGACGACAACGTGGACAATTCCTTGGCGAGTGATTCGAGACGTGCCGCCGCCGTGGAGTCTTCCTCGAGCAAACGCTGCTCGCGATCGATCGCCACGGACAGTCGCGCCTGTGCCTGCGCCTGCGTCACCTGACAGGCAGCGCGCGCATCACGCGCCTGTTCCTGCTCACGATCGGCGTTGCCCAGCGCTTCACGCGCATCGGCGATGGCCGTGTCCGCTTCACCAGCGCGCGCGTTCAACGCTGCGGCCTGCTCAGCCAGTTGCGCCGCACGCGCTTCGAGCTCCTGCAAACGCGTGACCAATCGCTCGGCCAACGCACTCGATTGCTGCATCTCACGCTCGGCACGTTCGCGTCGACGGCCCACTTCCTTCTGCACTTCGTCTGCGCGACGCGCTTCCTGCTGCGCGCGGTTCGAGGCTTCCGTGGCCATCTGCTGCGCACGTTCGGCTTCGCCCAACGCCACACGCCCACGCTCCGCCGCCATCGTCGCTTCCTCGCGACGGATATCCGCGGCCTGCAACTCCGCCTCGAGGCGTGTCAGCTCTGCACGACGCTGCAGCGGACCAGGGCCGGTTGCCGTGCCCGGCAGAAACACGGCACCGCGTTCATCGACAAACGCTTCGCCTGCATCGATGCTGCGCACCTTGCCAAGCAGCGCACGCACCCACGACACGCCGGGGCCCGTCGCCTGCACGCGCGTGGCCAGCGCGTCGGTGTCGACGCCGAGTTCAGCAACCACATCAACCGGCAACAGCAGCAGCGGACCTGGGTGCGTGTGCGCGTGCCACTGGCGAATTGCCGCCGCCGCATCGGCGTCGCGCACAACGATCG
>CAYWCJ010000341.1:0-5324 GCA_964456595.1 uncultured Gemmatimonas sp. | reverse complement strand
GGGGCGATTCGCGTGCGCTCGGTGGTCGGCGAAGGGACAACGTTCACCTTGCTCTTTCCGGCGCTCGAAGCGGCGGCCGCCACACGGAGCGTGACGCGGGCCTCGGCGACGTGGCGCGGCAGCGGCACCGTACTGGTGATCGACGATGAACCCACCGTGCGTCGCGTCACGCGAGCGATTCTTCAGCGCAGCGGCTTCGACGTGATCGAGGCTCCGGATGGCGTTGAAGGGCTCGCGAAGTTTGAACAGCATCGCGACACGATCCGTCTGATTCTGCTCGACCTGACGATGCCGCGGATGGACGGAGAGGAGACATTCCGTCGACTGCGCCTGCTGGATCCGGAGGTGCGTGTGGTGCTGATGAGTGGCTACAACTCACAGAACGTCACGGCACATTTTGTCGGGAAGGGACTGGCCGGGTTCGTGCAGAAGCCGTTCAGTGCGGACGATCTCGAGGCGCAGGTGCGAACCGTGCTCGACCGCGACGCGAACCGCTCGCCATAAAGAGCCGAAGCTGGACGTGTGCGTGTCGCACCGCAGGGCAATTCGACCCCGTGACGTCTTATTTATACGCACGCATTGTCATCATCACAGGCACGCCATAAGCTACGACTCATATGACACCGCTTTCCGACATCGAAATTCAGCGAGGACTCGGCTCGCTGCCTGGGTGGTCGCGCAAGAGTGACACCCTGCAGAAGAGCTACCACTTCGCCACGTTTCCCGACGGCATCGCCTTTATCGGCAAGGTCGCGGAGATCGCGGAACAGCTGGCGCATCACCCCGATATCGACGTGCGGTACACGAAAGTGAGTTTCGTGCTCAGTACGCACGATGCCGGGGGGATTACGACCAAGGATCTGGAGCTGGCGAAGGCGATCGAGGAGATGGCGGCCGCTTAACTGCCAACCACCAGGTGTCGAGCTTCGGGTTCGAATTCGGGGCTTTGAGTTGTGCGGCGGCTGCATTACCCGAAGCCCAGAACCGATACCCGGGCCTGGACACCTGGGGGTTGCAGTCCGGCCGACTACATCAACTTCTGCAGGGTGATGCTCCCGTTGACCGTGCTGGCTCGCAGGCGGGTGCGGCCATCGCCGACAGAACCGCGGAGACGACGCGGCGACATGGTGCCGGAGATGGTGATCGGGAAGTCGGTGGTAACGCGCCCGTTCACGGTGGAGAGTTCGAGCTGGGCGCCGAAGTTCGACGGCAACTCGATAGTGACAGAGCCGTTCACCGTCTCGTATTCGAGATCGTCGGCGTTGCCGACGGAACGCATCGAGACCCTCACGCTGCCGTTGACCGTCTTTGCACGGACCGGGCCACCCGCGCTCCGCGCGTCGATGCTGCCGTTGACGGTATGCGCGCGTACCTCGGTGGTCACGCCCGAGACTTCGAGTCCGCCGTTGACGGTGGACACATCAACGCGGACGCCATCGGGCACGCGCACGGTGAAACGCACCGACACATCGTTGTTGCGGTCGTTCGTCCATCGGTTGTTGCGCTCCGAGTGAATACCGTCCTCGTCGCAACGCGCGCGTTCCGTCCAGAGTGCGCACACGAGCACGTCGTCACCATCAAGCTTGCGCTGCTCGATCCGCACGTCTTCGGGATTACTGCGACGCCACGTCTTTTCGGCGCTCACTTCCACGCGTCCGCTGGTGCTTCGTTCTACGTGAATGGCGCCGTTGATGTTTTTGACGAGAATGCGCCGGCCGCTGGGGATCGTACCCGACCAGGAGAACGCGTTTTCGCGACGCTGCTCGCCCTCCCGATCGCGATCACGGTTCTGCGCGCCGGCCGTGTTGACGGCGAGCGTGGTGGCAGCGACGGCAATCGTGCCGATGATCGCTGCGATGCGTGCGGCGGAGGGGAGGCGGACGAAACGCGACGAAAGCTGAGTCATGAAACGCTCCAGATGGTGCGTGTTGGTGTGCGTGTTGGTGTGCGTGAACGCGTTCAATTGAAATCGCGGAGCGTCAATCGATCGAAGCGAATATCGCCGTTGAACGTGGTGATGCTGAGTCGGGCTGCGCCGCCACCACCGAACTCGAAGCGTTGTGTACCCCGCTCGCTGCGATTGCGTATGGCGATGCTGCCAGCCGTGAGTGTGAGCGGTCGATTGGCCGTGAGATCGCCGTTGAACGTCGAGAGCTCGAGTACGCCGCTGGCGGCTTCGGCAAGACGGACCGCCACGTCCCCGGAATGGGTGGTCAACTGGATCCGCGCGCCGCCGGCAAGCTCGCCATCGAAGGCGATGTCGCCGCTCATGCTTTCGACGCGCACCACGCCGGCACGCATATCCGTGAGCGTGACTTCACCGCTGGTGGTCTGCACGTCGGCGCCACCGCGAACACCCCGCAGCACGATGTCGCCACTCATCGTCGTGGCGCGTGTCTCGCCCGCGCCTTCGGCGAGCGTGATGTCGCCCGAAAGGGTCTCGGCGATCATGCGTCCGCCGATCGCGCGCAGCACGATGTCACCGCTCGTCGAGTGTATTTCGACATCACCCGCGATGTCCTGCACCTCCACGTCGGCGGAGTACGCCGAGACGAGGACGCGCACGCCACGCGGAACGGAGAGTTCGAGTCGACTGTCGCGCGAGCCGCGCCGGTCAGCGTTGGAGCGGCTGCGGTCCTCGCGAGAGGAGAGCGTGACCCCCACGCCGGTGGTGCGCAGCGAGTAGCGCTGGTCGTCGGCGCGAAGTTCGGCCGTGTTGCGATCGGAGCCGCGCACCAGCAGAGTACCGCTGCGCACGGTGATGTCGATGACTGCGTTGCGCGGCAGTGCAAATGAGGTGTCGCCGGTCGATTGCGCACGCGCGAGCGCCGGTGTGCTGACCGTGACGCCGGCCAGCAGCGCGAGGGCGAGACTTCGCCTGATGGGCGATTGACGCATGGAGGTACTCACAGCAGAGCCACGCGCCGCATCAGCGCCAGTTTGGTTTCGAGCGCACGGTCGAGCTGGGTCGAGAGCAGACGGCTGCGCGGGTCGAGCTTGAGGGCGCGGCGACTGTCGGCGATGGCCGCGTCGATGATGGCGAGATTCCGTCGCAGTTCGAACACGGTGGTGGAGTCGAGATCCGCGAAGCGCTCGTTGACGACACGCCGGAGCGACGTGATCTCGCGCTCATAGATGTCGTCCACGTCGGCCGGCGATGCGGCCACCAGCCGTGCCTGCGTGGACGTGCTGCGCGATTCCGCCACCGTCGTCGAGTCGTCCAGACGCATGACATTCGCACTTGGCACCGATGGCGCGTTGTTTACCGCGAGCTCCTGGACCGCGCGTCCACGTGGCGTCTGCACGCGCGCCACGCGCCACGTGACGCCTGCGGTGACGGCGACAAGCAGCGCGGCGGCAACGGCAAAGGTGCGCATGGAGACCGATCGTCGTGGCGCGACGGTGTCGGTGATGGCCGTCGACCGACCAGAGAGCGGAATCACCGTTGTGTCGAGCTGCGACTCGATGCCGCTCCAGAGATCGCGCGACGGCGTGAGCACCGGGAGGGCGCTCGCCTGCTCCACGAGCCCCTCGATGTCGCAGACGAGCGCGTTGCAGGTCGGGCAGTGGCGACGGTGCTCGTTCATGATCGCCCGCTCGGATGTCGTGAGCGAACCTTCGAGATAGTCGGCGAGCTGCTGCTCGAACGGCAGACATTCCGGCGTGCGCAACGTGGTGCTGGAGATGGAGTCGGTCATACGAGGGCCAGGGCCTGAGCCGGTAGCTGTGGCGGTAAAACGGAGGTCGTGTTGCCGACCCACAGTCGAATCGAGGGGGTGTCTGCCACAGTGAGCGTGCTCATCGTGACAACGCGTTACGGAGCAGCAATCGGGCGCGATGGAGCTGCGCTTTGGAGCCGCCGCCGGTGATGCCGAGCTGCTCGCCGATCTCCTCGTGCGTGAAACCCTCCACGTCGTGCAGAACGAAAATCCGGCGCGCGCCCCTTGGCAGTCCGGCAATCGCCGCCTCGAGATCCAGCCGATCGCCCACCGACGCGGGCTGCGCGGGTACGGCGTCTATCGCGTCCTCGTCATCCACCGTGCGATCGCGTTGCAGCGCCGCGAGTTTACGGCGCGTGAGCACCACGTTGACCGCCACACGATGCAGCCACGTGGAAAACGCAGCTTCACCGCGAAAGCCGGGAAGCTTCTCCCACACGCGGATGAAGACGTCCTGCGTCACTTCCTCGGCGAACGTGCGATCGCCCAGCATGCGGACGCAGATCGAAAAGACGCGATCGACATGCGCACGATAGAGCCGCTCGAAGGCGCGACGATCGCCGGATGCTGCAGACTCGACGTCAGCCGACACGACGGCAGCCGGGCTGGCTGATATGGACGCGGACGACAACGGGACGGCGAATGGTTTGGCCACGAGCTGAGCGAGCATGAGGACCCAAGTGCGAGTTCACAGGGTCAGACTGACTCGGCGGGGGAAAGGTTTGAACAGACGGCAACTTCCGACGGCAGCTTCCGAGTTGCGGGCTGTGGGTGTGGACTGCGGGTTGTGAGAGACTGTTGGGGCTAGGTGGTGCGGTCGGCACGCGCGCTGAGTGCGGCGACGGCGACGGGGAGTTCGGTGATGGAGGAGAGCCAATAGGTCGGGGCGGCGGGGGCGAGTTCATCGCACGTGAACGGGCCCCACGTGGCGGCGGCGGTGGCGACATCGGCGGCGCGTCCGGCGTGCATGTCGTGCGGGGAATCGCCGAGGAAGATCGCGTGGGTGGGAGCGATCTGCAGTCGATCGAGCGCCAGGAGCACCGGCTCAGGGAGCGGCTTGTGCCGCGCCGTCTCCTCGTACGTGACGATGGTGTCGAACGCGTTGGCGAGACCGACATGTGCCAGTGAGCGCGCGGTCATGATCTTGCCCTTGCTGGTGACGATGCCGGTGGCGTGGCCGGCGGCGCGTGCCCAGGCGAGGGTGTCGAGGGCGCCCGGATAGGCGTTGGTCAGGCGCTCGAGATGCACGTCCTGATACTCGCGATAGCGGGTCACGAGCGCGTCGACCTCGGACTGGTTGGTGGTCCACTCCGCGAGCTGCGTGCGCAATGGCGTGCCGATACCGGCGATCCACTGTGCGCGGGTGGGAGCGGGGGTGCGATCGGCGAACGCGTGATGCATACAATCGAGCAACAGCTCGATGGAGTCGATGAGCGTTCCGTCGAGATCGAAAAGCAGCGCAAGGCGGGTCATGCAGGGAGCATAACGCGACTCACCGCGCACCGGGGCTCGGACAGAGCAGCAGCAGCGCGACGAGCGATGGATCGTGGGATGGATCGTGGGATGGATCGTGGGATGGATCGTGGGATGGATCGTGGGATGGAT
>CAYWCJ010000340.1:0-5366 GCA_964456595.1 uncultured Gemmatimonas sp. | reverse complement strand
GACCCCTGCATCGCCTTCATATCGGCGCCCAGATGGTGACTGAGGTACTCGGTGCGGGATTGGATCGCGCCGCTCTCCAGGATCAGCGCGTCGTTTGCCAGCAGGGCGACGGCGCGCACGGAATCACGGGCTGCAAGCGCGGCGTGGAATCCCTCCACCGCAGCGACCGCGGCACTGGAATCGTTGTTCGTGCTTTGGGCCGAGGCGCGCAGCTGCGCAACACACAGCGCGGCGGCGATAACGATAGGGAACATGCTACGTGGCAAACTGACCTCCGGTCGTCAAGGCAGAAGAGTTGGTGCGGATCGCACCGTGCGCGGAGATGGATGGCAAATGAGTGCCGTGGCCGACGGCAGCACTTCGCGAAGGACGGGCAGATCAGCCGGAAGCGAGAGCTGTGCACAAAGCAGGACCAAGGTCATGCAGATCGACGTGGATATGGGCCGGACGGCTGCGGGGGGACAAAGGTGGCGGCTGCGGTTGTCGGGATCCTCCGCACGTTTTATGCATAGTAAAGCGAACAACCATTCTTGTCGGATTTCGGTCCCCTCGCCCCTGCTCTCATGCATGACGCCGCATCACGCTCGGACGACCTCGGTATCATAGTGCCACCAGTCACGCGCAGGCGATTTCTGCACACCGCTGGCGCGTTTGGCGTGATGGTGGGACTGGACCGGCTTGCCCCGGCGTACGCCTCGCCCACCGTTCCGCAGCCCGCAGGTCGGCTGCTTGCCAACGCGTCGCCGCCCGCACCGGGGAGGTTTGATCTGAGCATCGACACGATGCCATTCGGTTTTGGCGGTCGGCGTGGCGTGGCCACCACGATCAACGGGACGGTACCCGGTCCCCTGCTTCGCTTCCGCGAGGGCGAGACCGCGACCATCCAGGTGACGAACCGCCTCAGGGAGGATACCTCGATCCATTGGCATGGACTGCTCGTGCCCAACGCGATGGACGGTGTTCCCGGCGTCAACTTTCCCGGCATCCGCCCGGGCGAGACGTTCATCTACGAGTTCCCGCTCCGGCAGTACGGCACCTACTGGTACCACAGTCACTCCGGCTTTCAGGAGCAGCTCGGGCATTACGGACCGCTCATCATCGATCCCGTCGAGCCCGAGCCGTTCCAGTACGACCGCGAGTACGTGATCATGCTCTCGGACTGGTCGTCCGAGGATCCCCTCAAGATTCTCGACAACATCAAAAAGCAGTCGGCTTACTACAACTTTCAGCGACGGACCGTCGGCGACTTCTTTCGCGATGTGGACCGGGTGGGACTGCGCGCCACCATCGCTGACCGGCTGTCGTGGGGCAAGATGCGCATGAGTCCGACCGACATCGCTGATGTCACGGGCTCGACGTACACGTACCTCATGAATGGACTGCCGCCCGCGGCCAACTGGACGGGCCTCTTTCGGCCAGGGGAGCGCGTCCGGTTGCGTTTCATCAATGCGGGCGCGGGCAGCTACTTCGACGTGCGCATCCCCGGACTCGAGATGACGGTGGTGCAGGTCAGCGGACAGCACGTGCAGCCCGTGCCCACGGACGAGTTTCGCATCGAGATCGCACAGACGTACGACGTGATCGTGCAGCCGATGGACGACCGCCCCTACACGATCTTCGCGGAGTCGATGGACCGCTCGGGCTATACCCGAGGTACGCTGGCGCCGCGCGCGGGAATGAGCGGCGAGATTCCGCCGCGCCGGCCGCGTCCCACACTCACGATGCTGGACATGGGCATGGCAATGGGGATGGGCGGACATGCCGGAATGTCCATGCCCGGCATGGACACGAGTGGCCCGCCGACGAAGACTGCCGCCGCCCTGCCGGAGCCGGCGATGGCGGGGCACGACATGGCTGGGCACGACAAGGGGGGCACGGCGAGTATGGGCGGTGGCAATGCCTCTGCGGGGTTCGCCGGGCGACTTCGCGATGGAACCATCATCCGCACAACCGACCTCCGCGAGCCAGGCACAATTCCTGACCCGGTCATGCACGGGGCCGACAAGCACGGCTCGGCAAGCGCCGCTCCGGCAATGGAAACACGCAGTCGCCTGCATGAGCCTGGGGCCGGACTCGGCGAGGATGGATGGCGCGTGCTGGTCTACACCGATCTCAAGCGGCTTACTCCGGCGGCGAAATTCGATCCGCCAGCCCGGGAAGTCGAGCTTCATCTGACCGGCAACATGGAGCGATACATGTGGTCGATCAACGGCGTCAAGTTTTCCGACGCACCCGACCCGATCCCTCTCAAGCACGGCGAGCGCATCCGGCTCACTATCGTGAACGACACGATGATGGCGCACCCCATGCACCTCCATGGAGTGTTCATGGAACTGGAAAACGGACACGGTGCCGAGTGTCCGCTGGTGCACACGATCAACGTGAAGCCCGCCGAGCGGGTCTCGCTGCTCGCCACGCCGGTCGATCCGGGACCGTGGGCGTTCCACTGTCACGTGCTCCTCCACATGGACCTGGGCATGTTCCGCGTCTTTCACGTCTCGGAGCCGCGCGGGCCGATGACCACGAGCGAAGGTGGTGAGCCATGATGCCGACGCCCGCGCGTTACCGACGCCCGACGCTCGCCGTCGCGGTGGGCCTTTGCATACAGCTGATCCTCGCCACCGGCGGTCACGCGCAGTCCGCACCTGCGGGTCGTTCCGAGCGCATGCATGGCATGGACCTCGACCGCGTGATTCGGACGTACGTGCTGGCCGATCAGTTGGAGATCCAGCCCAACGTGCGCGAGCGTCCGGTCGCCTTCGAATTCCTCAGCTGGACCGGCGGGGACTACAGGCGGCTGTTTTTTCGCGCGCAAGGCGAGATCCCCACCGAGGGCCGGGGGGACGGAGCGTTGCAGGCTGACGTACTCTACGGCCGCCTCCTTTCTCCATTCTGGTCGGCGGTCGGCGGCGTGCGGGTCGATACGCGCGCACGGACGTCGGTTCCGGTGTTGCCGCGAGGCGACGTGGGACGCGGAGACCGATCCGGCGGGGATCGGGTCACGCGTGGGATGCTCGCGGTTGGACTGTTCGGTATCGCACCGTACTGGTTCGAGTTCGAGCCGACGCTGTTCGTCAGCGACAAGGGAGATGTCTCGGCGGAGCTCGAGACCTCCTTCGATATGACGTTTACGCAGCGGTTGATTCTGCAGCCTCGTGTGGAACTCAATGCCGCGGTGCAGGCGGTACCGGCGTTCGGCATCCAGTCGGGGCTGAACGACGTGGAATTCGGTGCCCGGCTGCGGTACGAGATTCGGCGCAAGTTTGCGCCGTACGTGGGTGTCTCGTGGCACCGCAGCACGGGTGCTACCGCCGCACGAGTGAAGGCGGCGGGCGAACCAATCAGTACTGGCGGTATCTCGGCGGGCGTGCGCCTCTGGCGCTGAGCCTCCTTCACTCTTTCAGGATGGTCGGTCGGATGCCGACTCCGAGGCAATTCCATGCGAACGCGTCAGATCCTCAGTCTCGTCGTTGTCGGTGCGCTCTGTCGCCCGGGAGTGACATCAGCGCAGGCGTCCGACACCGTGTCGGGCCACAACCACAGGCCGATGTCACCCGGCGGACCGGTGAGTGGCTTGCTGACCAGCCCTATGGGCTCGCGCGGCCCCTCGGGAACGGTGAGCGTGACCGGTACGAGGGCTCAGGTCGCGTGGGCGGGCGATCAGCCCGGCACCGCGCGCGCGTGGTCGCTGCGTCGGGGCTCGTGCACGCGGCTCGGGGGCATCGTCGGGGGCGCGACCGTGTACCAGGCGCTCGTGGTCGATGCCTTGGGGACGGCACAGGGCACCGCGGCACTCGATGCGCCGCTGGACACCGACAGCGCCGTCGTCGCCGTCGTTCAATCGCTGCCGAACGAGGCGCCGATGTTGGCGTGCGGATCGATCTCCAACGGGGTGAGTCTGGCGCGTGGCGCGCCGCCGGTGGACCACGCGACGATGGATCATTCGACGATGGACCATTCCGGCATGGACAGCTCCGGCAGGCACAGCTCGGGCATGGACAGCTCGGGCATGAACATGTCGGGCATGAACATGTCGGGAAGGAACATGTCGGCTGCGGCCGACTCCGGCGCCGCGGTGCTCCGGACCATTCACGAGCGCATGATGGCCGATCCGGTCATCCGCGAGCGCGTCCGCACGGACCCCGTCCTTCAGCGCATGCTGGCCGACCTGCGAGGCGGTGAAGCGACCAGGCCCGCGGCCAAACCCTTGTCCAAACCCAAAGCCAAGCCGGCTGCCGATCCCATGGCGGGGATGGACCACAGCAAGATGCCCGGCATGAAAACGCCGCCCGCGTGAGGCAGGTGTGGCCATGAGGTCGATCGCGCTTCCCAGCACGGCGCGGCGATGGGTTGTCGCGCTGCTGACGTTGTGTCTTACCGTGCTCACGCCCGCGTGGGCGCGAGCTCATGGGATACTCAAGAGCTCCGTACCAGCCGCGGGCGCTCATCTGGGCGTCGCGCCGACCGGGCTGCGATTGACATTCACGGAGTCGCCGGAGCTGACGTTCACGACGATCACGCTGCGAGCGCCAGATGGATCAGCCGTTGCGCTCGGAGCAGTCCAGGTCGTGCGTGATTCCCGTCGCGCGGTTGCCGCTGCAATACAGGGCGCGCTGGCGGCGGGAACGTATACGGTCGAATGGAAGACCGCCGGCGCGGATGGACATCCGGTGACGGGCCGCTTCGACTTCACGATAGCGCCGGGGCACAGGGTCTCGGTGTCGCGTGGCCGGCTCCGGCAAGCGGGGGTGGGGCGCCAGCGCTGGCTCCGATGGCGCATGACGACCCGACTGCGCTACCCTCCCGCGCTGCGGGATTCGACGCCGAGTCACCGCTGTACGTCGCGGTGCGCTGGCTGCTGTACGCCGGCATGCTGACCGTGATCGGCGCCGTTGCCTTTCAGTTTGTGGTGCTCGGGTTCCTGCGACGTATGCGAGGGCTCGGTACCCATATCGGCTCGATGGTCGGGAACCGCGCCGCCTCCGTCGGGCTGGCGGGCGCGGCGTTGGTAGGAGGGGCGGTGGTGCTCCGCCTGTACGCGCAATCCGTCGCCATGCATGGCGCAGCGCGAGCCTTCGATCGCCCGCTCGTTGCCGCAATGCTCACCACCACGACATGGGGTCGCGGCTGGCTCCTGCAGATCGTGTCCGTCGTTGTCGCTCTGACAGGATTCTGGTTCGCGCGGCGTGGCGGGCGGGCGGCCTGGGGGCTTGCCGCGACCGGCGCGGTGGGACTGGCGTTCACTCGAGCACTCTCCGGCCACGCGGCGTCGGCGCCGACGCTCACGTCACTGGCAATCCTGGCTGATGCCTTGCACGTCGTTGGCGCCGGTGGATGGCTCGGCAGTCTGCTGGTGCTCAAGCTCG
>CAYWCJ010000339.1:0-5370 GCA_964456595.1 uncultured Gemmatimonas sp. | reverse complement strand
CGCCAACAGCTGGCGTGTGAGATCAGCCGCCCGCAGTGCCGCCTGTTCGATCTCACCCAGCAGCGTGCGCATCGACCCCTGCACGGGCGCTTCGGTCACGGCAAGACTGGCGTTGCCGAGGATGCCCACGAGCAGGTTGTTGAAATCGTGTGCGATGCCGCCGGCGAGGACGCCAAGGCTTTCGAGCTTCTGCGCCTGCTGCATTTGCCGTTCGAGCTGCAGTCGCTCGGTTTCGGCGCGCACTTCGTCGGTCCGATCGCGCACGGAGCCGACGACGCGCGTGGCCTTGCCGTCGGCGTCGCGTTCGATCTCCGCCACCGAGGCCATGTGCCGCCACCTGCCGTCGGCGTGCCGGATGCGGTACTGCATCTCGAATCCGGGCAAGGACGCAAACGCATCCGCACTCGCACGCCGCACGTCCGGCAGGTCGTCGGGATGCACGCGCGACAGCACGACGTCGCGCTCCGGCACGAACGTCTCCGGATCGAGTCCGAGCAGATCGTAATACGCGCGTGACCAGGTGAGCACCGGGCTGCGCATGTCCCACGAGTAGTTGGCCATGCGGGCCACCCGAAACGCGAGATGCAGATCGCGTTTGTCCTGTTCGGTCGCCCGTTCGCGCTCGACACGTTGCGTGATGTCCTGAATGGTGCCGAACAAGCAGATCGCGCGCCCGGTCGCGTCACGCTCCGTCTCACCGCGCACATGACAGACGCGCGAGGTCCCGTCGCGCGGACGCATGCGCAGGACCAGGTCATACGGTGCGCCGGTGGCCAGCGTGTGCTGAATCGCGGCCCAGTTGCGCGCCACGTCCTCCGGATGCACGAACTCCTCCATGCGCACCGTCGTCGGACGGTAGTTCTCCTCGAACGCGAGCAGGCGGTACGTCGCATCCGACCATTCCACGGTGTCGCTGTCGATCTCCCACGACCAACTGCCAACCTGCGCAATCTGCTGCGCACGCGCGAGCTCACGTTCGCGCCGCGCCAGCAACTCGTCCTTCAGCTTGCGATCCGTGACGTTGGCGTAGTGCACGGCGATTCCGATGTCGATGGGGTACGCATGGATCGCGAACCAGCCGCCGAGGGGGGCGTAATAGTCCTCGACATCCACCACCGCGCGGTCGTCCATGGCGCGTCGGAATGCATGCTCGAAGGCGCTCCCCTCGAGCTGCGGAAATTCATCCCGGAGTACACGACCAAACAGTTCGGACGGGGTCCGTCCAAGCTGACGCGCACCTTCGGGATTGATGTACACGAAACGCCACTTCCGATCGATGGCCAGAAACGCCGTGGGCGCCTGCTCCAGGATCTCGAATCGGGCGCGCGCGTCCAGCTCGCCGATCAGCATGTCTCGTATTTCCAGTTGAGGGACTTCCCTTCGCTCAACTGCTCGACGGCATTCGCCACACGCTCCTGTTTCGTCTCAGAGTCGCGCAGATGCACCAGAATCGGCTGCGCAAACGGCGCCGCCCCCGTGATGTAAGCGTCAGTGCGTGGATCGCGTGTGCCCATGGATCATGTGGAGTATATCAGCGGGGGAAATCGCGATGTGCCGTCGCTCGCCTGCGTTGCGACCCCACGGTGACGATTTCGCCCCGGCGGCGGCTGTATCGACGGGTCGGTCCACATGGGGACTCACCGTTCGCGTCAACCCCTAGCCATCAGGCGGATTTTCGGTATTTATTCGGGTATCATCCTATTGCCCCTCCGCCATGACTGCTGCCGTCCCATGTGTCCCCGATATCGACCACCCGCCGCATGCGCTCGATCAGTTGCGGTCGCGGATGCACGACGTGGTGGTGGGGAAGCGGCCGGCTGGCCCTCCAATGCCGACCGGGGTGGGGATTCTTGATGTGGCGTTGGGCGGGGGCATTCCGCGCGGCCGCATCACCGAGGTCGTGGGGATGCGCGGGGCCGGCAAGACGGCGCTGCTGCGGCAGGTGGTGAGCCGAGTGCTGCGGAGCGGCAGTTGGGTGGCGTGGGTGGATGCGAGGCGCACGTTGGCGCCTCAGCCGTGGGCCGAGTTGGGGGCGCGGTTGGTGATGATCCGCCCACGCGAGGCGAAGCGGGGGGCGTGGTGTGCCGACCTGTTGTTGCGAAGCGGGGTCTTTGCGTTGGTGGTGCTTGACGGGGCGCCGTTGCTCTCGCGGGTGAATGGTGTTCGGCTCGCCCAACTCGCGCGGGAGCGGGATGCCGCGTTGGTGGTGATTGCGGACGGGGTGCAGCCCAGTCGTGTGGGCGGCGCGGTGCGGTTGCGGGTCGCTCCGACGCGCGCGGGTGCGGCCACGCCTATTGCCGCTTCTGCAACAATCCCAACCTCCGCCCCACCCCGACGACGATCAACCAGCGCAGCGCACGCAGCACCCGGGCCACTGCCCGGATTCGTGGTGACCGTCGAAAAGGGTGGTGTCTTCCGGACCGTTGAGGTGTGCAGTGCAGTCGTCGTGGCGCGTCGCGTGTGTACGGATCCCGAGATTCCCGATCGGCGCGGGGTGGCGCGCGGAACGCGTCATTCCTGGACGCCACACAGCCACGCCACCACAGACGGCCATACCGCACACCCCATCACCTGGGGCGGACTCGGCGCGTCCATCGACGATCCCCGCAACGCCAGCCCCCCCTCTGGCGACACAACTCGCCCTGCCGTTCTTCACCCCAACACCGATCCTGCACACCAACAGATCGCACACCAGCCGTTCACCCGCGAGCAGATCGAGCGCCGACACGAACGCGACCTCGATCGACGCACCCGCGATTGGGCCAGCGCCAAGGGACGGCGGCGCGCTGCCGAATCGGGATACGGCCGACGCTCCCGACGCGACGTCGCGCGTGAACGTGCCGGTGCACTCATCACATCACACAGCGGCCAGTCACTTGGCAGCAACGGGACCCCGCGCCTCGGACGCGATGGCGGGACCACTACACTCGGCATCGCCACACTCGGCAACACGCCCGGCAACACGCCCCACGACCGCGCACGACCGCGCACACCCGTCGGCACACCCGTCGGCACACCCACCGCTTCGTCAGCCGCACTGGGACGCACTCCCGCGTGCACTGGCTGAGGGGCAACGACTACGCGTCGTCTCGCTGACGGCTGGCCGCGTCGGTGTGCGCGCCGGCATGAGCATTCCGGAAGCACGCGCCTGTTGTGCCGCACTCGATGTGCGACCGTGGGATGACGACGCCATCACCGATGCGATCCTGGCCACGACGACGGCACTGCTCGCGGCCAGTCCGCAGGTCACGCCGGTCGCCGGCGCACCTGGCATGTGGTGGGTGGGCGCCACCGGCTTTGACGGACTCGGTGGTGAAGCGATGTTGGCGCGCACCCTGTTGCTGATTGCGCAGACGGTCCACCCCGAGGCGCGCGTGGCCATTGCCGATTCGTGTGTGTCGGCACGCGCCGCCACCTGGGCGCCCATGGCCAGTACGTACGCGCGTGCCTATGGACGAAGCACCAAGCGCGCGACACGTATCGATGCACCACGGACTGGACGCAGCGATGGGCATGTGGCGGAGTCCGATCCGCTGGCGTTGCCGGATGGTGTGACCATCATCCCACGGGGAGGGTGCGCGACATATCTCGCCCCAGCGCCACTTGGGTTGGTGCCCATGGACGGTGAATTGCGCCAGTCTCTCGCTGCGCTTGGTCTGCGGACGGTAGGTGCGTTGGCCTCGCTTGAACCGGGCGATGTGGAGCGTCGATGGGGAGCGGAGGGGATTTCGGCGTGGCGGTTGTCGCATGGCGAGGATCCGCGACGCCCTGGTCTCGTGCGTGTGGAAGCGGCGCGACGGGCGAGTGTGGAATTACCGGCCCCCGCCGACGCAGCGGCCCCCGTGGTGTTCGTCATGCGCGCGTTACTCGAACGACTCGTCCGCGAACTGATCGAGGACGGTCGTGCCGCGGCATCGGTGGCCATCACGCTCGTGCTCGATGCCGGTCGGGTGTGGCCGCTGGAGAAGGAAGAGGAAGAGGAGTACCCGGCATTGCTCCACGCCACGCCATCGGCGCATGCACAACTGCTGGCCGTGCCGCACCGCACGATCACGCGAGAGATCCGCCCCGCACGTCCGATCGCCCGGCTGGAACCGTTGTTCGATCAGTGCCGCACGTTGCTCGAACAGTGGGTGATTCCGGCCCCGGTCATCGGGGTCGCGCTGAGCATCCCGGCCACGGCACCATTGGCGGCTGATCAGGGTGATCTGCTCGTGCCGTCATGGCGGGATGCGGCGATGAATGCCGATGCGGTTTTTACCCGACTGCGCGCGGTGCTCGATCCGGATAACGCCGGCGATGTTGTCGTACATCCGGTGGCGGGTGATGCGCATCGACCGGAAGAAGCGGGGCGATGGGCGCGGGCGGATGCGATGGCGCTCGGGGCCACGAACGACGCGAAAAACCGGGGTGCGGATAACGCGGTGGAGGTGATGCGTGCGCCCGTGCCGTCCTCGGTATCTGCGGTCCTGCGATTGCTTGATGCGCCCGAGCCGGTGGAGGTGGAGGAAGCGGCCGGATTACCGGATGCGGTGTGGTGGCGTGGACGTCGGCTGGACTTTCGTGCGGTGGATGGTCCTGAGCGATTGAGCGGAGACTGGTGGCGTACGGATGCATTTGCGCGCGATTACTGGCGATGCGCAGTGGCAAGCGAAGGTGAGTTGTTGTTGTATCGCGATGCGGCCGGTGGCATGGCCCCGCGATGGTTCGTGCAAGGGTGGTACGACTGAGCACGCGCCAATCGCGCGCCGTGCGGTGTGCTATTCCGCCAGCGGTTTGCCCTGCTCGTCGGAGATCATTACCCACACCGTGCGCGATCGCTTCGAATACAGCAGCCGCACGGTCACGTCACGCGGATTCTGCTTGAAGGCAAAATGAAATCGGAACGACGTGTCGAGCGATTCGTGAATGACCCCTTCCTTGAAGCGCCCGTAGAAGTCCTGGACCTTGGTGCAGGGCGCGATCTCGGTGAAGAACTGTTTGCCGATCGCATCTTCCTTGCGCAGTGAGGCGAGCTTCGACTCGACGGCGTTGTAGTTGAGAATGCGGCCGGTGCGATCGAGCTGAATCATGCCGTACGGCAGGCGATCCAATTCTTCGGCGGCCATGGAATCGGCGGCCTCCAGCACTTCGCTCACGGTGCGCGTGAGACGCACTTGCGGATTGTTCGAGTCGGGCATTGGAAGGAGTGAATCGCGAACACCGTACAGCCGCCCTCGCAGCCGCCCTCGCAGCTGCGCTCGCAGGTAAACGGAAGCAGGTTCGCGTTCATGATAAGACGTGGACCGGCCTCGGGATACGCAGCAGTCCGTACTACGTCACCTCCGTCGCGCACCTTTGTTTCGGCTTTTCTTCGGTTATCATCCACTG
>CAYWCJ010000338.1:0-5397 GCA_964456595.1 uncultured Gemmatimonas sp. | reverse complement strand
CACGCGCGCCGACGGATCGCCCCACGGAAAGATCTGGAACGTGCGCAGATCGGGGAGCAGCAGCATGTCCGACTCTTCGACGCGCACGAATCCTTCGATGCTCGAGCCATCGAACATGATGTCGCCATGCAGCGCTTTCCTGAATTGCGACGACGGGATTTCGACGTTCTTGATGACGCCCAGAATGTCGGTGAACTGCAGTCGCAGAAATCGCACTTGCTGCGCATCGGCCAGCTCGAGAATATCACTCTCGGAAGCGCCGCTGAGGTCGGTCGGAACGATGGATCGGCTTGCTGGGGGCATGGCGACGAATGTTAGCGAGGCGTCAGCACCGTGCTAACTCAAACGACATCCCGGTCCGCGTTCTCAGTTCTGCGGCTTCGTCCACACCACCACCCATTTCGCGCTGGCTTGATTCGCGGCGCGTCCACGCACCCCCGTCGACGTTTCCGTGCACGGCACGTTCCGCGGCCACCGCGGCGCCAACGTCCCGGACCCCTCGCCGTACGACGCGCCGTACACTTCCACGGTCGCGACACGCTCCGGCCGTACGGCGTCGAGCGAGAATCCGGGCATCGGTCGTCCGTCGATGAACAGGCAGACCCCGCTGTCGAAGCGCAAACCGTTCGCGGACACCTCGTTCGAGAACTGCAACGCCAGCGTCAGCTGACCGCCCTTGGCCAGCAGTTCATCACCGCTCAGGAGCGCCGAGTTGGTGCCGCGCAAACGCAGCCGCTGGTTGAAGTCGGCCATCAGCGCGTCTCGCGCGGTGGGGGGTTCGCCATCGAAGGCGTCGAGCAGGCGCGAGGTCTCAGCGCGCTGTCTTTCGGTACGTCCACCAGGAACATCTGCTCGCTGAACCCGTCCGCGCTCACGCGCACCATGTACGACGACGGCTTGATGCCGAGCAGCTGGAATGCGCCGGCAGAATCGGTGCGCACGTCGCGCGAGGCGCCGAGCAGTTGTACGCGCGCGCCGGCGATCGACGCGATCTGCGACGATCCCTCCTGCATCCCGCCGATGATACCAAAGAAAGCCGATGCGGAGCGTGGTCATGCGATAGCCTTGGGCCGGCAGCTTGTCGAACTGAAAGCGACCGTCGCTCCCCGAGAGCGCGGAGCGGCGCTCGCCAGCGGCCAGAAGGTCCACGCGCGCTCCGCCGAGCGGCGCACCCGTCGCTGAATTAACCACCGTGCCGCGCAGCCGCGCCGACTGCGCCCCAATGC
The DNA here is from genome assembly GCA_964456595.1 of uncultured Gemmatimonas sp. Classification (GTDB taxonomy): domain Bacteria; phylum Gemmatimonadota; class Gemmatimonadetes; order Gemmatimonadales; family Gemmatimonadaceae; genus Gemmatimonas. The sequence continues at coordinate 4,171 of CAYWCJ010000338.1, read as the reverse complement.
CACTCGTGGGAAGCGTGGCAACCACCAGCCCCGGTAGCAGCATCAGCATCGCCGTGCGGGACATGCGCACAGGAATGGATCTGGCGGCGCGTGAAGAGGCCGGAATGGAGAGCACGGACGACTGGAATCGTGAGAGACAGACATTCGGAGACGGACAGTCACCGCGGGAATCGCATGACATGTTGGGGGAGAACCCGTTTACGCTGCCGCCCCCGCTCCGGTACCTTACCTCCAACATGACTCCTCCGTCCAACTCCGGGCCTACCGCCCCTGCCGCCGGCGCACCCGCTCAGGGCGCCGGCTTTTGCGCTTCCTGCGGTGCGTCGCTGGCTGTCGGCGCGCGCTTTTGCCATCGCTGCGGCACACCATTCGGTCAGGGTGCGCCGACCGCGCGCGCCGCCGCCGCCTCCAACAACTTGGCCACGATGCTGCCGTGGGGGGTCGCGTTTGTCGCGCTCCTCGCGCTGGTCGCCAACTTCGCCGGCAAGAACTTCGGCGCGGCCAAAGGCTCCGCTGTCGATGGCTCGGCGAACTCGCTCCCCACGGCCGCCATCGATGGTGCAGCGGGCAGTGCGCCAACGAGTGCCCCCGCCGCTCCGTTTGCCGGCGGCGCCGCGGCCGGCGCACGGGCGCCCGATATCGCCAACATGTCGCCCAGCGAGCGCGCCGTCCGGCTGTACAACCGGATCATGGAGTACTCGGAGGCCGGGAAGACCGATTCGGTCGGTTTCTTTGCGCCGATGGCCCTCGCGTCTCACGAGATGCTCGCCGCGCCAACCATCGACGAGCGCTACCACTACGGTCGCATCGCGGAAGTCACCGGCAACGCCGACATCGCCAAGGCCCAGGCCGACGCGATGCTCAAGGAACGTCCCACCAACCTCCTTGGTCTGCTGCTCGCCGCACGCGCGGCACGCCTTTCCAACGACAAGGCCGCCGAACGCACCTTCAGTCAGTTGCTGCTGAAGACGGCGGACAAGGAACTCGCCACCACCAACGGCGACTACGACCTGCACCGGGCCGAGATCGATCGGGCGATCGCGGAAGCCAAAGCACTGAAGTGAGCTTCGGCTCCCGTCGGACCAGTGGAAGTATCGGCTCCGCTCCGCGACGCTGCGGAAGGGCTGTACTGACTGTGAGACCACACTACGTCGAGTTCGTGGAGTAATCCGCGAAGGCGGGGCATGTCGTGACTACGGCATCTGATATGCGCCACGCCGACACGCCCGAGCCCAAACCCGAGCGACCGACTGGCGCGCCCGCCGTTCTCGCCCAGTTCGTACGCGATCTCGCCAGCAGCACGCCAACCGTCCGCCAGTTGCTCGAGCGTGTTGCCGACACGGCCGCCGATCTGGTGCAGTGCGAAGGCAGCTGTGTGCTCGAGCTCAAGAGCGATGCCTTCGTCGTCGTCGCGCCGAGTGGCACGACGAAGATGTTCGACGGTCGCGAGTTCCGGATTCGCGAACACCCATCGCTCTTTCGCGAAGCGATCGCCTCGCGCCTGCCGGTGTGCACCAACGATGCGCAGACGGACCTTCGGGTCGATGAGCGTTTCCGCGAAGCGCTGAACGCCCGTCAGGTGGCCGTCGTCCCGATCATCGTCGAAGGCGCGGTCTCGGGCTTGCTGGTGTGCGTGAACACCGCGCACGGCGCCTTCACCCGCACAGACATCGACCTGCTCGGCCACCTTGCCGACCACAGTGCGCTCGTGCTGCGCAGTCAGCGACTGGTGCAACGCGCGGAGCTCGCCGCCATCGATGCGCGACACCGCGCCGAAGACGCCGCCAGCGCCGCCCACCGCAACGCCGTGCTGGCGCGCACGGCGCGCGTCCTCGCCGATTCGGTCACCCGCGAAGGCGTGTACGAAGGGCTCGCGCGCGTGCTCAGCGAAGAGCTGCAGGCGGGTGGGTTTGCGCTCTACGAGGCCAACCCGCAGCTCCGCACGGCCCGCCTCGAGTACCAGTGGGGCGCGGGCCTGATCGACGAGGAAGAGATCACGGCGAACTTCTGGCGCTCGCGGCTGGGTCAGGCACTCGACAGCGGCGTCTCGGATTTCATCGAAAGTCTCGCCGACGCGGTGTCCCCCGGAGAGGTCGACAACGCAGCGCCGTTGCAGGCGGCGGGACTGAACGCGGTCGCGCTCCTACCCCTCATGCTCGAGGAGCGAGCGCAAGGGCTGCTCTCGGTGCGCTATCGCGGCATCCATCGGTTTGATGACGACGAGCGCCAACTGCTGCGCGACATCGCCACACAGGTGGTGCTGGCCTTCCGCAATGCGGTCAACCTGGCTGAACTCGAACGACGCGCACAGCGATTGACCGCGCTCGCACGTGCGCAGCATCAGCTCACGCACGTGGTTGGCGAAGACACGTTGCCGCAGTCGATCGTCGATGCGGTGCGCGGCGTGATTCCAAATGCCGCCTGCGACATCTTCGCCGCGACCAGGCACGGGCTCACACGGGTACTGGCCACGCGCCACGGCGCATCGCAACTGCAGGCACCGGTGAGCGACCTCGAACTCGCGCTGGCGAACGAGACATTCACGACGGGGGTGTCTCGACTCGCCGTGCACACCGACGACACGCGATATTGGTCACGAGGCTCGTCCGAGCTGTGCGCCGTCGTCAAGTTCGGCGCGCGCAGCACCGGTGTGCTGCGGCTCCTCTCGCCGGAGCCCGACGCGTTCGATCTGCAGGACCTCGACCTGCTCACCATTCTGGCGCGTCAGGCCGGCACCGCCGTCGAAACGTCGCGTCTGTTCACGCTCTCCGACTTTCAACGCCAGCGCGCCGAAGGCGCCGCCGAACTGGCGCGGGTCACGCTGCAAGCAAGTTCGCTCGCCGACGGTGCGAATGAGCTGCTGCACGTCCTCGATCGTTTTGTGCCCTCCATCGGCAAGGCGATCGGTGTCGCGCGGGCGCGTGATGGCCTGATCGAATACGTCGCGGCCAGCGGCACACTCGATGTGTTGCGCGGCCACAGACCGGGGGGCAATCGCGGGGTCTCGTCCATCGCGCCCGACGGTCGTCCGCGCGAACTCACCTCGCTGCGTGACATCGCACCCGCCGCGCTCGCCGCCACCGTCCCCGACGAGTGGGGCTTCGTAGTGCCACTCGCGGCGCGCGAACGCACACTCGGCGTGCTCGTCGTCTCGTCGCCACGTACGGCGCCGCTGTTGCGTCGGGATCGCGTCACCCTCGAACGGCTGTCCACGTCATTGGCGCTGGCGCTCGATGCGTTGTTGCTGGACGAGGAAGAACGGCTTTCCCGCGAACGCGAACACCTGCTCGCCACCGCGCTCACCACCATCGATCACCCGATCTTCATTCTCGATCGCGTTGGCGTGCGCTACGCCAATCCCGCTGCGGCGCGCGAGTATGGCTGGTCGCAGGTGGAACTGATGGAGATGCGCTTCGAGCAGTTGGTGGTGAAGGTGCGCGCCACCGCGCCCGCGCCACTGGATGCGTCGCTGCTCGAAGAGGGCGTCAGTCTCACCGAGCATGTGCACCGTCGTCGCGACACCACCGAGTTCCCTGCCGCCGTCACCATCAGCCCGCTCACGTCGCAGGACGGTGAGCAACTCGGCCACGTGGTCAGCGTGCGGAACGTCAGCGCCGATCGCCGCATGGCCGAACAGCTGCGGCACACGGAGAAGATGGTGGCGCTGGGTGAACTGGTGGCCGGCGTGGCGCACGAGATCAACAATCCGCTCACCGGCATTTCCGCCTTTGCGCAACTGCTGCTCGAAGAACAGCTCGAAGGCGATCAGCGCGAGTCGGTGCAGCTCATCAAGCAGGAAAGCGACCGCGCGAAAACCGTCATTCGCGACCTGTTGATCTTTGCGCGCAAGACGGAGCCCGTCACGGCGCCGTTCAATCTCAACGATCTCATCGAACAGACGCTGCGCCTGCGCGCCTATCCGCTGCGCAGCGCCGGCGTGCGCGTGGCGTTGCAACTCGATGCCGCGCTGCCGCGTGTGCCCGGCGACCCGCAGAAGCTGCAGCAGGTGCTGCTGAACATCATTGCGAACGCCGAGTACGCGATGTCCGAGCGCGAGACGCGGTTGCTGACCGTGGCAACGCGGGTGGATGGCGCGCAGGCGGTGATTTCAGCGACGGATACCGGACGCGGCATGACACCCGAAGTAGGCCGCCGCATCTTCGAGCCGTTC
>CAYWCJ010000337.1:0-5415 GCA_964456595.1 uncultured Gemmatimonas sp. | reverse complement strand
TGAGATCTTTGTTGGTCGCAGCGAGAATGCGAAGGTCGATCTTGATCGGCTTGCCACCGCCGACCCGCTCGATCTCCCGCGCTTCGATGGCCCGCAGCAGCTTGGCCTGAGCCTCAGCGCCAAGGTCGCCCACTTCGTCGAGAAACAGCGTACCAGTGTGCGCAAGTTCGAAGCGGCCGATGCGTCGATCGGTCGCACCGGTGAACGCGCCCCGCTCGTGACCGAACATCTCGCTCTCCACCAGATCGCGCGGAATGGCGGCGCAATTCACGCGCACGAAGGGGCGATCGCGACGCGGACTGGCCAGATGCAGTGCGGCTGCCACCAGCTCCTTACCTGTTCCCGACTCACCTGTAATGAGTACGCGCGCATCGCTCGGTCCGACCCGCGCGATCATCGCGCGCACCTCGCGCATGACCGGCGAGTCGCCGATCATTTCGCCGGAAATACCAAGGTCTTCTCGCAGCGCCTGCGCCGCGCGACGCGCCTGACGGAGTTCGAAGGCCGATGCGAGCGCCAGCAACACGCCCTCCGGTGTGAGCGGCTTTTCCAGGAAGGTGAAGGCGCCCAATTTGGTAGCGCGCACCGCGTCGGCGAGGGCGGCCCGTCCGCTCATCATGACGACCGGGAGATCGGGTCGACGTTCGCGCAATCGCGCCAGCAGCCCGAGTCCGTCCAGATCGCCAGGCATCATGAGATCCACCAGCGCCACATCCGGCTCTGTCGTTTCGGCGAGCGCAAGACCGGTCGCGCCATCGGCCGCGTCGCGCACATCGTAGCCTTCACCCGCCAGCAACGCGCCGACCATCCGCCGAATGTTCGGCTCGTCGTCGACAATGAGGACGCTCGGCATCAGCGGCCGCTCGCCCGTGCCGCGTGCATCGCAGCGCTCAGCACGGCGCGATCAGCGAACGGCGAAACGTCCGGCTCGACGGCTCACCCACGTGCGCGCTGCACCGGTTGACCCACACTCGCCACGAACGCCGGGACCGGTTGCTGCGCGCGCTCACTCAACAACTTGGTCGCGAAGCGCTGGCCTTCGCTGATCCGTTCCACTTCCACCGCCACCGCATCCACCGCCTGTTCGATCGCTTCCAGTCGGCGCGCCACCTCGGGCACGCTTTGCGGCGCGGACGATCGGCGATCGATCCATCGGCTGACGGCGCGCGCGATCGGCAAGCCGATGATGATGATGACGGCGATGGCGCCAGTGATCTTCGTCATCTCCATCACGCCTGGCGGAATGTCGTCCTGCACTCGCGCCGGCACGCCGAGTTCGCTGCCGCCGAGCACCGCTCCCTCGCCGCCAACCACGATCTGCTGCGTGCCGCCGCGCCCGTCGGGCATCGTGATGATGCGCACCGGACCGTTTGGTCCGTCCGTGGTGATCACCGCATTCGGCTGCGCCGAGACCCGCGCGCCGGCGTCCCCGCCGGTTTGCGGTGTGCCCGCACTGGTCGTGCTGAACCTCGTGCGCATCATCGCCCTCCGCGCGACACGTCCACCGCCTCACGCGCCGCCGCCGCAAACTCGGGCTGTCGCTCCGACAACAGTTTCGTCGTAAACCGCTGTCCCTCACTCACGCGCTCCAGCTCCTCCGCCACCGTATCGATGTTGCGCTCCATCGCATCGAGGCGCTGCTGCACGCCACTGGACAGCTGCGCGCTGTTGCCACGTCGATCAAGCCAGCGCGCGAACGCACGCGCCAACGGATAGCCGACGATCACGAACGCGAACGCCGCACACAACGCATAGGTCATCTGCACCGCGCCGCGCGGCACCACATCGCGAATGGGGATCACCGTCTCATTCCCGTTCTGCATCAGATGAATGCCGCTGCCGTCCACGTTGATGGAGATCGGGTCCCCACCGTTCTCGCCCGTGGGAATGAAGATCGTGCCCGGCGGCGCTGGCGGAGCGGGTGGTGCCGGCGGCTGCGCGACATCGATACCCTGCACGGCGTCGTTGGCGTTGCGGATAGCATCGCGGATCTGATCCCGCGCCTGATCCCGCGCCTGCTCGCGCGCGAGGTCGGCGGCAGCGCGTGCCTGCTGCGCCGCTTGCTGCGCACCCTGCTGCGCCGCCTGTTCAACGGCCCTCGTGTTCTGCACGCCCAGCTCCCTGCTCAGCATCGAATTCAGTGTCATACCGTTGCTCCGTGCACACCGGTGAGGGGAAGGCGCAGCCGCATCTCGGTGCCGGCTTCTGGAGTACTCGTCGCATCAATGACACCGTGATGGGCCGCCACGGTTTGGTGCGCGATCGCCAACCCCAGCCCCGTGCCCCCGGGCTTGGTGGTCATGTACGGTTCGAAAATGCGCGACAGCGCCTCCGGTGGAATTCCGCAGCCGCTGTCGCGCACCGCAATGCACACCCCATCCACCCCATCACGTCGGTCACGACGAACCGCCACGTTGATCTCGGCACGATCACCGCAGGTGGTGCACGCGTCGACAGCATTGAGCAGCACGTTCGTCACCGCGCGCACCAGCGGCTCGTGAAAGCCCATCACCAACGGCAGCTCCGGCTCGATCTCGAGCGTCAGCGTCAGCCCTTCCGGAATCGTGCTGCGCACCGTGCGGGTCACGAGTTCGGCCAGATCGATGTCCGCCGCGGGTCCGTCCGGCAGGCGACCGTACTGCGCGAAACTCTTCGCCATGACTTCCAGTCGCGTCGATTCCTCGGCCAGCACGTCCACCGTTTCACGCAGCTCTTCGGGGGCACTGCGTCGCAGGCGCGCCACGGCAAAGCGGATTGGCGTGAGTGGATTCTTGAGCTCGTGCGCGAAGCGTCGCGCAGACTCGCGAAACGCGTCTGCCCGCTCAGCCTCCAGGGCCCGTCGCCGACCGATCTCCAACTCGCTCACCATCGTTCGCATCCCCGTTCGCAAAACTTCAAACTCCGGCGCTCCCGGTCGCTCCGTCTGCTCCGGCACCTGTCGCCCGGTGCGAATCAGCCCGGTCCACCCCACCAACTCGTCCAGTGGACGGCTGAGTTGCCGACTGAGATGTCCGGCCACACGCGACGCACCCATCGCCACCACCACCACCACCAGCAACGCCCCCACGAACACCACGCGCATGGTGCGCGCGGCCACATAGTCGAATCGAGTCGCCAGCTCCACCGATTCGCGCAGCTCACGCTCATGCAGGTCGAGCGCCACTCGTTGCTCGTCGCTCAGCGGCATCGAACGCGCCGCTGCAATCGCACTCTCCCCGCTGCGCGCGACCCGTTCCCACGCCGAGCCGGACGACATCAGTGACAGGGCGCGACTCGCCGTTCCGGTCCACAGCGCCGTCACGGCGACCGTCGGCACAACGGCAAACAGCAGCAGCATGGCGAACAGCCGGGAGCGGAAGGGCGCGCGACTGCGCGAGCGCGTGCGCTCCCTACGCGCTTCGAGAAACGCCAGTTTCTCCGTCGATCGCGGTGTATTCGGCACGGCTGTCGGCTTCCGCATCTCCTCCATGCTGGATAATTTACGCGGCTGTATCCGGTCGGCACGCAGCACTCCCGCTGCCGGGTATTGCACGCGTCGATCCTGGAGTGGAATGGCAACGTCGTGGTCCCTTGCCCCCCTCGTCGAGCAACGCGCCCGGGAACACCCCGAGCGCGCTCTCGCGATCGTTGGTGAACGGACGTGGACCTACGGGCAAGTCGACGCGCAGGCGTCGGCCCTCGCCGCGGCATTCTCTGAACTCGGCCTCGGGGCGGGTGATCGTGTTGCGGTCAATCTGCCCAACGGCGTCGAGTGGATCATCTCGCTGTTGGCGTGCGCAAAGCTGGGCGCCGTCGTCGTTCCGGTCAGTCCGCAGCTCAGCAGTCATGATCTGCGCTACCAGCTCCGGCACGCCGAGGCGAGTTGTGTCGTCACCATCGAACGGTACGCGGGCATAGACTTCCTGCAGCGGTTCGAAGACCTGCTCGGCGATCTGCCCGATTTGCAGTACGTGGTGACCGTCGGTGAGGAAGACCTGTGGTACGACGATCGCATCTTCCAGTTCGAAGATCTGGTCTCCAGCGGCTCCGGCCGCCCGTACCCGCGTCCCGTTTCGTACGACGATGTCATGGATCTTGCCGTGTTGTACACGTCAGGCACCATGGGGAAGCCAAAGGGCGTCCGTCTGTCGCATCAGGCGGTGGTCGAGAATGCCGTGCGCAGTGCCGAAGCCGTCGAATTGTCACCCGACGATCGTGTGCTGCCGTCGGTACCGCTTTTCGCGATCTTTGGCTTCAGTGTGATGGTGGGGACGATCGTGTCCGGATCGACGCTCGTGCTGCGCCCGGCCTCGGACGCAGCCGGCGCGCTCGCGCTTATTCAGGCGCGCGAGGTCACGGTGCTGCATGGCGTCCCCACGTTGTATCACCTCCTCATGCGCGAGGAGGCGTTTGACCCGTCGCGGGTGCGCTCGTTGCGTACCGGCGTCATCGCCGGCAGCTCGGTGGACGAAGCGCTCGTGCGTCGCGTGCGTCGCTGGTGTGACGTGCTCGTGGCGTACGGGCTCACGGAAACCGGCGCCACGGTCACCATGACCCGCTTCACCGACAGCGACGAGCAACGTCTCGGATCGGTGGGACGCGCGCTTCCGGGCGTGGAAGTCATGGCCGTCGATGTGGTGACGGGTGTGTTGCACGGACCCGAAGCGGTCGGCGAGATCGCCGTCCGCGGGTCGAACCTCATGCACGGATACCTGCGCATGCCGACGGAGACCGCCAAGGTCCATACGCCGGAAGGGTTCTTCCTCACCGGTGATCTTGGGATCATCGACGAGGACGGGTACGTGAAGATCATCGGGCGACGACAGGAGACGATCACGCGCGGCGGACGACAGTTGTATCCGCGCGAGATCGAAGAGCGACTCCGCGCGCACCCGGCAGTCGACGATGTCTGCGTGATCGGCGTTCCCCACGATGTGTTGGGGGAGCAGGTCTGCGCGTGCATCGTGCCAGTGGAAGGCGCAGTCATCACCGGCAGCGAAATCAAACGCTTCGCCCTCGATACGATGACCGCGTACAAGGTCCCCGATCTCGTCCGTTTCTTCGATGTCTTCCCCATGACGGGGAGCGGCAAAGTCAGGCGGCGGGAACTCGCGCGTGCACTCGCGCTCGATCACACAGTTTCGCATACCGGTTAGGACATGCACTCACGTCAACAGCGTTCGGCTCCCATGCGATCCGTCGCTCCGTTTCACCGCGGCCCACAAGCCGCCCCCGCCCCTGCCGCCGGCGCCGGCGCTCCCATGCATCAGGCACCCAACGCCGCCCTCCTCATCGACTTCGACAATGTCACGATGGGGATTCGCTCCGACTTGCAGGGAGAGCTCAACAACCTCCTCTCGTCGGACATCATCAAGGGCAAGGTCGCCGTCCGTCGCGCCTATGCCGACTGGCGCCGCTATCCGCAGTACATCCCCC
>CAYWCJ010000336.1:0-5420 GCA_964456595.1 uncultured Gemmatimonas sp. | reverse complement strand
GAAGGTGGCGAGGAGCGCCAGCGGCACGACGCTGCGGCTTCGTGCGGCGAGTGCCACGCCCACGAGTGCAACGCCGAACGCGAGAACCGCGAGTGCAAGGACGAGGGGCGCACTGTCGCGGATCGCGCGGAGATGCGCGACGAGCGTGAACGGGTACGGAGCCGACGCGTTGTGCGCGAGCGCGGCGACGAAGAGTCCGGCGAGCCAGACGACGACGGTGTGAATGAGCAGCGGCACGACGCAATATTGTGCGGGGCCGATACGGGGCGTTAACCGGAACTACGCGGCTTGGATCATTTCAACGGAGCGCGTCAATTGGGAACGGCGACCACCAAACTAGCCGGCCATCGGGAGAGGCCTGCGGACTTTTGCCGCTGTTGAGATCGACGAGGCGACGGGGGTACCGGTGAAGGTGGCGCCGGTGGTGCCGGTGAGTTGCACGGTGAGATAATCACCGATGGCGCCGCAGTCGGCCGGAACGATGACCGTCTTGAAGTCGCGTGTACGGGCCTGCAGCAGTTCACCATCGCGCGCGATCTTTTCGATCAGCACTTCGGCGATGCTACCCAGGCGAGTCAGATTTCCTTCACGCGAGATGCCGCGCACGGTCTTCATCAGGCGATCGAAACGCTCAGTCACGACCGTATCGGGCACATGCCATGCCACCGGCATGCGTTCCGCCGGCGTGCCCTCGCGCATGCTGAACTTGAACATGAAGGCATCGTCGAATCGCACTTCGCGACAGAGCGACAACGTCTCCTCGAACTCGGCGTCCGTCTCACCGGGAAAGCCGACAATGATATCGGTCGTCAGCGACAGTCGCGGAATGGCGGTCCGCAAACGCTCGACAGTGGCCAGATAATCTTCGCGGGAATACCGACGCAGCATTCGTTTGAGCATCGTCGTCGAGCCACTCTGCATCGGCAGATGCACGTGCTCGCACACCGTTGGTACTTCGGCCATCGCGGCGATCACGCGATCACTGAAATCGTTCGGATGGGGGCTGGTGTACCGAACACGACGAATGCCTTCGACGGCGCCAACCGCGCGCAAGAGATCGGCAAAATCGTGGGTGCCGTCGTTGTACGAGTTCACCGTCTGACCGAGCAACACGACTTCGGTGAGCCCCTGCTCGACCACATCGCGTGTCTCACGCACCACGTCATGCAGGGCGCGACTGCGCTCATTGCCACGGGTGTAGGGCACGATGCAGTATGTGCAACGATAGTTGCAGCCGCGTTGCACCGGAATCCACGCCTTCACTCCCTCGAAGCGACGCGCAACGACATCTTCGTAGTGCTCTTCGAGATCGAAGTCGGTGGCGCTGAATCGCTCACCGTTGCGCGCGCCGTCGATGAGCTGCGGCAGCGCGCGATAGCCATCGGGCCCAACGACGAGCGAGACGTGCTTTGCCTGGGTCAACAACCGTGGTCCAAGTCGTTGCGCCATACAGCCGGTGACACCAACGATGCTACCTGGCTTCATGCTGCGCTTCAACTCGCCGAGTCGACCGATGACACGCGTTTCCGCGTTCTCACGAATTGCGCAGGTGTTGACGAGAATGACGTCCGCGCCATCGGGTCCGTCCACGGCCTCGTAGCCATGCGCGACCAATGTGCCGTACATCAGCTCCGAATCGGAGACGTTCATCTGACACCCGTAGGTCTCGATGTAGACCGTCGGCTTGGGCGTCGTGCTCATCAGGGGCGGATCTGAATGCCGAAGCCCAACATCCACGCGGACTCCTTGATGCCGCCGCCGGTGAGCGAGCGATTCGCGCGCTGAATGGAGAAATCCACCGACGCGACATCGCGGGCGAGCGGCAAGCCGAAGCCACCAGTGAAGCGCGACTCCTTGACGGTCTGACTATTCACGCCAAACGGCAGTTCGTTCTTCGCGTAGCCGGCGCGCAGCATGATCGGAAATCCGCGCAACCGCGGACCGGCCACTTCGACGCCGGCGTGCAGGTTCGTCGCGTCGTGCGCCTGCACGAGATCGGAGCCCAATCCTTCTATCTGCGACCAGGCGTTCTTCTCGACGCCGAGCGCGAACGTCGATCCAGCGATTCCATCGTAGCGCAACGAGAGGCCGGCGCGATTGGGAACGCTGCCCTGCGTGCGCACGGTGTCACGAATGCGCGAATCGAGCGATCCGCCGGAACGGAACGACGCCTGCACAGCGAGTCCCTTGGCCAGCTGCACTTCGCCGCCAACCGACACTGCCATGCCGAAGTAGGTCACGCGTGAGGAATCGTCCACGCTGCCAAACGTGAGCGTGTCGGCAAAGGTTCGACGACGCGCGACCAGATTGTCGCCGGTGAACAGATGACCACCGAGTCCGACACGAAAACGTGAGTTGATGCGCCAGCCCGCACCGGCACGCAGGTCGGCGATCGAGCCTCGCACATCGCTGCGATCGTTCGTCGCGATCGAATTCCCTTCGACAAGCACGCTGCCCGTCGTCACCGTCGTGTAGCTGCGATCGAGAAAGGTCGTGCCGCTGACCGAGAACGCGAGACCATGCGACGATGGAAAAACGAGCATGATCAACGGCACGCGCTGCGAAGTGGTGCTCTCCTTTACGTTGCCGAAACGCAGCGTGCGAAACTCCGGTTCGGTCTGCGCCGTGACGATGGTGCGCTGAATGCCGCCCAACGACGCGGGGTTGATCGGACTGAGTGGATCGAACTCGCCGAATGCACCACCCGTTGCCGCCGTACGCGTGCTGGTGCCGCCAACAGGGTAGCCAAATCCGAGGCCGCTCAGCGTCCCTTGCGCGTGCAGCGTCCTCGCTCCTGCCGCCACGCACAGGCACGCAATCGCCGCCATGTGCGCCATCGTCGTGGCACTCCGCCGGCTGCGCGCCAACCCACGCGTTGCTGCATCGATCGATACGGCGCGCACGTCACGCCCAGTCGTCCGATCGATGGTCCGTCCGACGCTGTCCTCCAGTGGGTTCATCACGGGATCGCGAACTCGGAGCGAGGTTGGTAAGTGATACGCAAACGCGGCCGTAACGACGCGGCGGCCTTGCTCGAAAAGAAACGAAGCTCGGCGGGCTGTGACCCTTCAAAGCCGATACGAAACGCCAGCGCGCGCGGCACCGTGCTCGGCAACAATGACCAACTCCTGACGAGACTCAACACGTTCAACGCGCGCACGCCACTATCACTCGGCACCAATCGGGTCGTATCGAGCGAAGCGAAGCTTCCGTCAGCGGCGAGATCGAGGATGCGGCGCAAATCGGTCACCGCGTTCGTCGTCGTTGGCACCAGCGGCACGATGGTTACCGTGTCTCGGGCACTGGCGAAGGTACTTCGTCGCTGCGTCAGCAACACTTCGGCGCGCACAATCGTCGATGAGTCGGCGATGCTGGCAGGAATGCGGAATCGCAGATAGGTGCGATAGGCCGGATAGCCGCCAACGATCAGCGTGCTCGCGTCCGGGGGAGAAGAGCCACGATCGACCAGCGCATACACCTGATACGACAACGCCGCTTCGTCGGCGATCGTCGCAATCGTCGTACTCGTGTTGATCCTCAATGGACGATAGAGCGTGTCCGAGCTTGGGTCGAACGTCACGAAGGGCGTGCCAAAGCCGGACTGGAACGCGACGATGCGCAGCTGTGCACTGCCGCCACTGAGCCGCAGTCCCACCCGCAACCGCTTGCCCGCAACGACCTTCGCCAGCAGCGGTGCCTTGAACAACGGCACGCGCAGCGTGTCCGTCGTACTGTCCGGCGTGAAGTTCAGGGAGCCAATCAGTCGATCCGCGCGAAAGAGCGCGCCGACAATCGCCGCCGTCGTGTCGCCATCGGCCGAGTCGACATCGAACACATCGAGCGTCACGCGCTTTGCGCCAAGACGGGCCGTCCGGTCGAGCACGAGCCTGAGGAAGGCGGAGTCGATCGCAGTGATGCTCTCGGTCGTCGTGCCAGCATTCGGGTTGTAAGTTCCCGGCAGCACGTCAAAACGAAGTACCGCGCGCGTGACCAGCGTGTCAGGCCGATTCGCCAGCAACAGCGTTCCCGACAGGCCAAGCGTGGGATAGCCGTCGAGCGACGTGTCCTGCACAACGGCTTCGAAGGTGGTATCACGGAACCCAGCTGCCTTGCTCGGGCACAACGATGGGCAGGCCGCGCCTCCCTCGAACGATTCAGTGCAGCCGGCGACGGCGACAACGAGCGTCGAGACGAACAGGAAGGCGACGCGCGCACGGTGGCGACGGAACCACGAAACTACGGGGTGGCGCTCAGGCATTCTCGAGCGAAGCAGGCGTGAAAGGAGCAGGAAGCAGTTCGGTGAGCGACCAGCGCGCCGTCTGCCCGTGTGGAGCGATCGCGACGATCTCGAGATCGGGCGCGAACTCCACGAGCGCCTGACGGCAGATGCCGCAGGGAGGCGTCGGCACGGTCGCAGCCGACGTGATGACAACACGAGTAAATCGACGCGCCCCAGCCGTGATGGCGGCGCCGAGCGCGACACGTTCCGCACAGGTACCGGCCGGATACGACGCATTTTCGACGTTGCAGCCGACGAAGACGCGACCATCCGCCGCTTCGAGCGCAGCACCAACAGGGAACTGCGAATAGGGACACCATGCATTCGCACGCGCCGCATCAGCCGCGCTTCGCAGCTGACTGAGGTGCGGTGATAACAAATCGGGCACGGTAGCCGACGTGCTCACGCCCCTACCAGCGTGGGTGCGAGTGCGGGCAGGAAGGACGTCCCCCGTCCACGAAAATCCAAGGCAAACCAGTGCGCCACGGTCGCGCCAAGGTCCGAAAACGTCTGTCGCTCACCCACCGGGCCACCGGGCACGCATGCGCCCGCGACCAGCAACGGCACACGCTCGCGCGCATGGTCGGTGGAAGCAGTCGTCGGATCGTTGCCATGGTCCGCGGTGATGAACAGCAGGTCGTCCTCCCTCATAGCAGACAACAGGCTCGGCAGAGCACGATCGAACGACTCGAGCGCCCCCTGAAAGCCGCGGACATCGTTGCGATGCCCAAAGAGTTGGTCGAAATCTACCAGATTGGCGAAGCAGAACCCACGCGTCTCGCAAGAAAGCCACGAATGGATTTCACGGATGCCATCGTCGTTGTCCGTGGTGTGGCGGGAACGGAGACCGCGACCCGCAAACAGATCGTCCACCTTCCCGACCCCGGACCGCGCGATCCCCGCAGACTCCAGCGCATCGAGCAGCGTCTGCCCTGGCGGCGCGATCGAATAGTCTCGGCGATTGGCGGTACGCTTCCACTGGCCAGGAGTTCCCTCGAAGGGGCGCGCGATCACGCGCGCGACATCGTGCGGCGCGACCAGCATCGAGCGCGCGAGCTCACAGGCGCGATACAGCTCGTCGAGAGGGATCAGCCCCTCGTGTGCCGCAACCTGGAAAACGGAATCGGCGGAAGTATAGACG
>CAYWCJ010000335.1:0-5430 GCA_964456595.1 uncultured Gemmatimonas sp. | reverse complement strand
GCGAGAACACCGCGTCCGCGATGGCACCCATGCCGACGGAGAACATGTGGTGGGCCCACACGCCGAAGCCGAGGAAGCCGATGAGGATTCCCGAGTAGACCATCACGGGATAACCGAACAGCGGCTTCCGTGAAAACGTCGGCAGCACTTCGGAAACCAGACCAAAGGCCGGCAGAATCAGGATGTACACCTCGGGGTGCCCGAACACCCAGAAGAGGTGCTGCCAGAGCAACGGGTCAGCGCCTTTTGCAACCGTGTAGAAGTTCGTGCCGAAAAAGCGGTCGAACTGCAGGAACACCAGCGCGACGGTGATGACCGGGAACGCCAGCGCGACCAGGAACTGCACCACGAACGACATCCACGTGAACACCGGCATGCGCATGAGCGTCATGCCCGGCGCGCGCATGTTGATGATCGTGGTGATGAAGTTGAATGCGGCGGCCAGCGACGAGATACCAAGGATCTGAAGACCAAGCACCCAGAAATCCATGTTGATCTGCGGCGAGTATGCCTTCGTGCTCAGCGGCGCGTAGCCAAACCAGCCACCATCCGGCGCGATCTGAAAAAAGATCGGAAACGTGATGAACAGCGCACCCAGCAGAAACACCCAGTAGCTGAACGCATTCAGTCGCGGAAACGCGACGTCACGGGCACCAATCTGCAGGGGAATCAGCAGGTTGAAGAACGCCGCCGACAACGGCATGACGGCGAGGAAGATCATCGTCGTGCCGTGCATCGTGAACATCTGATTGTACATCTCGGCCGACAGGATATTTCCGTTCGGTGTCGCGAGCTGTGCACGAAGCAGTCCGGCTTCCAGACCGCCGAACACGAAGAAGAAGAGCGACGATACGAGGTAGAGCACCCCGATGCGCTTGTGATCGACCGTAGTGAGCCAACTCATGATCCCGGTGTTGCCGGGCTCCGTGTGGCTCTCGGTGTATGGGGGCGCCGCGGCGAGGGTAGCCATCGCGATGGGTTCTGGTGAGCGGTCGGTTACTTGAGAGCCAGCAGGTAGGCGACGATGTCAGCGATATTGGCGTCCGTCAGGGCACCAACATTCATGACCATCTTCGTCTTCGGATCGGTCTCGCCCTTGCCCAGCGTGGGCATCAGGCTGCCGGGCTTCATCATCGGCGCGTTCTTGATCCAGTACGCGAGATGCTTCGCGTCATTCGGATAGAGCCCGCCGGCGATCGTGTGCCGGGTGGCGATGTGCGTCAGGCTCGGTCCGATATTACCCATGCTCATCGGATTGCCGGTTATCACATGGCAACCAATGCACGACGACCGGCTGTAGAGCTGCATGCCGCGCGTCGTATCGCCGTTCGGCAGCGTCGACTCGTCAAACCTGAGCGCCACCGGAATCGGCGTCTTCGGAATGACGTACGCGAAGTCGCGCGCGATCCGGTCCGCCGGGAACGTCCAGATCGGTGGGGCCGCAACCGGCGCGGCGGGAGCCGCAGTCGTCGCTGGCGTCGTCGTCGCTGGCGTCGTCGTAGCGGCCAGTTGCAGCATCGGTGCGCTTCCCGCGCCGTTGGGCAGCGGAGATACGCCCGTCGCCGCGCCCGTTCCAGCCGGAGCCGCCGAATTCGCTGACGCGATGGGGTAGATCGCCGGCCGCTGCTGATGCGCCTTCCACAGCTCGAACTCGTCCGGCGTCACCGTGTACACCCGGAACCGCATGTTCGCGTGCGACGGTCCGCAGAACTCGGCGCAGAATCCGTTCCATGCCGACGACGGCAGATCCTTGTTGGGCGTGAACCAGAGGAAGTTCGTGCGGTTGGAGATGAGGTCGCGCTTGCCCCCCATCTGGGGAATCCAGAAGGAGTGCAGTACATCGAACGTCTTCAGCTGGAAGTTCACCGTCCGGCCGTTCGGCAGATACAGCTCGTTCGCTGTCGTGATGCCGTACTGCGGATACTTGAACTCCCACCACCACTGATGTCCGATCACCTCGACCTGCAATGCGTCCGGCGCCGCCTTGGCCTGCGTCTTGAAAATCGTGCGAACCGTCGGAATGGCGACGAAAATCAGGATGACGGCCGGAATCGCGGTCCAGGCGATTTCCAACGCCGTGTTCCCGTGCACCTGCTTCGGAATGCCGCCACCGGGACGACGACGATAACGGAAGATCGTGTACACGAGCCCAGCCTCGACCACAATGAAGACCGCCGTGCCGAGAAACAGCAGACGATCCCAGAGTGCATCGATGGCGGCGTTGTACTCCGTATTCGGATTGAACGTCGAATTCGGATAATTGCCGCCGCAGGCCGCGAGCCCGAGAGCCAGTGCGCCGAGCAGCGCGACAGCAGCCAACCGTCGCGGGCGCAACATGCCAACCATGCCGGTTCCTTGAGTGTGGATGGCCTCCAGAAGCGCGCGCTTTCGCCCGACTTCATGAGGCGTTCGTTGGGAGAACAAAGCGAAGCTAAACGGACGTTTCGGCTCGTGGCAAGGAAACTCGTGCGGAAAAAGCGAATGCGCCCAAAATCCCTACGACGAGCTAACCAGCAAACAGATTCCTTGCCGGTTGAGCAGGGCTAATCGGACCGGAATCGGACCGGAATCGGACCGCATTCACCCATGCAGCTGGACCGCCATCGGACCGCGCGGGCACGCGATCGTCCTGTGTGCGGGACGTTCAGGCGGCGGCGGCGGGAAGCGCCCCGTGCAGTCGTTTGCGTTGCCCCGCGCGAATCGTCTGGTGACTGTGACTCACCTCTTCGTTTCCCGACGTCCGCGCTTCTCGCGGCGCGTGGCCTTGGTCGCCCTCCCCGCGCTGCTTATTGGCGTGGGGTGCGGCGATGACCCGCGCGCCAACGTCGCGTCCAGCGCGACCGACGCCATTGTCGACGGTACCGTGGCGCTCGGCGTGGGCGCGATTCCCGGCCGGCCGGGCTACGGCAACGTGGTGCGCGGCCTCGAACTCGCCGTCGCGCGGTTGAACGAACGGGCCGACAGCAGTGCGCGCGGATCACAGAGGGTGCGCTTTCGACTCCGACTTCCGGACAAGAGCGCCACCAGTGCGGTGCGCGTCGCCGAAGCACTGCGCAGCGATGCCAGTGTCATCGGCGTGATCGGGCATCCGGAGAGCGGCAATACCCTCGAAGCGATTCCCGTGTACGCCGACGCGGAACACGCCGGTGCCAACGCCGTCGTCGCTGTCTCGCCGACCGCGTCCTCACCGCAACTCAGCGGGATCAGTCCGTGGTTCTTCCGCGTCGCGCCGAGTGACAACGACGCCGCGAAGTTCGTGGCGCAGTGGGTCTTCGATTCGCTCCAGGCGAAGCGCGCCGCGATCATCTACCGCAACGACTCCTACGGCCGCGAGTGGTCCAGGGCCTTCGCCGACGCCTTCGAAACGCGTGGAGCACGCGTCGTCGAACGACAGCCCTATCTCACCGGCATCACCGAGTGGGACGCGTACGCACAGCTCATCGCCGTCGATCAGCCCGACGTGGTGCTCTTCCCCGGCGACGCCCCCGACGCGATTGCGCTGCTCAAGGCCCTTGCGGCGCTGAACGTGCGCATTCCGTTCGTGGGTGGTGACGGTACCGAAGCGATGCGCTCCGCACCCGAGGCGGAAGGCGCTCGGTTCGTCGCATTCTTTCGCCCGGAACGCGCGACCGGCATCGAAAGCCAGGTCTTTCTGCAGCGGTATCGTGACGCCTACAACGAGGAGCCCGATATGTTCGCCGCGCTCTCGTACGACGCGGCGTTGGCCATCGGACGCGCCGTCCTGGCCGGCGCACGCACGCGTGTGGCGGTCCGGGATGCGCTCGAACGACTCGGTAACGGTGTCGCACCAGTACAGGGCGTCGCCGGCCCGATCGCGTTCGAACGCGATCACGACATCGCCGGACGCGCCGTCGTTGTCACGACGATCGGACGCGAAGGGACACCGAGCGCGCGACTGCGGAGTGCACGCTGATGCTGCTCCGCACGATTCGGTCGCGGCTCATTGCCGGCTTCGGCACCTCCATCGGACTGCTCCTGCTGGCCGGACTGCTTGGCTGGTATGGACTGGTGAGCAGCAACGCGCAGGCTGACCTCACCGTGCGCCGACTCGCCGACCGCTCCGACTTTACCGAGCGATCCACCGCGACGATTCTCCGCGAACTCATCGCGGGATTGCGCTATCTCAACAGCGGAGACGACTCCGATCACGAGCAGTACCTGGCATTGGTCGACCAGGCCGACAAGTTGCGTCGCGACGCCATTCGGCAGCAGCTGCTCAGCGCCGACGAGCGTCGCCGACTCGAGAATCTTGGTGCATTGCAGGCCACACTCGAAGTGCGCATCGCGCTCACGCACGCGTGGAAGGTGGTGGGTCGCGATGCCGATGCCGAACGCGTGCTGCAGCAGACGACCAGGGACATGCAGGCCGTCGAGGGGGAGTTGCAGGGGCTGCGTCTGATGGCGCGCAGCGGTGCAACCGAGTCGATGGACGGCATGCGCGACGGTTTGCATCGCGCCGAAGCGAGCCTCGCGATCGTCGTTGCCATCGCGTTCGGGCTCGCGGCGTTCTTTGGTCTGTCCACCGCGCGTGCGGTCACCTCACCGCTCGCACAGTTGCGCGAAGAGATGGCCGCCATCGGGGCGGGCGACCTGCGTCTCCCCGCCTTCAACACGCGCTCCTCGCAGGTTGCGCAGGAGTACGCCGATCTCATCGCCGCCATGCAGCAGGCCCGCGAGCGACTGCGACTGTTGCTCTCTCGCGTGCGGGATGAAGCAGATCAGGTCACGCTCGCCGCCGGAGAACTCAGTGCCTCGGCCTCCGCGGCCGCTGCGTCATCGCAGCACGTGACAACCGCCGTGATGGACATGTCGCATGGCGCCACCGTCCAACTCGGCGCGCTCAACGCCGCCAGCGACACGGTCAAGCATCTGGCGGAAGCCGGTGCCACGATTGGTGAAGCGGCAGAGGAGACAGAACGCGTTGGACGTGAAATCCGGCGCACGACCAACAGCACGCGTGATCAGGTGCAGGTGGCCATCGACACGTTGCTCAGCGCGCGCGAAGTGGTGATCGACTCGAAGAACGAGATGTCCGCGCTGCGCGATGCGACGGCGGTCATCGATGACTTTGTCGGCGTGATCTCCGAGATCGCCACGCAGACAAACCTGCTCGCACTCAACGCCGCCATCGAAGCGGCGCGCGCCGGCAGCGCCGGTCGCGGTTTTGCGGTGGTCGCGCAGGAAGTGCGGATGCTGGCCGAGCAGAGCGCGAGCGCAGCGAATGAAGTGACGGAGAATGTGAAGCGCATTCGTACGCGAATTGCCAGTGCCTCGAGCTCGGTGGAGTCCGGTACGACGCGACTCAAGGACGTGGAACTTGTGGCGGCCGGCGTGTCGACCGCGCTCTCGCGCATCGAGGATGCGGTGGCGCAAGTGGAAGGCGCCGCCACCGCATCCTCGATGCGCGAG
>CAYWCJ010000334.1:3072-5433 GCA_964456595.1 uncultured Gemmatimonas sp. | reverse complement strand
GAACTTGTAGATCGTGAACGGCGTGCCGCCCAGATCTTCGCGGCGGCGCTCGTGCAGCGCGCGGGTGCGATTCCAGCGTCGATCGATCCCGACGCGGGTTTGCGTGTAGAACACCGGACCGCGTGAGCTGAGGCGCACCAGGAGCGCCGTGAGCAGCATGATCGGCGATGCGATGATGAACATCGCCAACGCGATGGCGATGTTGAACGCCGCCGACAGGACTTCTGAGCGTTCGCGTGGTTCGAAATCACCATCGGGTCCACTGGCGGCAATGGCGCGCGCGCGCTGCGAATCGGATGCAGCTGGCAACGCCTCAACTCCTCCGGGCAGGGAACGCGTGCGACGCGTGGTCCCACGTACCTGCCTGGTCATCGGGAGAGCGGATTCGTTGGCGTCCATGAGCGTGTCTGGGGACCGAAACAACTACGACGTCTGCTGCGTGTAGTAGAAGCGAATGAACTGGACGATCGCGAGGAAGATCGACGAGGCGAAGAAGACCACCTGAACAATCGCTTGAGGGCTGAACCTCTTCTTCAGCGGTATCCGGATTTCGTCGCCCGACTGCACGTCCAACTCCTCAAGCGTTCGTCCTTCGTTGAACGCGGTTCGCGCTTCCTTCTTGTCCAGAAGTGTCGACCCGTTTCGATAGACCTGCAAGTCGTTCAGGTTCGCGTCTGCCAGGGTCCCGCCTGCCACCATCAGCAACTCACTGATAGGTCGATCGGGAGGAGCCACGAAGAACCCGGGCCG
This sequence comes from uncultured Gemmatimonas sp., assembly GCA_964456595.1. Taxonomy (GTDB): domain Bacteria; phylum Gemmatimonadota; class Gemmatimonadetes; order Gemmatimonadales; family Gemmatimonadaceae; genus Gemmatimonas. Next base: position 4,683 of record CAYWCJ010000334.1, on the reverse strand, counting down.
ACTTACCGCGCCCAGAATCGCAACGCGGGTGAAAACAATAGTTCTGACCGTCGAATTTCGCAAAAACCGAGCCACATGAGCCGAGAGTTTGTCGTTCAACTCTGCGCGTAACGTTCCTTTCAGCGAAACATCCGGCAGTCCGACGAGCGAAACCATCAGACTGTCACGCACCGACGCCGTGTCGGAGCGCTGCTGGGCATCCTGGCTGATGGTGATCAGGAAGCGATCACCGACGCGGAAGTCACCCTCTTCGAGCCGATTGCGCAGCACCGTGGCTTCGAGTCTGAGGCTGGCGAGCGCTTTCCCGCCCCCGCCAGCGGCCAACTGGCGGTCGAGGTCGGCGAGTCGCGCGCCCAGTTCAGTTCGCGACGCTCGCTGTGAGGTGGTGACCGCTGGAAGCACACCGCCGCTCTTCTTGCCGCCCCAAAAACATCCGGTGCTCACAAACAAGGCGCAAACCATGAGCGCGGAGGCGCATGCGCGGCCCAAACGGAGCAGAACCGTCGGTGATTCGTTGCGTATCCGCTGCCAATGCGTGGTGCGCCAGACTCTGTCAGTCATCGAATTGTCGAAGCGTGGAAGGTCGTTGGAACCACAAAAGCGCACTCAAGTGTTGCTACAGCGCCACAACTGCTACGGCGTCGCCACCACACTCCACTCGTCACGTGCCTGCGCGCCGAGTGGAGACGTCACTGTGTTGCATACCAGTAAATGACCGCGCACGGGCGCAAACCGTCACGAACTCGACAGCCAGCGACCCGATGCGGTAACGACGCTGGACCTCAGCCGCGTGTGACCACGGCGGGAACCTGTCCCGGCTCTCCGTCGCTGATGCGCACTTCCATCGGCTCATCCTCCGCCGTGTAGCCCTGATAGTACGAGTAATACTGATAGACGCCGTCGAGCTTGATGCCATTGAGAATGGCACCCATCACGCGCACCGGCAGCGTATCGACCACCGCCATCTTCGCCGCCGCCATCTTCCGGTCGGTCATCCCCGAGCGCATCACCAGCGCCATGTTCCCCGTGGCCGTGGCCAGCGCGAAGGCGTCGAAGCCAGCGCCCAGTGGCGGCGAATCCACGATCACAACTTCGAACTCACTGGCCATCTGATTGATGAGCTGACTGAGACGCGGCGTGGCCAGCAATTCCGGAGCGCGCTTGCGACGTGCGCCCGCCTGAATCACGGTGAGATTCGCATGCGACTGCACGGGATGCAGGACTTCAGCGATCAGCGCCGTGCCGTCGAGGTACTCCACGAGGCCGGGACGCTTCGTCACGCCAAACGTCTTCGCGAGTTCGCCGCGGCGCAGGTCCCCGTCGATGAGCAGTGTGCGCGCTCCCGCTTCCGCAAATGACAGCGCGAGATTCGACGCGATCAGCGACTTGCCATCGTTCGGGCCGGGGCTCGTGATCGTCATGGTGAGCGGACGATTCGGATCCGCCGCATAGCGCACGTTCATGCGAATACTGCGGAACGCTTCAACCACTTGCGCCGCCTGATCAGCGCTGCGCTTGCGACCAGCCTTCGCATCGATCAGCGGTACCACACCGAGAACGAAGAGACCAAGTTCGTCGGTCGCCTGCTCGGGATAGCGGAAGTGCTTGTCC
>CAYWCJ010000334.1:0-3062 GCA_964456595.1 uncultured Gemmatimonas sp. | reverse complement strand
CACCGAGAATCAGCGCGACCACAACGCCGCCGAAGATGATCACAGGGACTGTATTCTTGGTTGGCTCGAGTGGCGCAACGGCGGAGTCGAGCACGCTCACATCGGGAATCGTCGCCGCTTCCGCCAGCTTCGCCTCAGAGGCCTTCACATCGAGATTGCGATACATGTCGGCCGCCACGTCGACCTGACGCTTCAACTTTGCTTCTTCGATCGTGCGCGTGGGAATACCGCGCAGGTCCTTGCTGCTCGCCGCAACGTCCGCCGTGATCTGCGCTTCGCGGATCCGCAGTTCAGCGAGATACGACTCGAGCGCGCGCGGTACCGTCGTCGTCTGGAGCGCCTTCAACGCCGCCTTCTGGTTCTTCACCTGTTCGAATTCGTCGGTGAAGCTCTCCTGAAGCACTCGAAGCTTGCTCTCTCGATCGGTCTGTTCGGCAAGCAGTCTGCGCAACGGGTCGGACGCCGGATCGGAGTACACCATGGGCACGGAGAGCACGGCCTCCGGACGGATGACGCCATCCTCCTTGCCCTTCGCAAGAATTCGCTCGATGGCCACGCGATCGCGCGCGAAGCCCTCGGCCAACACTTTGTTCTTGAAATAGTCGTCGAACACCGTGCCCGTGGTGATGTCGATGCCGGGCATCACCAACTGACGCTCGCTTGGCTCGGTAACCGTTTTGATGCGGAAGTCTTCGAGCGCGCGCTCGGCCGCCGTCAGGTTGTCCTGCGAATACTGTCGCTGCCCTTCGAGAATCGTCGCGTACGACATGACGTTCTTCTTTTTGAGCGCCGTCGCCTTGGTCACGAACTGCTCGACCCATGCGTTCAACGTGGCGGCCGTGCGCGGGGAGTTCCCGCCACTCAAGGTGACGAACATCAGCGAGCTTCCCTGCTGCAACAGAATCGTCATGCCCTTGATGAGCGCTTGAGATGCCTCACGCGGCGTCTGGACACGGAACGACACTTCCTTTCGCCCGCTGAACGCCTGCGCGGTTGGCTGCCAGAGGAACCCGACGTCTCGACCGATGGAATCGCCCACGGCGCCGGTTTCGACCGATACGCCCGCCTTGAAGGCAAGCTCATATCGGCTGCCGTTGATCTTGAGCACGTAGTCGCCCGGGCGGAGCCGCTGCTGCACCACGCGGAAGGAACGGAACACCGTGCTGTCGCTCGCCTCGCCCGGCTGCACGAACAGCGCAAGCTGCATCACCACCGGATCGGCGATCGAGTAGGAGCGCATGAGGTCGGTCCAGCCAGCCGAACGCAGCAACTCCTGCCCTTGAACCGGGCCGCGCGCCATTCGTGGATCGCTATTCGTTCCGGCAGCGACCTCGAGCAGGATGGTGGACTTTACCTGATACTCGGGCGGCAAAAGCTTGGTGGCACCGTAGCCACCGCCAACGCCGATGATCAAGAAGATCGCAATCAACCATTTGTATCGCTTGAGCGCCGCGAGGTAGCGCGCAGCCTTGGACGCAGCCGGACGTGGCGGTGGCTCCTGGCCGCCTCCCCAATCCTGTAGTGGCAGTCCGTCCTGGTAAGCGGCCATCGCTCCCCCATCGGGAGCGGAGACGGGCTGAAGTTGATTTCCTGACATGGCTAAGTCTGGCTGGGGGCTGGCATCGTGGTGCGTCCACCACGAAGTCGTCGAATCTGCTCAACACTATGGATCAACGTAAGCGCGAGCGCCACGACGCGTGGATGCTACAAAGGGTGTGACGTATTCTTTGCTGTGGCAGTCATGACACGGTAACTGTCGCGCAAGAGCTACGAAAAATGCTTGACTCTGGAGGTTCAGTACGGTATGACACTGACTGTCGAGCGCAGCGACTCCGAACTGAGCAGCGGCTGTCGGAAGGACGCATCACCGCAAGTTTGGTGACGTGAGCTCAGCCGGACCCAGCTGTCCCATGAGACGATTCAGTTCCGGCAGCGAAACGCCGGAGTTCGCTCGGCCCACTTTTCCTCCGCTCTACATCGATGTCTCACGCCTTTCTCGCCGACTCCACCTCGCAGGCAGTGCCCGACCGCGGTTCCGGGCTCCGCATTCTTGTGGTGGACGACGATCGCACCCTGAGGGAGGGGTGCGCGTCGGTTCTACAGATGGACGGCCATAACGTTTCGTCCACCGGGCGCGGCGAAGAAGCGCTTGAGCTCGTGCGCCGTCGCCGCTTCGACCTCGTCCTCGTCGATCTCTACCTGACGCCGATTTCGGGGATGGAGGTCCTCAAGGCCACGCTCGAAGTCCATAAGGACGTCATCGTCGTGGTCATGACCGGCAATCCGAGCGTCGCCTCCAGTATTGAAGCGCTGCGCGCCGGTGCCTGGGATTATCTCCCCAAGCCGTTCTCGGCGTCGCACCTCCAGGTGCTCGTGGGGCGCGCCGCCTACGCGGTGAACTCCGCCAAAGAGACGGTGCGCGATATCAAGCCGACGCTCGTCACCCAAAACGGCGCCGGCGAAAAGATGGAGTTGCTCGGCGGCTCGCCGGCCTTCCGCAAAGCCGTCGAACTCGCCCAGAAAGTCGCCGCAACTGACGCCTCCGTCATGATCAGCGGTGAGAGCGGTACGGGTAAGGAACTCATCGCGCAGTTCATTCATCGGCACAGTCGTCGCGCCAACCGCAAGATCGTGCCGATCAACTGCGCCGCGATGCCTGAGAATCTGCTGGAATCCGAGATGTTCGGCTACCGCAAGGGCGCCTTTACCGGCGCTGATCGCGACAAAGCCGGACTGCTGGAAGTCGCCAATGGCGGCACGCTCTTTCTCGACGAGTTGACCGAGATGACCATGCCGCTGCAGGCCAAGCTGTTGCGTGTGCTGCAGGATGGTGTGGTCCGACGGCTGGGCAGCGAAACGCAGGACGCTGTGGTGGATGTCCGGTTCGTCTCGGCCACCAACCGCGATCCGCAGGAAGCCGTCCAGCAAGGGATTCTGCGGGAGGACCTGTTCTATCGTCTGCGCGTCGTGCCCATCAAGCTGCCGCCGCTGCGCAAGCGACTCGAGGACATCCCGTTGCTCGCCGAGCATTTCCTCGCGCGTTCGTGGGACCGGCATCGTCC
>CAYWCJ010000333.1:0-5438 GCA_964456595.1 uncultured Gemmatimonas sp. | reverse complement strand
ACACGCACGGCGTCGAGAAAGCGCGTGTTCTTGTAGACACCGCGACGCTCCATGCCGAGCGTCATGATCGGACCGATGTAGTCCGAAGGGCACATGATGCGGGCGCGAACATACGGCTCTTTGACGTCCTGAATGACGACCGCTGCCGGCATCAACGCAGGATTCTCGACGAGCATCTCCGTGCCGTCGGTCTTGGTGACCTGGTACTCCACGCTCGGCACCGTCGTCACGAGATCGAGATTGTACTCGCGCTCCAGACGTTCCTGCACGATTTCCATATGCAACAGTCCGAGAAATCCGCAGCGAAAGCCGAACCCCAGAGCGGTGGATGTTTCCGCCTCGTACTGCAGCGACGCGTCGTTGAGTTTCATCTTCTCGAGCGCGTCGCGGAGCAACTCGTATTGTGTCGTCTCCGTCGGATAGATACCAGCGAATACGAACGATTTGACTTCCTGATAGCCAGGGAGCGCTTCCGTCGCACGATTCTCCTGATCGAAGATCGTGTCGCCGGCGCGCGTCTCGCGCACGGAGCGAACGCTCGCCACGACGTATCCGACTTCGCCCGCCTGCAGTTTATCGGTCTTCACCTGACGCAACTGCAGCAGTCCGACTTCATCGACTTCGTAAATGTTGTCCGACGCGCCGAAGGTGATCTTCATCCCCTTCTTCAATTCACCGTCGACCACACGAATGCTCGGAATGGCGCCGCGATACTTGTCGTAGTACGAATCGAAGATCAGCGCGCGCAGCGGTCCGTCAGGATTGCCTTTGGGAGGTGGCACCAGCGCGACGATCTGTTCGAGCAGTTCCGGTACGCCGACGCCTTCCTTGGCGCTCACCGACAGCACGTCTTCGGGCAGGCAGCCGATCAGATCGCACACTTCCTGGCGACGACGGTCCGGCTCGGCGCCCGGCAGGTCGATCTTGTTGAGGACCGGGATGATCTCGAGCCCCGCGTCCATGGCGAGGAACAGGTTGGACAGCGTCTGCGCCTGAATGCCCTGGGCCGCATCGACCACGAGAATCGCCCCTACGCAGGCCGCGAGTGAACGCGAGACTTCGTACGTGAAGTCCACGTGCCCCGGCGTGTCGATCAGGTTCAGCTCGTACGACTGCCCGTCTTTTGCCACATAGCTCATGCGGACGGCGTTGAGCTTGATCGTGATCCCGCGCTCGCGCTCCAGATCGAGCGTGTCGAGCACCTGAGATTTCATTTCACGTTTCTGCAACGTGCCAGTCATCTCAATCAGTCGGTCGGCCAGTGTCGACTTGCCGTGATCGATATGAGCGACGATGCAGAAATTGCGGATGTGGCTGAGCTGCAACGGATTGCGGGCTGAAAGGTCGGTACGGCGACAGCAGTGGAAGATAGCGCGATGGCCCGCGAAAAAGGGCGAGCGTGCCGAGCTGCCGTCCGGATCCAACGGCAGCCGGACCAATGGCATGGACGAAACAGTCTGTGGCTGACAGGCGACAGTCGTCACCGAGGCAGGGACATGGCGATCAGCGTCAACTCACGACATCTGAACGAGTTGTGCCGCGCCGTGCTGGCGCGCAAATGAGTGTGACGGACGGCACACGAATTGCTTCGGAAGCAGAGCACGGTGTACCCTCCTTTCCCAGAGACCCCGCCGGTGCACCCTCCTTTCCCAGAGACCCCGCCCATGATTCGTCGGATAGCCCTTCGCGCAGTTCCGATCGCGGTTGCGTTGGTAGGCCTCTCTTCCAACCTGGTCGCGCAGCAGGTCTCAAGTCGCGCCGCCCTCAACGGCCTGCTCTCATCGTCCACGATCGAGACGTTCAGCGGAATTCCGGTGGGGTTCGGGGGGCAGGCAATCGTGAGTGGCCCGTCGGTGAACAACGCCACGGATGCACGATTCGTGGCGGGCGTGACGTATACCTCCGCGGGACCTGCCACCGGGTTCGGCTCGAACCTGTACGTCCCGGGGAATGGATACTTCGGTTTCGCGTCACAGGCCTTCCTTGCCGGCTCAAACACGCTGCGGATCACCTTCGACAATGTCACCTCGGCGTTCGGGCTCGACTTCCTGCAGTACAACGGTTTCAGCGAGCTGATCAACATTTCTGTGTTCCAAGGCAGTTCGTTGCTCGGTGGTTGCAGCGGTTGCTTGGCGCCGAATGCGCCAACGGCGAACTTCTTCGGATGGCAGAACGCTGGTGGTATCACCAGCATCGAGCTGCAGGGCCGGTACGATTGGTCGCCGATTGTGGATGACGTCGAGTGGGGCGTTGTAAACAACACTGTGCCAGAGCCCGCATCGCTTGCGTTGGTTGGCGCTGGCCTCGTCGGCATCGTCATGGCGGGTCGACGTCGCAAACAGGCGAAGTCAGACGTCGTCTAGACCTGAGCGTAAAGCGGCACCAGCGCCGGTTGGGTGCTGACCGCGGGCTCGCGAGACGACTTTTGGGGAATCGCAAGGTGATGGGTACCAGATGGGGCCACGATGCATCGTGGCCCCATCTGACGTTTGGTGGTCTGCGGCGGCCGCCTGCAGCTCCGTTCTACTCGGCTCGTCGCGGGACTACACGTCGAAGAACGAGCGCGGCGATCCGAAGCACGCAGCACATGACACGCGCCGCATCGCACACCGATTGTTTCGAAAAGGACAGGGTGTGATGACGCGGCAAAGGTTGAGGTCTCGGACTAGTTTCCGTTCCGTTGCGCTCGGCTGCTGCCGCCGTCCTCGTTCCGCCTCTCGCTGTCCTGCATGTCAACGACTCGCGCCGACCAACTCGACCCCGCTGTACTCGCTGCCCTGGGCCACCTCGAACTGGTGGCACGATGGGTCGTGGATGGCTTTATCACGGGGTTGCATCGTTCGCCGCGGAAAGGCTTCAGCGTCGAGTTTGCGGAGCACCGCCCGTACATGCCCGGCGACGACCTGCGCTATCTCGACTGGCGGATTGCCGCACGCGCCGACCGCTGGGTGGTCAAGCAGTTCGAGGAAGAGACGAACGCGCGGGCCATGATCGTCCTCGACGTCAGCAAGTCCATGCAGTGGTCCGGCGATCCGGCCCGCCTCACCAAGCTGGCCTACGCCGAACGCCTCGCTGCTGCGGTTGCCCTGCTGCTCATTCGTCAGCGCGATGCGGTCGGGCTCCTGCGCTTCGACCAGGGCACGCGCAGCGTGGTGCCGCCGCGGGCCCAACGCGCGCAGTGGCGCCGTCTGGTGGCCGCGTTCAGCGAGCCCGGCGGAGGAGACGCCTCCGATGTCGCGACGGCGTTGCTGCAGGCCGGTCGTCTGGTGCGTCGCCCCGGTTTTGTGGTGCTGCTCTCGGATTTGCTGGTCGACCCGGCACCGGTCGCGGATGCGGCGCGCACGCTGCGCGCGCGTGGACACGAGGTGCTCGTGTTGCATGTGATGGACCCCGCCGAACGCGACTTTCCGGAGTCCGGGGAAGCGCTCTACCGCGACGTCGAAACACGCATCGAAGTGCCGGCCGCGCCCGCGGACGTGCGCACCACGTATCAGGCCACGGTGCAGGACGCGCTGGCCGAATGGCGCGCGGCGCTCGGGCGCGCAGGTGCACGCTATGCGCTCTCGGTCACCGACGAGCCATACGGACGTGCGCTACGGCATCTGGTTGGTGTCAACGGTCGCGGCGCGATGGTCTGATGTTCACGATCGCAACACGCGCTTCTTGCTGATTTTCTCGGATTCCGGTCACTGATGGCGTTTCTCGCTCCGCTCTTTCTCGGCTTGGCCGTGTTGGCCGGTGTACCGCTCGCGGTCCACCTGCTGCGCCGTCGTGTCAGTCGCCGCGTAGACTTTCCTGCCGTGCGCTATCTGATGCGTATGGAGCAGGAGCACAGTCGTGAGCTCAAACTTCGTCATCGATTGTTGCTCATTTTGCGCGTGCTCGCGGTCATTGCCCTGGCGCTCGCGGCGGCGCGACCGATGGCCGAGTTCGCCGGCATCGGGCACGCCCCGTTGTCGATGGCGTTGCTGGTCGACAACTCGATGAGCAGCACGGCGGTTCGCGACGGTCGGGCGGTGCTCGACGATCTCCGTGCCGACGCACTCGTCTTGGTAAAGACACTCACCCCCGAGGATCGCGCCTGGATCGTGACGGCCGATGGTCGCGTCAGTGGGGGTTCGTCCACCGCGTTGGCGCAGGTGCTGACCGATCTCAAGCCGTTGGGTGGACGGGGCGATCTCGCTGCCGCCACCCGTCGCGCCGTGGCGTTGGCCCGTAGCGGGGCGCCCCGCGCACCCGTGGTGGCCATGCTCTCCGACGGCCAGAAGAATGCGTTCGACGTGAGTGGCGATAGCGCCATTGTCGCCGGCAATGTCCCCGTGGTGGCGCTGGTTCGTCCACGCGCCGCGCTGCGCAACCATGCGGTGCTTCTCGCCGAAGCGTCGCCGGCGCGGTGGACGCCGGCCGGAGCCGTGCAGTTTGCCGTGGCCTCGCCCGAACCGACGCCGTGGCGCATCACGCTCGATGGGCGCACGGTGGCCCGTGGTACATCGGACATCGGCACACTTGGCTCACCGTCGCGCGCCGCGCCGCGCCTCTCCAGCGCCAGCACCGGCTGGGTGCGGGGCAGTCTCGAGCTTGATGCGGACGAACTGCGCGGCGATGACACGCGATGGTTCGCCGTGCGCGTTGCCCCGCCGCCGTCGGTCGCCGCGCGGTTTGAGGCAGGCCAGTTTCTTACGGCGGCGCTCGCCACCTTGGTTGAAGAAAAACGTCTCGGTCGAGGCACCGAAGGACAGGCCGGCGTGGTGACCGTCGCCGGGGCCGATGCCGCGGGTCTGAAGGGACCGGTGTTCCTCACCGCCCCCACCGATCCGCTGCGTATCGGCGAGGCCAATCGCACGCTCACGCGACTCGGCATCCCCTGGCGATTCGGCGCCCTGGCGCGCGGTCTCGTTCTGGCACGCGCGACGGATGTGCGCCCGGTCGCCGGCTCCGGCAGGGCGAGTGCGCCGGCGGCCGCTGGGCAGGTGCCAGCCAACACCGCCGCCAATGCGCTGGACGGCGCCGCCGTGCGCGTGCGCTTTCCGCTCGTGCATTCGCCCGGTTCCGCCGGTCCCGCGGCACATACCGACACGTTGGCCACCGCGGGTGGCGGCGCGTGGGCGGTCGCGGGCGCGGACTACGTACTACTCGGTTCCCCGCTCGATCCGGACGCGACCGACCTGCCATTGCGCGCCGGCTTCGTGCCCTGGCTCCTCGAATCACTGTCGCGGCGATTGGGGGACGACGGGCAGGTCGTCAACGCGCACCCGGGAGAGTTCGTCTCCGGGCTGGAGGGGATCAGCGCCTTGGAACGTCCCGACGGCTCACTCGTTCCGCTCTCAGGTGATCGTCTGACCGTACCGAATGAGGCGGGCGTGTATCTTCTTCGTCGGCAGGCGTCGCGCGTTGGCGCCCTGGTCGTGAATCCGGAGCCAGAGGAGTCGGACGTGGGG
>CAYWCJ010000332.1:0-5446 GCA_964456595.1 uncultured Gemmatimonas sp. | reverse complement strand
TGGCGGACATCGGCGCATCGTTCGGATCGGCCACGATCACCGCGTGGCCCAGCGACTCCAGGTGGCGATGACGACGGCCAGAGGTGGCGATCCTACGGCAACGAGAATTGGGAGTTCGACGCCTCCGGTCTGATGGCGCGGCGCTTCGCGAGTATCAACGATGCGCCGATTGCGTTTGCCGACCGGCGAATCGTTCTGCCGGCGCGCAACTGATGTCGCTGAGTATGGCGGGACTCTGGCGCTTCGTTGACGACCGCCCTTTTACGAGGGGATTCCCCTCGCACGACTGCATCTGTCAGACAGCTCAGTGCTTGTTCCTCCCTCGTGCGACGAGCCAAGCCACGAGCCCCGCGACAAGGACGATCAGGACGAGCATCCCAGGTCCGCCGTATCCGCCCATCCAGCCGTTGCCATAGCTGCCTCCCATCATGCCGCCCCCGGAACCACCCTGGGCGCCGACGGCTTCCGTGCCGCCCACCACGGCCAGTACGCCGATCGATACCGTGGCGCTGAAAATCCTGCGAGTGTCAGTGTGTTTCATCATCGTGCTCCGTGGCCTGATGTCCCGTTCGCGAGGGACGGATTCATCGGACAAGTAAGAAGCGCATCGAAGCATCGAAGCATCGAGGCATCGAGGCATCGAACGTCGGCGTCGGCGGCGCGCACGGGCGAGCGCCTCCTCGACGATGCGATGGGAACGGTGCTGATGGCGGCGAGTACGGTAGTCGTAGCGATCGATGCGCATCTTCTCAAGCGAGTGCTGCCATGTCGATGTCGGAAGCGGCACGCATCTGCATTGGCGCTTCAGCGGGCCTCTGGACCGTCCAGCTCACGCGCCAGGCCTCGCCGAACGAGGCCTTCTGCGCCTACATGGTCGACTACCAGGCCATCGTCATCCCCGAGACCATCGACGCCATCCGGGCGCTGACGGAGGTGGCGGGTGACGCTGCGGCGTCCATCCGCCACACAAACAAAGCGCTCGGTATACCGTGGCAGCTCGCACGCGTGCCAGATACGTGCCGCTGGATGCCGTAATAAGATTCGTCCTGACGGTGAGACGATTTGGTGGACACCATTCACCACTGGTGGATGTGTTTATGATTGCCGAGCAGAAGCAGAAACGACCGCCCCCTGTGTCCGCCTTGCGGCCCCCGTACTGAGTGGAATCACGAAATGGGTGATCGCGCGCCCGATGGCGACGATCTGGGCGGGCAACGCGACGCCGGTCAGTTGTCCACCATCTTCCGCAGCGCCTCGAGGCTCCGCAGCGCGCCAGGCGTCGGTACGAGACTCTGCGACATGGCCTCCACCAAGGCGTCGTCACGGCTGTACAGATCATTGCCGAAGTAGAGCTGTCCATCGCGCTCGTAGGCGGTCGCGTACACGATGTACACCGGGATCTTCCGGGACAGTTTCTCGGACTGGTCGTCCTTGCCTTCCTGCATCGCCGCGTTAACCCTGCCACCGTCCCATCCAAGCACCCACTGCGCCAGTTCCTCCGGCTTTTCGAGCCGGATGCAGCCGTGACTGAAGGCGCGCACGTCCTTGTCGAAGAGTTCGTCCTGCGGCGTGTCGTGCAGATAGATGTTGAAGCTGTTGGGAAAGAGAAACTTGACGAGCCCCAGCGAGTTCTTCGAACCCGGCTTCTGTCGGATGCGGGTCTCGCCGCCATCCTGGAAGTATTCGAGTTGGTTCGCCGTCATGTACTTCGGGTCGGCGGCGATCCTGGGCGCCGTCTCCTGCGCCTGGATGTCCGGCGTGATGTTCCAGTACGGACGGAACACCACGGTCTCCATCGAATCCGCGAACACGGGCGTCTTCCGGCCCTCGAACTCCTCGCCTACGATCACCTTCATCTCGAGAGTCCCGGTCGAATCGTGCGCTTCCAGTCGGAAGGCGGGGACGTTCACGACGATGTAGCGCTCGCCGAGCGAGCGGGGCAGCCAGCGGTACCGCTCGAGATTCGCGGCGATCTGCGCGAGGCGGTACGGCGCCGGCACGTTGAGCGACTGCACCGTCTCCGCGCCCAGCATGCTGTCCACCGCGATTCCGTGGCGCGCCTGGAAGCCGGCGACGAGGCCAGCAAGCTCCGCGTCGTAGACTGGCCTGCCGAACGAGGCTGTGTCGCCGGACTGAGCGCCGAATCCTTCGACGCGCAGCCGCTGCCGAAGCGCCGCGATGCGCGCCGGTTGGTCCGCCTGCCCTGGCTTCAGGGCCTTCCCCGTCGGCACGGTCGGCCATCCGCCAGCGGCGACGATACCGCGGAAGCGAACGAGCGCCCGGCGAAGCGCGTCGTACTCCGCGTCGTGCGGGCGCATGCGCGCGATGGCAGAGTCGAGTTGCGCATCGCGCAAGCTGCGCGCGACGGCGCTGTCGATAGGCTCGCGGTTCGCGGCGATATGCCAGTCCTGCGCGAGCGACCTGGGATTCAGCTGGCCGGTGAGGAGATCCTCCGCGAGGCCCACGTACGCCGAGGTCAGAAGCACGTCAGCGGTCGCCAGCTGCTGGGCGGTCGGCGTCTTCGAATCACGCACCGTGCCTACGGCACCGACGAGCTCATCGAGCGGATAGGCATCGAGCCGAAGCGCATCCGTGTTCGCGCCCAGTACGGCCCGCAGCAGCGCCTTGCTGCGCGCCTGATGGAAACCGTCCGTCTCGAGCCAGAGCGGCACGTTGCCGTACGTCGTGTACAGCCGCTGCACATGCTTCCAGCGGTCGGCCGGGATGGCGCCGGGGCGGCCTGAGGCGAGTTGCGCCTCGATCGCCGAGACGACTGCCGTCGTCGGCACCTTCATGATGGCATCGCCGGTCTTTGGCGACCATCCCGGCGCGATCGACGTGTCGGCCTGCCGGCCCTTGCAACCGGCCACCACGAGTCCTGCGGTACTCAACAGGACGAGTACGCCACGTCGGAACGTCGGCAAGTCAACCCGCGTCCGTCCCGTCTGCTGCTGCCTTCTGTACTGTTGCGTCACGACTTACTCCCGTTCACGGATAACGCCGTTGGCCGGACCCGGCCACTGGCGTTCTCTACTGCGAGAGGAGTGCCACGCGCTGCTCGGATCGCCGCGCGTGCGCCGCGCTCCTGGGCCCGATGCCCCTATCTGGCGCCGCTCCCCTCGCCTGCGGACACCGACCGGCAGTTCGCCGGCGGGGTGGAATCATTAGGAAAGCGCGCGAGGCATGCACTGATGTCGCGCGCGAGTCGCAAGAGCGACGCATCGAGGCCGGACACGAGGCCCGCGTAGTCGCCCACGCGAAAGGTGCCGCCGCGGTCGTCGGTCGTTCCGCGCACCAGCACGGCGCCGTCGAGCGGATGGATGATGTCCCAGCCAGCCCTCAGGTGCACGCGTCCATCGGTCGCTGCCGAATCGGCGACGCCCTCGAAGCGCGAGACATGGAGCTGCACCAGAAAGTCGTGACGCACGCGCGATGGCCATGGCGCGACATCGACCGCGCGCACCGGCGGCGAGCCCGCCAGATATGCACCGACTGCGCGAGTGATGCTCTCGTCGAGCTCCCCGCCCCAACGATGAAAGTCCGAGGCTTCGAGCTGATTCGCGCCGCGGCGCATCATCACGGCAGGCACCGACAGGTACGACGCCAGCTCCAGACGTCGCAGGCCGATGGTGAGCGAGCCGCGCGCCGCGGTCGTCGCACCGACCGTCGCCGTCGGCATTGCGACGGCGGACCCGCCGCCGAGCGCGTACAATTTCAGCCGCGGCGACTCACGGGCGAGCTTGAAGCAGCCGGCCAGCCCGAAGGGAATGGCAATCGCCATCAGACGTACGTAACGCGTCGGGATTCGCATGATCATCTCTTCTGGAGCGGCTTCTTGCCGCGGATCAGCATGTCGGGATTCTGTTCGAGCGACGTGATGAGGACCTTGAGCGCGTCGGCGGCCTCGCGGAGGCTCCTGAGCGCGCCGGTGAGCTCGTAGCCCGGGCCGGTGTCTGCCGAGATGAGCCCGTGCGTCTCGTCGAGCGTTTGGCGCAACGCCTGCAGCGTGGAGAGCGCCTCGGTGGACACGCTCGTGATCTGCGTCTGCAGCGGATCGATCGCCAGCGTTGCGCGCGCGGCCAACTTCTGTGCTTCGACCATCGTGCGGTTGAGCTGCGCCGTGGCGCCGGGCATCTGCCTGAGCGTGGCGCGGAGCTCGGGCGATTCGACCAGTTGCTGGACGGCTTTCGCCGATTGCACGACAGCCGCATTGACCTCGCGCACGTTCATCTGGCCGAGCATACCATTCACCCTGTTCATGATCTTCATGACCTCGGCCAAGAGGCTGCCGGCACCGCCACCGATCGCCGACATGAGCGACGGAGTGATAGGAATCTCCGGCCACGCGGTTGCCCGTTTCTCGAGCTTGGGCGGCGTGGAATCGCTCCGGTAGCTGAGCTCAAGGTACAGCACGCCGGTGACCAGACTCTCCATTTGCAATTGCGCGCGCAGCCCCTTCGCGATCTGCTGCTTGAGCACGAGCGTGTCGCCAAGGTTCACGAAGGTACCGCGCGGCGTCGTAAGACGAGGCAGGTCGACCTCATACTCCACGGGCACCTGAAACGAGTCGTCGCCCCGGTCTATCTCGATGTTGATGCCAGTCACGCGACCCACCGGCACGCCCTGAAACTTCACGGGCGCGCCATTCTGGAGCCCGTTCACCGACTCGGGGAAGAAGCTGATGAACGTCGTGCGATCCTGAAACCAGGTGGCAGATCCCAGCACGACCGTGCCGACGATCCCGAGCGCGAGCGCGCCGATCATGAAGAGACCGATCGCGGTCGGATTCGCGCGTACACTCATGGGCCACCTTCACTGCTGCGCGTGAGGAAGCGGTGCACTTCCGCGCTGGGTGGATGGTCGCGGAGCGCTGCAGGGGGGCCAAGGGCCGTCATAGTCTTCTGCTCGATGTCGAGGAAGAGCGCCCGGTCGGCGATACGAAAGATGCTGGCGAGGTCGTGCGTCACGATCACGATGGTGGTGCCGAAGCTCGCCTTGAGCTCCAGAATGAGATCGTCCAAACGACTGGCGCTGATGGGATCGAGTCCCGACGATGGCTCGTCGAAGAACAACACGTCGGGATCGAGCGCGATGGCGCGAGCGAGCGCTGCACGCTTGCGCATGCCTCCGCTGATCGCCGACGGATAGAACTCCTCGAAGCCGCACAATCCCACCAGCGCGAGCTTGAACGACACGATCTCGGCGATGGTCTTCGCATCGCACTCCGTGAACTCCTCGAGCGGCAGCGCCACGTTTTCGGCGAGCGTGAGCCCGCTCCAGAGCGCGCCGTTCTGGTACATCACACCCATATGACGCAGAACGCGGTTGCGCGCCGCGTCGTCGTGAATGTCGAAATCTTCGCCCTCGAACAGGATCGATCCTTTCGCGGGCTCCTTGAGGCCGATGAGGTGCTTCAGCAGTGTGCTCTTGCCGCTGCCGCTCGAGG
>CAYWCJ010000331.1:0-5480 GCA_964456595.1 uncultured Gemmatimonas sp. | reverse complement strand
GAATTGAGGACTCCTAAGGACTAGAAAATCCTTGAGAATTGAAAGTCGAGCCCGTCAGACTCGTGAAATATTTCTTCCTTCAATTTTCTACCATTCTCTTTATATCAAGATCATGGAAATCAAACGGATCGCTTTGGGACTACTACTTCTCTGCACCTTTCTTCATCAGGCTCAGGCCCGCCTGGGCGAAAGCGAATATGCGCTGACCCAGCGCTACGGCCAGCCAGAGAAAGTCGTTAACCAGGGGAACAACCTCAAAAAAATATCTTTCTTTAAAGACGGCTGGGAAATGGATGCAACACTCCACTACGGAAACTGTGTAGCTATTCTCTACTCAAAAATCGCTCACGAGGCTGGAACCGCACGGGACAAACTCCTCAAAGCAAACTCCAATGGACCCCAATGGAGTAAAACAAAAGAAGAGGACATGCCGCTCCCATTACCCTTTCCCGGCGAAGCCCTCACCAGAGATGACAGAAACGCCTTCGTGGTAGTAGGAAGCAGTTACAGAACCAGATTTTTCTTCTACACAAAACAATGGGTCAGAATAAACCGACCCAAACCGACAGCGACCGCACCAATCCCAAATTTTTGAGGACAATCGTATCTGTAAACTGGCTTCCTATGGAAAGCCAGTTCACCTAGAGTTAAATGTTATAGATCGGTGATCCCGACCGGGATTGTCGGAACTGACTGCTTGGACACAAAAATTCACTATCTCTCCGCTTTGATGTTGAAAGGGGGCGCATACTTTGCGATGAGCATGATTTCCAATAAATCGCGTTCTGCAACCCAACTTTCGCCCATGTCATCAGTTTTTCGCGGATCGGCATCTTCCTTCAAATGGGCATGCTCATAAAACCAAACACTGCCCGAAGCTTTCAACCTATTTAACCCATCGCGCAGTTTTTCATCTTTCATTTTTGGGTGGGACGCCGAGCCCATTCCTCTCACAACCTGATTAGTTGTCGATTTTATGCTAGCGGAAAAGATGGTTTTTAAGCCGTTAATGCAAGTGTGCTGCCTTGCCCACGGAAAGGACAACATCTTCTCCCGTTGCAAAAGAACGAACTTCATACTTAAATTTAAATAAAAATTGGCGCTGACTACCCTTGCGACCGAAGGTTCTCCCATAAAGGCAAAGAACCTGATCTTTCGGCAAGCAGCTCCGAGGAATAACTACACAATAAACCCCGGCCTTTCAAAAAACTGCATCGAGATTATTAAAGAATGCATTCCCCCATTTTGATTTAACTGAATCGATAGATTTTATGACAGAATCTAGGGCATTTTTCAGGTAAGTTGTTGCCGCTAAAGAAAAGCGATCTGGAATTTGCTTCGTTGTGAGTATTCAATTGAGATTATATCCAAATTGCTCCTGGCGAGACAGAAGGACATCTTTCCAGTACTTCTCTCTTCTGAGAACAACCTCATCATCTGTTTTCATGGGAAAATATTCGAGGAGAGTGAATCGGAAGTTTTTCTTAGAATGCTCAGGACCGAGCTCGGAAATAAGCTTCGTTAGAGCATCATTATATCCATGCCCTGTAGTAATATAGCATTCCCAGCGAGACCAAATTCCCGTGTCCCCGTAAGCGGATCCTACGTATCTTTTCCCATTGCTACCATCGGTAATCAGATAGATGCCTTTGGTATTCCGCAAAGCGGTTTTCCAGTCCAGACGTTGATTGCGCCATAGACTTTCAAGCATCTCAAAACTGAGATCAATGGCATCATAACCCAAAAAAATTTCACCCGTATAAGATTCTGGTAGAATTTCTGAGACAACAAATTGGTGGAATTGATTTTCGAAATTGAAAGCTTTCGCCCTTCCAGGCCGTTTTAAATACAGTTTAAGGCGTCCGATGTAAGATTGACTCTCGGGAAGTAATTCAATTTGATAACTATGGGCTTGATTTTTTGAGGATCGAGACAGAACCCGATAGGCACCCCCAAAAAGCCAATGATGCTGTTGAGGATAAAAATCGATTAATGAGAATATGAACTCACGGCTAAAATCATCTCGATTATTCCTATAGGTATTCCATCCGAGCCATTCCGTTTTATCCGCGACAAAGACATCAAGCGGCTGCCTTGTGCCATTCCAACAAGCGAGATGCAATTTATACAGGGAAGGGTCCGTTATCGGATAAACCGAAGGCAAAAGAATTTCAGGAGCCATAGCTTTCAAAGCTCATCAAAATAGTCACTATCGATCTGTTTGATTTTGAGTAGCTGGCGAGTCGCAACTCCAACGTCATATTCAATCATGAGTTCCGCCAATTTTTCGCCGTCAATGAGGATAACCTTTTGAGGCACGCTGGCTGCGTAGTTAAAAGCCGTATCAGTAAAACTACTTGTTGTAATAAAAACACCCTTAGATGCGTGTTTGCCTGAAAGGGCACCGACGAAACTTTGTAGTTTCTCACGGCCTATTGGGGAATCTTCTTGGTAACGCTTGGCCTGGATATAAATCACATCGAGGCCCAATCGATCTTCTTTGATAATTCCATCGATCCCCTCATCTCCCGATTTTTTAGTAACCTGTGCGGCTTCTTCCCTAGATCCGCCATATCCCATAGCCAGAAGAAGATCAACGACCAATTGTTCAAATTTGAAATGCTCCATTTTACGCAGGAGCGCGAGAAGGTCAGTTGTGAGACTTTGATTGAGATTAACATAAGCCGAAGCGATTTGTTCGTCTGGAGTTTCCGACTCAGTGACTTCGCTTGTAGAAGGCGATTCTTTATCCTTTTTATGCTTCGGCTTGATGACCTTTTCGACAAAACTTGGAAACTGACAGAGCACCTTTCTATCCACAAGAGCAGGCGTTGTAGCCAAGAACGCTCTTCCTTCTAAAGTAATCTGTATCCACCCTTTTCTTACTTTTTTAATCAAGCCTGCCTGAATTAAATACCAGGCAGCCCAGCCGGCTCGATTACGATGAGCAAACTGAACTCCGCTAGGGAGCAATATCTCACGTTGTTCTTGGCTAAGGCCCAGCCTATCCGCCGTCTTTGTCGCGTAATCAACCGTATTCATTTCACCGTTCTCAGCCAAGACCTGAAGCAGCGGCAGCATCATTTGCTCATAAGTAGGAAGACTCTCGTATATAGACATAAACTTACTCTGGCTCTCAGTTATTAACACTAAACGCAGATCTATGGTAATCTAAAAACGCTCTATCCGGTTCGAATTTTTCTGGGCATTCGATCTTCTTTCCTTCATAGGGTTCGAAATTCTCGCGAACGGATTGGTTGCTGAAATGTTCCTTGAGTCGCTTGCTGAGGATGATGCGAAGCTCTTTATCCAAGGTAATCAAATAGCGGTCGAAGGCTGCGTCTTGGGTGGCGGCTAGGCAAAGGCCGTTCTGGGGATTGAGTCTGTGTTCAGGATGCTTCTTCCACGAAGCGATATGGCTGGCGCGGAGTAGTTCTGGGATCGGATTCCCCGTCATGCAGCAACGGTAATTGAAGGAAGCCAGAACCGTGGCCCGGAAAAACTGTTGGCCGCGGCGTTGCTTGACCCAGCCCATGGCATCCGTCTCATCGGGAGCCGTGAGCTTGGATTCTTTCTTGGATTTCGGCGTAAGCTGTAATTTTTCAACCAGCTCCTCACTTTCTTCTCCTAGCTGATTCCAGTTTTGGTGAAACTGTTTCCAGATATCACGATCACCTTGACTGGCACCTTCGAGGCCTTTAATGCCTCTGGCCTTCAAATCCGGATCCAAAGAGGCCAAGTTACACAGCTTCATGGATAGGCTGGAGGGCGTTCGCCCCATTTTCTTGGCGGCAGCAATAATCAGAGGGGTTCTTTGATCAAGCTTACCAAAGGGAAGCTTACAATAAAGGTTCATGGCAATAAGCAGCTCTTCCCGGGTCCATCGTTTCCCACTTGCCATAAGGGAAAATATTCCGCTTTCCGCTCCTTATGACAAGTCTGAACTAACCGTTTGACGAAATCTCAAAACCTGCCAGGCCAGGACTTATGGGGGAATACATCACATTAAGTCTGAAACGGTCGGATGTCGGGCAAATGCTGGATGGCTTGGAGGTTCGGCAAACCCAGTGGCAGGATACGGCGCTCTACCTGCGGGACGGTATTTTCCCTACCCCTGACTTTGTTCCGGAAGAAGCCCGTGACGAGGAAGAAGCTCAAAACTTGGCGGATTGGTATGGGCGGATTCTTTTATCCATTCGGAAGCAGCGGGATGCTCAGAAACCGAAGTTAGAGGATTCTTTAACAAAGAGATCGCGGAGGGAACGAAGTTGACATAAAAGAAGGCATGTCACGCAAGGCCGACTTCAAAACCGCCTTCTCAGCAAACACGGTTGGATCGTTGTCCGGATCTGGGGAGATGAGTTGGCATCGGCCCGCAACATCCCCACGGGCCCCTTAAAACTGAAGACTCCTACAGCCTTGCGGAAACTCGCCCGGGCAGGTTTGATGGTGATATGACATCCTACCAGACTCCCGGGTTCGACTGGATTCTTGAATTGTTTAAGGATCTCCGCCAAGCACCCACGACTGGCGGGCGGGCCCCCCATAAGCCGCTCTTGATACTGCTCATGTTGGGCCGTTACCAGCAGAACCTGACGGGGGATGTATCTTTTGCAGAAATCCGCCAGCCTTTGGCGGATCTCATCGAGGAGTTCGGTCCGGCGGTAAATGGTCGTCCGGATGTGGTTAATCCTTTTTGGCGGCTCCAAAATGACAAGGAGGGACGGATCTGGCGCGTTACAACCGGCAAAGGCATGCGGGTAGCCGACACGGTGATGCCCCCGCCGATAGGTCGTCTGGTTGAAGCCAATGCCTGCGCCAATTTCGCACCCGAGTTGGCAAGGATTCTTATTTCAGAATCCGCTTATGTAGCCCGTCTGGCCGGGTGGCTTTTGGCAACGCATTTCCCCGCTAGTTTGCATGACGACATACGCGAAGCTGCGAAGTTGATCCGCGTGTTGAGTGATCCATCACCAGATATGCTGGATGAGGAATTCACCAGACCACGCGATCCCGGTTTCAGAGACCGGGTCTTGTTGGCTTACGAATACCGCTGTGCGGTAACAGGCTGGGATATGCGCCTCCGCAACATGACAGCCGGCCTCGAAGCGGCCCATATCCGCTGGCACGTCAATGGGGGTCCATCAGACGAACCAAACGGTCTGGCCCTCAACTCACTCCACCACAAACTCTTCGACCTCGGTGCGTTCACACTATCGCTCGACAAAGTTCCCCGTGTGATGGTGTCACGGTTGGCGGTGGGTGGCGGTGCGGTGAAATCAATGCTGTTGGATTGGCATGGCAAACCCATCCAGGAACCACAAGACAAGCGATGGTTGCCCGACCCGAACCATATCCAGTGGCACCAACAGGAAGTTTTCAAAGGCGAAGCCAGGGCGCTTTGAGCTGTCGGTAATCTGGACATAGAAAGCATTGTCCGAGGTGATAGGATGGCTGCCTCATTTTGTTCTCCGCCATTC
>CAYWCJ010000330.1:0-5513 GCA_964456595.1 uncultured Gemmatimonas sp. | reverse complement strand
GCGGTGGCCGGACGATTGTACTGCCGCTGCAGGCGGCGCAGGTCGCCGACGCGCGTCGCGTTGAGATAGAACCAGAAGGCCCGCTCACGAAACAGCAAGTTGATGCGCCCGTCTGCGGAGCCCGGGTCGGTCAGCGGCGGCAACGCGTCGGCGGCACCCGGAATATTGCGCAGGGTGCGCACGGCGCCATCTGCCCGCGGCTCGTTCAGCTTGGACAGCCAGAGCGCCATATCACCACGACGCAGCGCCGCCTCGGCTTCAATCATCCGCGCGGTCACGCCGCTCACCAGGGTGGTGGGCGCGGAACCGTTCACGTAGCCCAGCACCGTGAACACCTGCGTGGACCCATCCTGCCCAAGCCGCGAGGTCGTCGTGGTCTGCACACGCGGGTCACGCGCCGAACGGAAGTCCAGGCCATTGCCGCCTTCGCGGTCGGACGGACCGAAGTTCGCGGTATTCACCATCCAATCGAAGATGGTGTTCACGAGCGTGGTCTGCGAATACTCCACCGCATACTGCCAGCTCGTTGGGACTGCTGCGGACGCCGCGCCATCGCCGCCGGCCGACACCGTGGTCGCCGCCGCGTCGAACTGTCCGAGGTTCAACTGCGCACGCGCCTTGGCGACACGCGCAAGATAGCGGAAGTTCAAGTCCGCCCCCGTCGCGCCCAGTACACCCAACGCACTGTCCGCCTGCGCGATGGCGCGCTGATAGAGCTGCTGCGAAGTCACGAGCGTCGCGGCCTCAGGAGCTGCGTCGTTGACAGAGGCCAGCGGTACGCCGTTGCAGAACAGTTCTCCGCCAATATTGAGGGTGATACCCTGCAGTGCGTATAGCTGCCCGATGTCGCGACTGCGGGCGGCGCTGGCCGGCGCAAACTGATTCAGCGAGCGGACGGCGCGGATGGCCTGCGTGTAGCTGTCGGAGAACTTGTTCCAGGCCGCGGCCGGAAACGTATTCTCGTTGAAGGCGCGCACGTCGATGTGATCGGCGCCCGGACGCGCGTTGATCAACTCATCGCCGAGCAACCCGACGTACACGTTGACGCCGACGTTCGTGGTGCCCGCGTAGAACTGTGCAAAGTCGCGCAGTGCGCCGGCGCGAACGGCGGCGGCTCCGTTCGGGCTGGCCGCATCTTCTGGCCGGATCTGGTCCGGCGTATCCACCTCCAGCAACTGCTCGCGATTGCACGCGCCAAGCGTCAGCAGTGCGGCGGCGGCCAGGAGTGGTGTGCGGCGTCGCATGCCGCGATCTCGAGTCATCGAAGTCATCGCTCAGTACCCCAGGTTGACGCGCAACGTCCAGTAACGCAGGAGCGGCGCCGAGAAGAAGTCGTTGTTGCCACCACCGTTATTGGCAACGGCGCCGTTCGTTTCCGGGTCGATGCCCGGGAACCGAGTCCAGATCAAACCGATGTTGCGGCCGACGAGGGCCACGGTCGCCGTACGCGCCTTCACTTTGCCGGCCAATGCCACCGGGAGTGTGTACGCCACCGACAGCTCGCGGAAGCGAATGAAATCGTTTGGCGTGAAGTACCCGGACACACTGTTGCCGAGCCGGGCACTCGTGGTGGTCACCGCCGCGGCTTGATCCGCCAACGGCGCGCTCCGGTCGTTCACACCCTGGCAGTTGCCGGAAATGCACCGCTGATTTTCGAAGCCCCACTGGTTGTAGTGGCCACCGCGATAATCCATCAGCGTACTGATCTGGACCGTGTTCTTGAACAAGCCAATCGTGTTGGACCAACCGGCTTCGTTCACCGGCAACGTGGGCCCCTTGTACTCTGCGGTGTCGCCGACGACGATCTCGCTTTCCGTGAGGATGCCATCGTTGTTGGCGTCGGCGAAGCGCTTGATCGGCCGCGCCCACAAGCCGAACATCGGATAGCCAACGACGTTACGAGCGCCTTGCGTCACCGCCAGCTGGGCCTTGCCCGCATCCACCAGCTTGTTCTCGATGCGCGACCCGTTGATGCGCGTGCTCCAGGTGAGCCACTTGCGGTTGAGCAGCTGGAAATCCACCGACAATTCTCCACCGGCATTCAGGACCGCGGCGATGTTCTGCCACTGACTGGCGCCGGCGCCAAAACTCGGCGGCAGCGGATTCTGGAAGAGCGCGTCGGTGGAGAGTTTGCGGAAATACGTCGCCTCGATGTTGACCCGATTGTTGAACATCGTGGCGTCGAAACCGGTCTCCGTCTCGGTGGTCACTTCCGGACGGAGGTCGGAATTTCCGATGGCACCGAGCCGAAGCGCCCCGACTTCCGTGCCGCCCAACGGCACCGTGTTGGCGGTCAAAAACTGCAGCGCCGCGATCGTGCTGGGCTGCACGCCGGCTCGGCCCCAGGCCGAACGGAAGCGAAGGTTGTTGAGCGTGCTCCACTGCGGGAACCACGATTCTTCCGTCAGCACGTACGAGAGCGCCAGCCGCGGAAACAGCGTGTTTCCGGCGTTGCGTCCGAACGCGCTGTTCTGATCGGTGCGCACGCTGCCCGTGAGGAACAGGCGATCGTTCCAGGCCAGGTCTTGCTGGACGTAGGCACCGAACGTGGCGTTCTCCGAGGTGAACTCACTCGAGGTCCGAATGGACGCAGAGTTGGGCGTCTGTGCACCGGGTGGCAAGGTGTAGCCCTGCACCACGGTTTCGTACTGCGTGTCCTTGAACCACTGTGCACCGACGCTGGTCTTGGACGTAATGGTCGGCGTCAGCGTGAAGCTGGCGGTGGAGCCCAGGTCCACCGAGTAGCGCGAGAATGTGTTGCGGTTGGCATCCTTGCCACCCGTCTGCCCCGGCGGGCCCCAACCAGTGACGGTCCCCTCGTTGGCGCGGGAGAACCGAAAGGAATAGCCCGCGATCTGGTCGAGTCCGACCACCGCGCGATTGCTCAGCCACGAGACGGGCTTCCAATTCATTTGCGTGGAACCGGTGAAGCGCTGATCACGCCGGGATTGCGCGACCGACAAAATGTCACCCGTGTGCTGCGCGGAGTTTCCGTTGAACGCAGTACGGAATCCAGGCGCGAAGTACGACTGGAACGACAGGCCGGCGAAGAACCCGCCGTCGAATGGACTGAGCAACGAACGATCGATGTAACCGGTGGAGACGGTCATGTCGGCCGTCTTGCCCAACGGAAACGTGAAGTTGCCACGCAGCGAGGTCTGCGACAGTTGGTTCGGATTGATCTGCTCCGCGATCGGCCGCGAGCCCCGCAGTGTCGTCAGACGCGTGATCTCCGCCGCCGGCATTTCGTAGGGGCCGGTTTCGCCCATCCGCTCCACGGAGAAGAAGTACTTCAGGTTTTCGTTGCCGCCTGACGCGTTGACGCCCAGCTGGTAGCGAGGCTGTGTGGCGAACGGGCGCGTGGATGGATTCATCAGCGGGTTGAACGTGGTGAGCGAGTCACGCACGCAACGGCCGAGTGATTGGTCACTGATGCGGCAGAGCACCGGCGCGGTGCCGGGTACGCCGCCCACGAGGTTGCGTCCCCACGCACGATAGTTGTCGAAGAATTGCGCGGGCTGGCTGACGTTCCCGTACTCGGCGCTGGTGGCCCATCGCGTGGCGCCGACCCGACCCCGCTTGGTTTTGATGACCAGCACGCCGTTCGCTGCGGCGGTGCCGTACAACGCAGATGCCGAAGGTCCCTTGAGAATATCGAGCGACTCGATCTCTTCGGGATTGATGCCGTTGAAGTTGTTGATGCGCTGCGTCGAGAAATTGCCCGGCGCCGGCGAGTTGTCGATACGCACGCCGTCCACCACGATCAGCGGTTCGTTCGACAGGGAGAGCGAACTGTTGCCGCGGATACGAATGGACGACGAGGTGCCGGTCTGTCCGGATCCCTGAATGACTTGCACGCCGGCCACACGGCCCTGCAGCAATTCATTCACGTTGGTGGCCGCTGCCTTCTCCGCCAGCGAGTCGAGTTTGAGCGTGGCCACCACGTTGCCGTAGGACTTCCGCGATTGCTCACCAGTGGCCGTGGTCACGATCGCGTCGAGCGTCTTGACCGCCGCCTCGAGCGAGAAATCCACGGTCACGTCGCCGCCTGCGGTGACCTGCACCGTCTTGGACACGGGCTGGTATCCCAGCCGCACCACGCGAATCAGCACGGAGCCCGGCGTCACGCCAAGCAGGACGAATCGACCATCCGTACCGGTCAGACCACCCTGCCGTGTTCCGGTGACGATCACCTGTGCAGCCGCGAGCGGTGTATTGGTGCCGGTTTCCAGTACCCGACCGCGAATCGTGCCACCTCGATCCTGTGCGCCGACTACCGCCGGCAGCAGCCCAACAGCGACGGCCAGGATCGCCCCCCATTTGCTTCGCATGCGCCTCTCCTTGTGGAAACGAGACCCCGTCGGCTGCCCACCTCTCCGGTCGGTGACCGCAGACCGAACGCCTGTGTTCCGCATCATACTGCCGCGGACAACGCACCAAGACCTTCGCACAAGCTCCAGTGCTCACTCCAGCATTGCACGACTTCACCCCGTTCCTCACGCTGTCAGCGGCAGCATCGATTGCGTCCCATCCGCGAGACGATGATAAGACGATCTCAACAATATGTCGCGCTGTCAAGAGTACGACTGGCGACCTCGCGATGCCCTCCGATCGCGTCAGTCCTGTTTCAGCGTACGCAGCAACTCGGCGCCCTCGCGTTTCCGCGCGTCATCGCCGATCTCCTGCATCGCAAGGCCCGGCAGCTGTTGCAACGCGGTACGCGCTTCCGGCACCCGGTCGTTGGCGATGACGGCGCGTGCATACTCCAGGTGGAACATCGCGAAGCCTGGGCGCAACTCGGTGGCGCGCGTCAGATGCTTCAGCGCATCGACGGCATTCCCGAAGCCCAGGCCCAGAGGCATACGCAGCGGGCGCGGCGTGTCGGTGAGCCTGAGGTGTGTGCGTCCGAGGACGGTCGCAGCGTGGTCGACCTGGCCCCGGGGAACGTGCCGTTCGTGCGGGTGGGAGCACAGCGGCCGTTCTGACGCCACTACGAAGCCCAGTACAGGTCTGACGGGTCGCGCAACCCATCGCGTCCAGCCGTGCCTCAGAAGATCCGCCTCATCGCCGGCTGGCCCCGACGCGGCGTTCGCGCCAGCCCAGCGCCGTGGTTCGGGTGCCGCTGGTTGTCAATGTCTCGCGGCGAGGAGACTATTCACGGCAGCCTTCCCATAACCCCACAGATGCTTCTGCTTCTCGCGGCACTGTTGCCACAAGCCGCCGACTCGGTGGCGTCCCCTTCGCGGCCAGCCAAGGCGCCGGCGGCGGTAGTGGCCGTCGGCGATTCCCTCGTGGCATCGCGACCGTATTCGGGCCGTGAGCGGCAACTCAACGTGCAGCCACCATTGGTGGTCGATGCCGACGTTACCCTCGACGGACGCCTCGACGAGAAGGTTTGGGGCAAGGCCGCGCTGCTGACGCAGTTCACGTCGTACAATCCCGTGGACGGGCGACCGGGGCAGGACTCGACCGAGGTGCGCATCTGGTACGCCAGCGATGCCATCTACGTGGGC
>CAYWCJ010000329.1:0-5519 GCA_964456595.1 uncultured Gemmatimonas sp. | reverse complement strand
GCAGGATCTTTCACGCACGGAGGACGGGCGAATGCGCACAGGATATTTCGATCGACGCGCCGAACGGCGCGACCAGCAGGCTGGCGCAGGTGAGCAACAGCAGGAGCACAGGCGCCCACGACGCGGCTTCGCCATGGAGGCGGCGCTGCTCTTGCTGGTCATGTTCTCGATCATCATTCTCGCCGGTCTCTCCGCTGTCTCCACGATGGCCAAGACGTCGAGCGCCGACTATCGCGCCTCACGGGCGTCGTATGCGGCCGAGGGCGGCGCGGACGATATCATGTCGCAGCTCGACGCGGCGATGCAGGATGGCATCATCAACGGTCAGGATATTGCGCAGCTGACCACTCCGGCGCTGACCGGTTATCGCCTCACGCAGTCGACGAGTACGACCGGCATCCCGATCTCGCGCACGATTTCGTCGGGGCCGTTCTCCGGGTTGTACTCGCTCAATCAGCCGATCGACATCTCGGTGACGGCGCGCGACTCGTCGGGCAACCAGGCGACGGCGATCCTGTCGGTGAATGCGCAGACGATTCCGCTCTTCCAGTTTGGCGTGTTCTACGAAGAGGACCTCGAGATCAATCCCGGTGCGCCGATGACGTTTGCCGGTTGGGTGCACACGAACGGCAATCTCTACGCGTCCTCCGCGTCCGTGAACTTTCAGAGTCAGCTCACGACGCCCGACAGCGTGTTCTGGAATCGCAAGGACGCCAATAATCGCCTGAACGGCGTGCGCATCAACAACGCCGCCGGCACTCCCGTGCTGCTGGACTTTGATTCGCGCAGTCTCTCCGGTCCGGCGTTCGTCACACGCAGCCAGCAGCGCTTCAACGGGCGTCTGATGACGTCCGCGCATGGCGTACGGCCGCTCAAACTGCCGCTGCCGGTGAACATGGCTCCGGTCACGCTCGTGTTGCCGCGCAGCAATGCGGACAACTCGATGGTGCAGGACGTCAAGATGGCGTGGAAGTCGGACTGGTATATCACGATCGATGCACAGGTCTACCAGACGTACGCGGCTGACACCGTCGCGATGAAGACCAACTTCTGCAACAGCCTCACACATCTGCGCACGGGAGCACTCGAAGTCCCGTCGGCGGCGGCGTGCAGTCGCATCTTCAAGCCGCGCGCGAACGCGTTCTACGAAGGCCGTGAAGACCTCCGCCCCGACCTGATCGATGTGCACATGGACTCGCTGCGCATCTGGTCGGACAGCGCACCGGCGACACGCGCACCGCGCATCCTCTATTTCGATTTCGTCAACACCAACACCACCGCACAGAACGATTACGTCGCGGTGCGACTGCGCCAGGGTGCACGGTTGCCACGCCCCACCACGTCGGCCGATACCGGCGGCGTCTCGATCGTGACCGAGCGTCCGATGTATGTGCTCGGCGACTACAACACAACGGTGTGGCGTCCCGCAGCCCTGATGGCCGATGCCATCACGTTCCTCAGCAACCCGCCCAACGTGAACATGGATGCGCGCGGGTCGTGGCCGTCGGCGAGCCGATGCGGAGCGTCGAACAACGGCTGGTGCGATACGCTGCAGTTTCCGATGGCGCAACGTACATCACGAGGGTCGACGGTGAACGCCGCCATTCTCGCTGGACACTCGCCAACGCCCTGCGACTACGCACGCGCCGGTTGCGCCGGTGGCACCTACGGCGGTGGTCTTGAAAACTTCCCGCGCTTTCTCGAGAACTGGGGCGGCGTGACCTTCCGCTACACGGGCTCCCTGGTGTCGCTGTTCACCAATCGGTACTCGGCCGGTCTCTGGAGCAACACGACCAACGTGGGCTACGGGAACTCCAGCTACTACACCCCGCCGACGCGCGCCTGGAGCTTCGACGTGAACTTCCGGTTCCCGGAGCGACTGCCCCCCGGTACGCCGTCCGTCGGCACCGTGTTGCAGACTGCGTTTCGTCCGCTTTACTGAGATCGCCATGCCTCGTCGCCTCGCTCCATCCACCGTGCATCGCCGCGGATTCACGCTCATCGAAACACTGATGGTCGTTGCCGTGGTGGGTGCAATGATGGCCATCGTCGTACCGCGCATGCGCATCTCGGAATCCACCGAGGCGCAGCTCGCCGCGATGCAACTCGCGCAGGACCTCGACCTGACCCGTACGCGTGCCCTGTCCACGCGCAGCATGAGTCGTGTGTTCTTCAACCCGGGCACTTCGTCGTCGTATTCCGGCTTCCTCGACGACAACGCCGACAGCACCATCACGCAATCGAGTTCCGAGCAGCTTGCGCTGCAGGCGTTCGGCACGCGGCCGTTACCGGCGCGCATCATGATCGGTCGCGGCTCGGTCCCGAACGCGCCCGGTGATTCCGGCACCGGCGCGGTCAGCTTCGCCAACTCGTACGTGGACTTCGATACGCGCGGCCTGCCGCGTCCCATGGGCACCTCCGGCGCGATCTACCTGCAGCACATGACCGATCCGAGCATCGTCGTCGCGGTCGTCGTCTCACCCTCGGGCAGTGTGCGCCTGTGGACCTGGAAGAGCGGAGGCTGGCAATGAACGCGCAGACACAGGGCGACGGGGCGGCGACGGAACGCGCCCGTCATCGTCGCGGCTTCACGATCGTGTCGATGCTCGTGGCGATCATTCTCCTCGCCGTCGGCCTGACGTCGCTGGCCACAGCGAGTGGCAATACGATCAAGATGCAGACGCTCGCACAGAACCGGACGAATGCCATCGCGATTGCGCGATCCTACATGGAAGAAGTGCGCACGCGTGATCCGTGGACGCTGCAATCGGAGACGGCCTTGCGGCTCACGCAGGACGGACAACCGTCTGCCACCGGCGCCTTCGTGCGCACCCTGACGGTCGCCGTAACGCGACAGAACCTGCTGCAGATCGACGTCGCCGTGGAGTATCCGCGCAGCACACAGCCGGTGACGCTCACGACCAACTTTTTCCGTGGCAACGGCCTGGTGGTGAACCCATGACTCGACGTCGTCGTTCCGGTTTCACGCTCGTTGAACTGCTGATGTCCATGACCATCGGCATCGTCGTACTGACGGCGGCAACCAGCTTCTCGATGCGCAGCTGGCAAACACGTCGCGGTTGGACGGTGCGCGAAACCGTGGATCGCAACGCGCGCTTCGTTGGCATGTCGATCGCGCGCGATGCGCAGGAAGCGGGTGTCGCCATCGAGAGCACGCCGACGTTCGGCACGATCGGATCGTTCGGCGATACGCTGAGTCTCCTGTCTGTGCCCTACACCGACGTCGAGGCGCCGGTGTACCCGATTTTCGACGACGGCGATACGCTTCCCAACTATCCGCCGGGCGGCAACTGCGGCACGTATTGCATCGAGTTCAATCAGATCAACGGCATGCACACGCTGACCGCTGGCGATCTTGCGCGGGTGCAGATCGGCACCACGCGACGTCTGCTCTTCCTCACCGGCGTGGCCGGCTCCTCCGGTGGGCGTTTTCAGGTGACCTTCCTGCCGATGACGCGACTGCTTGGTCGCGCGGCCGGATTGGACAGTGTGTTGCTCACACGGTCGGGCACCACCATTCAGAAGCTCAAGGCCGTCGTGTATTGGCGGGACGTCAGCACCAACACGCTCATGCGCGCCGATCAGCTGGACGCGAACGGAATTCCGATCGGACGCCAGCTCGCCAGCGGCACCACGGAGTTCCAAACGTCCATTCTGTTCATCGGTAATCGCGAAGCGCCGAGTTACAGTGCGCTGGATACGGACACGTTGAACGACGGGAACGATATCATCGGCATGCGGGTCCGCGCGCGCATGAAGACGGATAAAGTGGATCCGGCGGTCAACAACGGGCAACCGATCTATCGGTGGTACGACTGGCGTGTGGCGCCGCGCAACCTGATGTACGAGAAGAACCGCTAGCCGCGAACGGACGCGAACGGACGCGAAAACGGCGGGCGGCGAGGGGACGCAAAAACGGCGCGAACCAACACGAATCAGATTCGTGAACGTTCGCGCCGTTTTCGCGTCAGTCGCGGCCTGTTGCTTCGTTACTCCGACTTCGGCTTGCTGAAATCAACCGTTGGCGCGGTACGTGCGGCCGCGTCCGTGACTTCGAAGTAGGTCCGCGGCTTGGCGCCCGTCGCCTTCGCCGTCATGACCGCCGGAAACTTGCGGATGTACTCGTTGTACATGCGCACGGCGCCGTTGTAATCGGTGCGTGAGACCGCGATGCGATTCTCCGTGCCCGTCAGTTCATCCTGCAGCTTGAGGAAGCCCTGATCCGACTTGAGCTGCGGATACGCCTCAATGACCACGTTGAGGCCGCGCATCGCGGTGGTGAGCTGCTCGTTGGCCTGCGCCGTCTCGGCCGGATCCGATCCGCCGGGCTTCTGCAACGCGCCGGTCAGTCCGGCACGCGCCTTCGCGATGCCGATGAAGACGTCGCTCTCCTGCTGCGCGAGTCCCTTCACCGTCGCCACCAGGTTGCCGATGAGGTCTGCGCGACGCTGCAACTGCGCGTCGATGTTCTTTTTGGCCTGTTCGGCCTGTTCGTCGTACGTCTGAATGGTGTTATAGCCGCACGACGACAGCGTGAACGGAGCGGCGAGTGCCAGCAGCACCGGCAACGCCCGCATGAAGGAGCGCGCACGACGGGGCATGTGCAAAGACTGCAAGCTGTGCATGTATTCGTCCTCAGGAGGAAAGAGAATCGGACGCCGTCGCCGGCGGAACAAAGCGATCGAGATACGCGACGAGCGATTCCATGCCCTGTACGTACCCCGCCAACACGGACTCGGTCTCACGTTCCGGCAGCGGCGTGCCGTGAATCAGTGCCCAGACGGTTTCATATGACGCCGGATCGAAGCCGCAGCGCTGCGCAACCGTTCGCACCACCTGCACCGCATCCCGAGGCGGCGGCACCGCATGCAACCGCGAGACCGCACGAAAGATCACCAGCAACGCGCTCCAACTCGCGCGCAGCAACTCCGCCTGCCGCTTGGCGTCCGTGCCTGCAGCCATCACGCCGCGTCGCAACCGCAACAACTTTCCCATCGCTTCATTCTCCGTCTGTAAACGCAGATCGGAGAGCTGTACGACGATACCGTCCATCGGCAGCTCGCCGTGCAGCACCTTGTGCCGCTCGAGAATGTCGGAGTACTCCATCGGGAAGATGTCGGCCGACCGTGTCCACTCGACGGTGGTGAGCGTGAGCGGCGGTGGATTGCCGGATTCCTGCCAGGCACGCGTCGTCTGAGCCAACCGTTGCAGCGTCGGCAGCGACAGTGAGTCCACGATCTCCAGCACATTCAGGTCGGAGTGTCCGGCCACCTGCTCGTCACTCGCCGCCGACCCGTACAGCACGACCGCCCGCAGCGCCGCCCCGTGTACCTGGGAGAGCTGTGTGACGAGATCGTCTATCCGCATCGTGCTTTTGGCCATCGGGTTCCAGGGTGAAGCCAACGTGAAGCCAACGTGATGACTACGTGATCGCTTGAGATGCTGTCCGCCGCGAACCTTGTCCGTCGGCGCTCGTGCGTAACGGACCACTACCAGTC
>CAYWCJ010000328.1:0-5539 GCA_964456595.1 uncultured Gemmatimonas sp. | reverse complement strand
GCCCAGCATGCGTGCGCGCACAACCAGACTGCCGGCGGGAACGGCGGTGAGCGAGAACGCGCCGTTGGCGGATGTTATGGCACCGATGCCTGTGCCGGCGATGCCGATCTGCACGTTGGCAATGGGCGCACCGGTGACGCGGTTGGTGACCGTGCCGCGGATCGTTCCACCTTGCGCCTCGGTAACCGACGGAAGCAGCAAAGCGGTGAGTAGCGCGAGCACGCGGGTCGAGCGAACAAACCGGCTCGGCATAGCACAGTTGGGGCCCATTAACGACCTCCAGCGGGTTGTGGGATGTTGGCGACAGGACGTCCGCCGCCGCCGCCGTCCTCCCGTGCTAAAGAAGGCAGCGCCAATCGGATCGTCAGCCGCCCGCTGACAGTCTGGCGCGGGAAGGAGGCGCACAGCACGTGGCGACGACACGGCAGAGCATAGGTCGAAAGGCAGACTTCCGCGAGAGTCCGCGCCCGCTTTTTTGAGGATTGGGCGAAGGTGCGGCAGTCGCGCGCGTCGACTGTTCCCGCGATCGCGGTCAGTAGGCGCGAACCACGCGACGTCTGACCGTCACCGACGGTGTCGCGCTGCGTACCCGCTCAATGAGCTCCTCAACCGCCTCGCGATCGATCCGAACGCGACCGTTTCCGCCCTCGAAACGCAGGAGTTCCGGGCTCGGCGCCGTCATCCGCAACCCGCCGATGCGATCGCCAACAAAGACATCGAAGCCGCGAGACGGCAATGCAGAGCTCTTCACGCTCTGTACCGTCACCTCACGATAGCGACCGCCGCCATAGACGCGGAGCTTGAGCGCCGCCCCGGCTTCCCCCTTCTGCACCTCGCGCACAAAGCGGTTCACTCGCGCCTCGGCGCCGCTCATATCCTCAACGTCCTCCTTGGGCACGCGAACGTCCACGTCGTTGATGGCGGCGATCCGGTCGCCTTCAACGATCCCCGCGATTTCGGCCGGCCCCTTGGCGACGACCGACGAGACAAAGAGCCCGAGTGTGTCGCGGGCGCTGCCCGAGGCGCCGAGTGAGAGGCCGAGCGCCGGCCGGTCACTCCCCGCCCAACTGGCGCTGCCCGACCAGGTGCCTGATTGACCGACGCGACGGCCGGCCGCACCCTCCAGATCCGCCGCGGACACCGTCTTCACCTTCACGAGGCGCGAGGATCCGCCGGTCTGCACTCGCAGCTCCACATCGTCGCCCGGCTTGGCCTTCGCCAGAGCGCGTTGCAGGCGGCGCTGGCCGATGCCCGCCAGTTCGGGGTCGTCCGCATCGACCGTGCTCAGCTTGAGACTGACGCCGCTCACTTCGGTGATGACGTCGCCGACCTTGATTCCCGCCTTGGCCGCCGGACCGTCGGCCACCACTTCATCCATTCGTACCCCCTCACCGGCGCCTTGGCGCTCGGCCGTGAGGGTCACGCCGAGCATGGCTCGATTGCTGCTGCCCATGACGACGGACATCCCGCCTGGCAGCCGTTCGATGCGCACTTCTGCGGGTTCTCGGGTACGGGTCTGCGCGTCAACAGTGCGCAGCGAGGGGAGCACAAGTGTTGACGCGAAGATGAGCGCGGGTGTGATGGTCGATCGCATGATTTTGGTCTCGGTCGTGAGGTGACGACCATGCGACACGCGGGTTCGGCGGAGGGTTTCCATGCGTCCGTCTCGGGAGCGGGACCGCGAGAACGAGGAACAGCGGGCACGGAGAACAGCAAGAGAAAAAATCGAGAGAATCAAAAGCAAAAAAATGGAAAGCAAAAAAGCTTCGTCGATCTGCAGGGAGCGCCGATTGGACCCGGTTTCGTCCGCTCGTCTCCCCCAGTTCTCCTGCGGTTCTCCGTGTCCGCTGTTGCGGTCGCTGTTCCCGCCAGCCGACTGGTCAGTCTTCGCGCTCGATAGCGCGCTGTCCCGCGGTGCCGCGTGCGAGCGGCGTGAACTTGAAGAGCACAGGTCCGAGCGCGGCGGCGAGCAGTGCCGCGGTGACTGCCGTCGCACCGAGCTCACCTCCGCGGAACGAGAGCCACATCGTCAGCACGAGGATGATCATCGGCAGTGCCGCGAGCGCGGTCACGCCGCCAATACCGATCGGCAGTCGAAAGGAGCCGCGCAACTCCGGTTCGCTCTTGCGGAGTCTGATCAGAGCACCGAATTCGAGCGCCAGCGCCATCGAGTACAACAACACATCGGCGACGACGAGCTGTGCGAACGGGAGGAGTGCGAACGCGGAATAGCACACCGCGGACACGAGGATGGCGCGATCCGGATTGCCGCGCGTGTCGAGCTTGCCGAGTCCGGCGGGAAGGAGTCCATCCTGCGCCATCGCCAGTGGAATGCGCGAATACGCGAGCAACAGCGCGTTGAAGAGCGCGAGGGCGCTCACCACGCCGGCTACGCTCACGGCAATGGCCAGCAATGGACCAGCCGCCCCACCGGTCGCGCGCGCGATGTCCGGCCATCCACCGTCTTTCCACGTCGTCCAGTCGCTCGCGGCAAGGGTCGCCGATACGGGCAACAGATAGCCCGCCGTCACGACGACCAGCGCGATGGCCAACGCCTTCGGATACGTGCGGCCCGCATCGCGAATCTCGCCGCCGACGGTGCTCGCGTTGTCCCAGCCGAGGTAGTTCCACAACACGATCGAAAGTCCGACGCCGAGTGCATCGTACGAGGTCTGGCCGCTGTGCGCGAACGGCTGCCACGGCACATGATCGAGGCGCGGAATGGCGGCGATGGTGATCGCGAGGAACGTGCTGAGCACGACACACGCCGCGAACACCGACACCTGCCCCACCCGTGCCGCACCACGCAGGTTGATCGCCGTCGCACCCCAGATCACGCCGAGCGAAATGAGCCACTGCGTGCTCGGCGACAGCGACGGAAAAAAGAAGGCCAGGTACTGATTGAACAGCACCGGATAGATGGCCATGTCCACCATCGAGTAGCACCAGGTGAACCAGCCATTCTGGAACGCCCAGAACGGACCGAACGCGCGGTGTACCCAGCGGTAGTAGCCGCCTTCCTGCGGCAGCATGCTCGCCAGTTCGGCAACGAGCAGTGTTTCCGGAATGCTCCACAGCAGCGGCACGAGGACCAGCAGCAGCAGCGACACACCGGGTCCCACGGAAGCGACGAGCCCTTCCAGCGAGAAAGCGCCGCCGGATGTGTTGAAGAACATCACGGCGGCGAGTGTCAGCGTGCCCAGGGAACGCTGGAGCTTCCCTCCGCTGGTCACCCCACGACGACGTTGAGGAGCCGCCTGGGAACGAAGACGATCTTCTTCACCGCACCAACGACAAACTTGGCGATGTTCGTATCACCCATCGCGGCGATCATCGCGTCGTCCTGCGACACGTTCGCGGGCACGGTCACTTTGCCACGCACCTTGCCGTTGACCTGCACCACCAGCTCGACGCTGTCGTCGATGAGCATTGCCGGGTCGAACGACGGCCAACCCGCGTCGAACACGCTGCCGTCGTGGCCGAGCGTGCTCCAACACTCCTCGGCGAGATGCGGCGCGTACGCGGCGACCAGCTGCACCAGCGGCAACACTTCATCGCGATGCGCCGCGCGTTCGCCGCGCCGCACGGCGTTGAGATACTCCATCATCGCCGCGATGGCCGTGTTGTAGCTCAAACGCGCCGTGTCGTCGCCAACTTTTTTGATCGTGCGATGCATCTTGCGCAGCACATCGGCATCGGCGACGCCGTCCGTCGAGCAATCGCGCACCGAACTCCACAGCCGGTCGAGGAAACGGCGCACGCCACTGATGCCCGCATCGCGGAAATCACCACCTTCCTCGTACGGACCGAGGAACATGAGGTACATGCGGAACGTATCAGCGCCCCACCCTTCCATGTACACATCGGGGTTGATGACGTTGCCCTTCGACTTCGACATCTTCGCGCCTTCGCGGATGATCATGCCGTGCGCGCGAAACTTCGTGAACGGCTCCTCGAAGTGGAGATGACCTGCATCGTGCAGCACCATCGTGACGAACCGCGAATAGAGCAGGTGCAGCACGGCGTGCTCGTTGCCACCGATGTACGAGTTCACCGGCAGCCACGCCTTCGTGCGCGCCGCATCGAAGGGCACGTCAGCGTGCGTCGCACTCGGATACCGCAGGAAGTACCACGAGCTGTCGAGGAACGTGTCCGACACATCCGTTTCGCGGCGCGCCTGCTTCCCGCACGTCGGGCACGGCACGTGATACCACGCCGCATCACGCGCGAGTGGTGACACGCCCGAATCGTCCGGCTTGAAGTCTTCGAGAAACGGCAACTCCACCGGCAACTGCGACTCGGGCACCGGCACGGTGCCGCAATCATCGCAGTACATGATCGGAATCGGCGGGCCCCAGTAACGCTGACGTGAGATGCACCAGTCGTGCAGACGATAGTTCACCACCGCTGCACCATGTCCACCCCCGGCCAGCCACGCGGTCACCTTCGCCTTCGCGTCGGTCACCGACAGCTCGTCGAAGTGCGCCGAGTTCACCAGTCGACCACCGGCATCGTCGGTGTAGGCGGCATCGCCGAGCGGCGTGCGTGCATCGTCGTCGGGTCCGGCCACCACGCGTACGATCGGCAACGCAAAGACCTGCGCAAACTCGAAGTCACGTTCGTCATGACCAGGCACCGCCATGATCGCGCCGGTGCCGTACTCCATCAGCACATAGTCGGCGATCCAGACGGGCACCGGCTGCTGCGTCGCCGGATTGATCGCGTACGCACCCGTGAAGACGCCGGTCTTGTCCTTCACCGACTTGCGTGTGATCAAGTCCTGCTTTTTGGTCGTGTCCTGATACGCACGTACTGCATCCGATTGCGCAGTCGTCGTGACCGACGCCACCAGCGGATGCTCGGGCGCCAGCACGAGATAGGTCGCACCAAAGATCGTATCGGCGCGCGTGGTGAATACCCGTACGATGTCGTTGTGCCCAACAATGCGAAACGCCAGCTCCGCACCATCCGAGCGACCAATCCAGTTGCGTTGCGCGTGCTTCGTGACGTCGGACCAGTCCAGCGTGTCGAGGTTGTTCAACAACCGTTCGGCATACTGACTGATGCGAAAGAACCACTGCTCGAGAAAACGCTGCTCGACCGGAGTACCACACCGTTCGCACAGGCCGTTCTCCACTTGTTCGTTGGCGAGCACGGTCTTGTCCGTCGGGCACCAGTTGACCGCGCCCGCTTTCTTGTACGCGAGCCCCTGGTTGTAGAGCTGCAGAAAGACCCACTGCGTCCATTTGTAGTAATCCGGGCGACTGGTGTCGACGCGACTGCGCCAGTCCACCATGAGTCCCGCGCGCTCGAGCTGCCGCTGAAAATTCGCCACGTTCTTCGGCGTCATCTCCATCGGGTGCGCGCCCATCCTGAGCGCGTAGTTCTCCGAGTGAATGCCAAAAGCATCGTAGCCGAGCGGCTGGAACACCTGCTTTCCCTGCAAGCGGTGGTAGCGCGCGGAGATGTCGCTGCCGGTGAAGGCAAAGAGGTTCCCCACGTGCAGCCCTTCAGCCGACGGATAGGGGAACATCATGAG
>CAYWCJ010000327.1:0-5540 GCA_964456595.1 uncultured Gemmatimonas sp. | reverse complement strand
CCGTACCGATGGCGATGATCGGCACGAGTAGTGCCAGGACCCGGAGCACCGGAACGGCATCCTCGTAGCCTGTGCCCAGCAGCAGCGTCACGACCACAGGCGCCAGCAGGGCCAGCGCGGCGCCAATGGCTGTGGCGGCTGCGGTCAGCAGAACAAGGCTGCGTCGAATGAGTT
This sequence comes from uncultured Gemmatimonas sp., assembly GCA_964456595.1. Lineage (GTDB taxonomy): Bacteria > Gemmatimonadota > Gemmatimonadetes > Gemmatimonadales > Gemmatimonadaceae > Gemmatimonas. Next base: position 5,366 of record CAYWCJ010000327.1, on the reverse strand, counting down.
GTCCAGCCCGCACCGGATCGGACGCTCCGAGATAGCTCACGCGCGGAAGAAAGACGCGTGTGGCGGGCTCGAGCAGGTTGATCGCCGCGCGCACGACCCTTTCGGCGCCACCGTATGCCGCGACCGCTGCGCTCGATCCCCAGAGTCCGAGGATGACGGTGTTGGCCTGCATGTACAGCGTGCTCGAGGCGCGGAAGGCGAAGAGCGTCCACGATCCAAGCAGCGTTGCGACGGCGGTGCGAACGGAGAGCGCACGCGGCGGCACCTCCCCAGTCAAACGCCAGGTGAGGAGGAGCAACGAGAGCAACGCGAAGCAGGCCTGCAGGGCCAGCACGCGCCATCCGTGGGCCGGCTCGTGCACCACAAACAGCACCCCGAGCACACCCAGCACCTTGCAGGTCGTGTCGATCGTGACCGCGCTGCGGACGCGTTCGAGACCCTGGAAGTACCAGAACGGATTGAGCCCGCGCGCCAAGGCGAAGACGCACGTCCAGATGGCCAGCACGCGGTCGTCTCGAAGCGCGGGCACGGTGAGAGCCGCGACGAGCATCAGGAGCGAAGCGAAGGGAATCAGCAGGAGCTTCGCGCCCTGTATCCCCCAGACGATTTCACCGACGTCGTCGCCGCGTGCTCGGGCCACGGCCACAGCTCGCGTGCCGGAGAGATCGAAACCGTAATCGAGGAGCAGCACGACCCACGACGCGAGTGCCTGCGCCACCAGCACTGGCGCCCATCCTTCGGGGCGCAGGACGCGCGCCAGGTACGGCACCGTGAGTAATGGAACGACGAGACCGATCGCATGGCTGCCGAAGAGCGCCCCAAGATTCGCCGTGAGCGAGGACTGGGGAGGCACAGCCGTTCGAGGTTCGACCGGTGAGTTCGACATGCCGCGGGTGAGGCGTGAAACGCGTTGACTGAGGTCAGGCCTCCTGACCGCGGAAGTTGACCCGGTCGCACACCTCCGGCAACCTTCACCGAATGAACGACGGGTCTGATACAGCGCGAACAATCGCCGTGGTGCTCAACTGGTGCGCCGAGGAGGACACGGCCGCGTGCGTTGCGTCACTGCTGGCCGACGTCATTCCCGGCCTCGACGTGCTCATCGTCGACAACCAGTCGCCCGACGGCAGCGGCGCGCGCCTGGCTGCGCGCTTCAGCTCGCTCGCGTTTCTGCAGACTGGTGCAAACCTTGGCTACGCGGGCGGGAATCTGCGCGCGATCGAGTGGGCACTGTCCCGCCAATACGACTTCGTGCTCATCTGCAACGACGACGCCGAAGTCCGGGTCGGCTGTGTGGGGGCGATGCTCTCGGCCCTGCGCAACGATCCGCAGGCTGCGGCCTGCGCGCCGACGATCGTGCATCCCGGCGCCGACGAGCTCATCTGGTGGGCGGGCGGAGAGTGGCTTCCCTACAAGGCAATGGGTACACATCCGCGCTACGGGAAACCGCTCGCGGAACTGCGCACGGCGCATCCACATGCGGAGTCGGTGACGTTCCTCACTGGCTGCGTACTGCTACTTCGTGCGGAGGCATTGATTGCCTGCGGCGGGTTTCGCGAAGAGTTCTTCGCCTACGTCGAGGACCTCGAGCTGTCGGTACGACTGCATCGCGCCGTATGGCGACTGCTCTGGGTGCCGCAAGCCGTGGCGGTGCACAAGGTCCCTTTCCCGGCGCCCGACGCCAGCCCGTTTGCCATCAGGCTGCGCGACGTGAACCGGCGCCGCCTGGTCGCGCTGCACTACGGGCGCTTGCAAGCGCTCGTTTTTGCGGCGTGGTTCTATCCGACGCGCGTTGCACACCTCTTGCGTTACACCGTCCGCGGCGATCGAGCGCATGCCCGGGCGATCGTGGCCGGTATGTTTGACGCGATCGCCGCCCCGAGACCGTAAGGTGAGATGTGACACCGTACGAACCGTTCGGATAAATTCCGCGTGGTTTCCCGTTCGTTCTCCCGACATCTCCCGATATCTCCAGAGCTCTGCCTATGCGTCGTGCGCTCATTACCGGCATCACCGGCCAGGATGGTTCTTACCTCACCGAGCTGCTGCTGGCAAAGGGCTACGAGGTCCACGGGATCATGCGTCGTGCCTCCACGTTGAACACCGGGCGGCTCGATCATCTCTATCACGACTCCCACGATCGCGGCGTTCCGCTGTTTCTCCACTACGGCGATCTCTCCGACGGCGGCGGACTGCGGCGGCTCATTCACAGCATCGCGCCTGACGAGCTCTACCATCTGGGCGCGCAAAGCCATGTCCGCGTCTCGTTCGATCAGGCAGAGTACACGGCCGATGTGGTGGCGGTGGGAACGCTGCGCCTGCTCGAAGCGGTGCGCGATACGGAGCAGTCGAAGGGGAAGCAGATCCGCTTTTATCAGGCGGGAAGTTCCGAGATGTTCGGCGGCGCGCCGGCACCGCAATCGGAGGAGACGCGCTTCTATCCGCGTAGCCCGTACGCGGTGAGCAAGGTGGCCGCGCATTGGTACGCGGTGAACTATCGCGAGGCCTACGGCATGTTCGCGGCCAACGGCATCCTGTTCAATCACGAGAGCCCGCGTCGCGGCGAGACGTTCGTGACGCGCAAGATCACGCGCGCTGCGGCGCGCATCAAATCGGGTTTGCAGGAGAAGTTGTTTCTCGGCAACCTCGACGCGCGCCGCGACTGGGGATTCTCCGGCGACTACGTCGAAGCCATGTGGCGTATGCTGCAGGCCGATCAGGCCGATGACTTCGTGATCGGCACCGGCGAGACGCATTCGGTCGGCGAGTTCGCCGAGAAGGCGTTCAGCCACGTCGGTCTCGATTGGGAGCAGTACGTCGCCTACGATCCGAAGTACAATCGACCGACCGAAGTGGACGTGTTGCTCGGTGACGCCTCGAAGGCTCGGCGGATACTGGGTTGGGAGCCAAAGACGACCTTCGATGGACTGGTTACGATGATGATGGACGCCGACGTCCTGCTGGCCGAACAGGAGGCGCGTTTGCGCAGCGGCGAGAGCACGGCCAAACAGACCGTTCCCTCGTGATCACGAGTCCGCGAGACGAGAGCGCGCGATTGCCGGAGGTCGTCTGGTCGGGCAGCGACGAACAGTCGATGTTCGCGCTCGGCACGACGTTGCTCCGCCATCGCTGGCGGATCGTGCGCTGGACATTGGCGTTCGGTGTATTGACCGCCCTGTTGGTGGCGTTCAAGCCGCCGCTGTATCGCGCGTCGGCCTCGTTCCTGCCGCAAGGCACCGACGCCTCGCGGTCGGGGTTGGCGAGTCTGGCCGGACAGTTCGGCGTGTCGCTCCCGATGGGAGCGCAGTCCACCACGCTGACGCCCGACTTCTATGTGCGGCTGATCAAGTCGCGCGAACTGCTCACCGCGCTCGCGCGGGACAGCGTGCGCGTTGCAGCGGGCGATGACAAGCGCACCGCGGTGCTCGACATTCTGGAAATCAAGGAACCGAACGCGCGCGCGCGGGAAGAGAAGGGCGTCAAGCTGTTGCAGGACCTGCTCGTCGCATCGGTGTCGAAAACCACCGGTGTGGTGGAGCTTTCGGCGGCCACGCGCTGGCCGACGGTGTCGCTTTCGATCGTCTCGCGGCTGGTGGACGGGGTCAACGAGTTCAACGTCCGAACCAAGCAGGGGCAGGCGGCCGCCGAACGAAAGTTCACGCAGGCGCGATTGCAGTTGGCGGCGACGGACCTGCGCGCGGCGGAGGATCGGCTGGCCAACTTTCTCGAGAAGAACCGGCAGCTCAACGGGTCGCCGGAGCTCTCGTTTCAGCGCGATCGGCTGCAGCGGGTCGTGTCGCTCCAGCAGCAGGTCTTCACCTCGCTCACGCAGTCGTTCGAAGAAGTGCGGATCCGCGAGGTACGCGACACGCCGGTTATCACGATGGTGGATTCGCCCGCCGTCTCCGTGGCCCCCGAACCTCGTGGTCGTGTGACGCGCGTCCTCCTCGGACTCGTCGTGGGCGTGCTCTTCGGTGCAGGAATTGCTGTGGTGTCCGACACCGTCGCGCGTCGACGTGCTGAAGGCGACGCACAGACGATGGCGTTCCTTGCCGCGCTTGGCGAGGTAAAGGGGAGCGGACGTCGGCGCGATGCGGGGCGTGCCGGCCAGATCCCGTCATGAGCAGCGAGCAAGGCAACGACAACACGAGCCGTTCCAATTCACCTCGGGAGTTCCGTGTACACTGAAATTACGAAGTGCCGCATGACCGGCAGCAGTGACCTCATCCCCATCCTCGATCTCGGGACACAGCACCTGACAGGTGTATTTCCGCGCGACCGGAGTGTGCCGGTCACCAAGGGTCCGGTCGAGCTGGTACTCAGTCGCGAGGGTGGATTGCTGCAACTGCGTCAGTCGTACGATCTGGCGGAGATGTATGGCGACAACTACGGCTATCGGTCGGGGCTCAACCGGTCGATGGTGGCGCACCTGGAGTCGAAGGTCGCGAAGCTGGAGCAGATGGTGAAGCCGGGAGTCGGCGACGTCGTGCTCGATATCGGCAGCAACGACGGAACGCTGTTGCGCGCCTACAGCCAGGCCGGTCAGCGGCTCGGCGGCATCGATCCGAGTGCGGGCAAGTTTCGCCATTTCTACCCCGAGCACATCGGCCTCGTCACGGACTTCTTTTCCGCCGAGGCATTCACGTCACTGTTCGGTGACACGAAGGCCAGGATCGTCACGTCGATCGCGATGTTCTACGATCTCGAGAATCCGATGGCGTTCATGCGCGCGGTTGCCGACGTGCTGGCGGACGACGGCGTGTGGCATTTCGAGCAGAGCTACATGCCGTCGATGCTGGCCACGTGCGCCTACGACACCATCTGTCAGGAGCATCTCGAGTATTACGCGCTCACGCAGATCAAGTGGATGGCGGACCACGCCGGTCTCGAGATCATCGACGTCGAGTTGAACGATATCAACGGCGGATCGTTTGCGGTGACGGCGGCCAAGCGTGGCTCCGGACGGGAGGCGAACGTTGCGGCGATCGAGCAACTGCTCGAACAGGAGAAGCTGCAGCAGATCGATACACCGGCGGCGTTCGAGCACTTCCGCGATGCGGTTTTCCGTCATCAGCGTGAGTTACCAGAGCTCGTGCGTTCGTTGCGCGACGACGGCAAGAAGGTGTTCGGCTACGGCGCATCCACCAAGGGCAACGTGCTGCTGCAGTTCTGCGGTCTCACGGTGGAGGACCTCACCTGCATCGCCGACGTGAACCCGGATAAGCACGGCTGCGGGTGGCGTGGCATCGGGCGAATGCGTCCACGGGTGCGCGGTGACCACTCAGCTTCTGCTGCTCGGCGCGCTGGTGGTCGCCGTCGTGTGGGGAGCGCTCTTTCCGCTTCGGCAACAGCTGGTGCGTTGGGAA
>CAYWCJ010000326.1:0-5561 GCA_964456595.1 uncultured Gemmatimonas sp. | reverse complement strand
GCCGACGACGTCTCTGACGCCGGCGCCGGCGTCAGAGACGTCGTCGGCAGGGGCGCCGACTCCAAAGAGGTCGGGCAGGTCCGGATCGGCGGCGGCGTCCACGACTGGATTGGTGCTCAACAAGATCGGGTCGCCGGCGGTGGAGAAGGCGACCGGTCGCGGCTGGGAGTCGTGGCTTAAAGTGCTCGATGCCGACGATGCGCGGCGCATGACCCACAAGGAAATCGTGGCGCATCTGCGCAGTGACTACCGTCTGGATGATTGGTGGTGCCAGATGGTCACGGTGGGCTACGAGCAAGCGCGCGGCATGCGTCAGCCGGGTGAGAAGCCGGATGGGTTCGCGGTGTCTGTGACGCGCACGGTCGACGCCACGGCGTCCGACGTCTTTCGCGCCTTCAATGATCCGACGAGACGGGACTGGTGCTCAGAGCGCCTCTACAGCGTGCGCGCGGCGGTGGCGCCGCGCATGCTGCGACTCGGCATGCCGGACGAGACGGTCGTGACCGTGGCCATCATGCGGAAAGGGAACGTGCGTGCGACGGTGACGGTCGATCACTCAAAGCTCGCGGATGCGGCCGCCGCCGAGCGCGCGAAGCAATCATGGAAGCAAGCGCTCGAACGTCTGGCGATGAAGCTCGACGAGTAGCGGTTTCGCTGGTCCTACTCCTGCGCTCCCGCCAACACCGCATTCACGCGACGTGGCAGCGCCGGATGTTGTCTCCACATGTAGAGACCCATCGCCGCGGCACCAATCAGGTTGGCGACGAACACCTGCAGCCAGGTGAGCTCACCGAAGCCCTGCGACAGCACCGACGTCCAGCCGATCCATCCGACTTCGAACACGACGACGAGTCCGAGGAATCCGATGATGACCGACGGCACCTTCTCCGCTGCGTTCACGACCCACGCGAACACCAAGCCGATGAGCGTAAACAGGGCAAAGTGCAGCACCGTGTAGCCAAGGAACGAGGCGGCAAAACTCGGTTCAATATTGCCGAGGAAGAGCGAGCCGAAAGATTTGCCGAGCATCGCCGGGGTGTAGAGCAGACGGCCCTGGATTGCGTCGATGATGGCGAACCAGACCGCGATGCTGCTGGCCCCGATGAGACCGGCCGAAATCCCCTCGCGGACAACTTTGTTTTCGCTCGTGGACATCTGATGCCTCGCTCCTGTCGAAACGGTTCAACGGCGATGAAAACACGAAGGCCGGCGATTCGTTCGCCGACTTCGTCGCGGATGATGAGGTGGGAACAACGGTCTCCGCGTCTCTCGACTCACTATATTCGCTCCGGCACCGGGTTTCGCCAGAGTCGTGTCCGGACGTCCGAATCAGGCGCGCAGTTCGGGTCGCCACTCTCGACAAAAGCGCGCCCCTCTCTCACTCTACGCCCATCCGCGCGAAGCGTTCCCTCCTCAGCCCTGCCCTCATGGTCCGATCGCCCTCCAGCTCTGCCGCATTGACCGCTGTTCGTCCCGTCATGCTGTTGGCGCTGCTCGCCGGATGCGGTGCAGGCGGCTCAGACGCGGCGGCCGACAAGGAAGCCGCAGCGCAAATCGTCGGCTGCACGAGTATCGATACCACCGCTGTCGGCGTCGCCGTGCGTGAGTACATCACCACCGCCATGCCCACGCCGCAGCGCTACCTGAGCGCCGCCGGCACCGATTCCGCTGTGCCGGAGGATGGCTTCAAGGTACTGCAGGACAAGGGACCGACGTACTTCTACGGCGGTGATTCGGTGGCGCAGCGCAAGATCCGGGAGAAGCTGGAGTCGGTGGGACCGTACGCATCGCTCCTGGTGCTCTTCAAGGGGAAGACGGAGACGGATGGCGGCAACACGGTCGCGGTGCAGCTGGCCGGTCAGTACATCGGTGGTGAGCACGAAGGGAAGCGCGGTGCGCTCAAGACGATCACCGTGCGCTGTGATTCGACGCGCTGGAAGGTGGCGACGACCACAGTCGAACCGGGCAGCTGATGGCGTCATCGGAGCGGTTGGTCTCGCTGGATGTCTTTCGCGGGATGACCGTCGCCGGCATGCTGCTCGTCAACAACCCGGGAACGTGGAGTGCGATCTATCCGCCGCTCGCGCATGCGGCGTGGCACGGTTGGACGCCCACCGATCTTGTCTTCCCGTTCTTTCTGTTCATTGTCGGGATCACCACGGAGATGTCGTTGCGCGTGCGGCGCGCGCGTGGGGATGACGAACGCGCGATCCTGCGGCAGGTCCTCCGTCGCGGCGCGCTGATCTTTCTGTTTGGGCTGACGCTGGGCGCGTTCCCGTTCTTCACCTGGACTGCGATTCCCGACCTGCCTGACGCGTCGTTCCTCGATCGCGTGGTCTATCGTTTCGAGCACCTGCGCATCATGGGCGTCCTGCAGCGCATCGGGGTGGCGTACCTGTGCGGCGCGTTGCTGACGTTTCGCACGAGTTGGCGACAGCAGCTGGCGATTCTGACGGTGCTGCTCTTCGGCTATTGGGCGCTGATGACACTGGTGCCCGTCCCCGACACTGGCGTGCCGGGACGGTTCGTCCTCGACAAGCCCGACCAACTGCTGAGCGCGTGGGTGGATCGCACCGTGCTTGGCGTGAATCACCTCTGGAGCGGCAGCAGGACGTGGGATCCGGAAGGGCTGCTCAGCACGCTGCCCGCCGTCGCCACCATGATGATCGGCACCTTTGCCGGTCGCTGGATCGGCGAGCGCGAACGACCGCTGACGGAGCGGCTGGCGGCGCTGTTCTCGGTCGGTGCGGTGCTGATGATGCTCGGCCTGATCTGGCACTGGGGCTTTCCCATCAACAAGAGCCTCTGGACCAGCAGCTACGTCCTCTTCACCGCAGGGACGGGCGCCGTGACGCTCGCGACCTGCATGTGGCTGATCGACGTGATGGCGTGGCGACGTTGGACGTTTCCGTTCGTCGTATATGGGATGAACCCGATGTTGGCGTTTCTGGGGTCCGGGTTGATGGCGCGCATCACGTCATCGATCTGGATGGTGGAGCGGGCCGACGGAACACGCGTTTCCGTGCAGGGTCTGGTGTACTCGACGCTGTACGCACCGTGGTTGCCACCGCGTGGTGCCTCCTTGGCATACGCCATCAGTTTTGTCACGCTGTGGTTCGTTATTCTGTGGGGCGCATGGAAGCGCGGGATCGTGCTCAAGGTGTAGGCGTTGAGCACGGTGTGCGGCGATCTCCCGTACCGACGACGGTGTGCGTTCGCCTTCTGTCTGTCCTCAACCTGGCCTTCGCCTGGTTCGTGATGACTCTGCGTCTCTCCATTCGTTCGTGCGCTCGTGCGCTGCTGCTGGCAGTCCCGTCGATGCTGTTCTCGGCGCCGTTGACGGCGAGTGTGACGGCGAGTGTGACGGCGAGTGTGACAGCGAGTGTGACAGCGAGTGTGTCGCCGAGCGATGGCGTCGCTGCGTTCGCATCCGCGTCCTCCGCGCTCATTGTGCAAACACGTGCGCGTCAGGCCAAGCGGCCAACCAAGAAGCCGACGACCCGCAAGTCCACCGCGCGACCGGTGCGTGCGACACGTGCGCCGATTGTGCCGGTGCTGCGGTTTACCGAGCCGCGCGGAGCGGATGCATTGCGCAGCGATCTGGCGACGCTGCTGGCCAGTCGTACCACGCGCGGCACGTGGGGCGCGATGGTCGTCTCGATGTCGCGCGGCGATACGCTTTTTTCGCACGGTCCCGATGTGCGGCTGGTGCCGGCATCGACCATGAAGCTGTTCACGTCGGCCATCGCGTTCGAGCGATTAGGGCCTGAGCACACGTTCAACACCGACGTGCTGCGCGACGGTCCGCTCGACTCCACCGGCACACTTCGCGGCAACCTCGTGCTGCGTGGCGATGGAGATCCGTCATTGTCGCCGAGATTTGTGCGCGGGGGGCCGGAGGCATCGATGACCATGCTCGCGCGCTTCACGGCAGGCGCGGGAGTGAAGCGCGTGACGGGCGATCTCATCGCCGACGCCTCGGCCTTCGAGTCGCGTCGCATTCCGGAAGGGTGGCTCAATCGGTATGCCGGCGCCGGGTACGCCGCGCCGTTCTCGGCGCTCTCGCTCAACGAGAACATCGTGATCGTCGGCGTGATGCCCGACAAGGCTGGCGGGGCGAATGTGTATCTCGAACCGGCCACGCGCGGCATGACGATCACCAGCACGGTGCGCGTGGCCGCGGGGAGTGGTGCGCGCATCACGGCGCGTCGTGTCGGCGACGACAGGGTGCTGGTGTCGGGGACGATTGGTGCGCGATCGAGTGGTGTGCGCTACCAGTTGGTGGTGGGTGACCCGCCATCGTTCATGGCGGGCGCGTTCCGTGCGGCACTCGAGGCGCAGGGCATCGTGATCGAAGGCCAGATTCGCGCCGGCAGCACACCGGTGACGGCGACACTGCTTTCGAGTATGCCGTCACCGCCATTGGCACGGCTCGTCTCGGTGATGAATCGCGAGAGCATCAACCTGTATGCCGAACTGCTCTGGCGCGATGCGGCGCGGGGCGCGGACCGGTCATCGATCGGGTCGGCGGAGAATGCCGCGCGCACGCTGCAGGACTTTCTCGTGGCGCAGGTTGGCGCCAGCCCGAGCGCGGTGACGGCCACCGATGGCAGTGGCCTGTCAGTGCTCGATCGTGTCACGCCGAGGGCGCTGGTGCAGCTGTTGGATCACGCGCACAAGGCACCGTGGGGGAGCAGCTTTCACGCGTCGTTGCCGGTCGCGGGCGAATCGGAGCTGCTGCGCAACCGCATGCGAGCGACGCCCGCGCAGGGCAACCTGCATGCGAAGACGGGCACGACGAATGATGTGATCGGATTGTCGGGTTACGTGACGGCGGAGAATGGCGAGATCCTCGCGTTCGCGTTTCTGTACAACGGCAGCGATCGCTGGCGTGCGCGCGAAACGATCGATGCGATGGGCCCGACGATGGCGGCGTTCTCGCGGGAGTAGGGAAGTTCGGCACGAGCACTGCACGCGCGCGTTCGCGGGCCATTCACGCAGTCGAACAGCGCGGGGTGACGGCACGTCTGCGAAGACGTGTCATGCGGGGTGGGCCGCGACTTCGTGAAATTGCACCACGTTGCCTTCCGGGTCGTGCCCGTCGCAATAACGCCGCCCCGCATACTCCCACGCGCGCTCCTCTGCATCGAGTGCGCCGCCGTGTCCGGAGGCGAGCGCACGGACGCGCGAGAACGATCGCACGGGCAGCGATAATTTCATGGCGGCGTCCTCACGTCGCGCGGGCGGCTGCGCGATTTCGATCGTCTCGGCGATCGGGGCAGGTATCGCGTGCAGCACGAGCCGCATGCCACCGCATTCCAGAACCGCGATCGTGTCGTCTCGCGAAGCGGGCACCGGCACGTCCAATACGTCGGCGTAGAAGGCGGTCATCGTCGCGAGCTCTTTGGCGAAGAGCACGACGCCTGCATTGGTAAATGAAGTCAGCTCGTGCTCGCTGGGTGAACGGAGGCGTGGGGTGATCACTGTGCGCTCCAAGCTACGCCCGCGAGTGGCTATACCAGCACCATCAGCACCACCAGCACCACCAGCACCACCAGCAC
>CAYWCJ010000325.1:0-5608 GCA_964456595.1 uncultured Gemmatimonas sp. | reverse complement strand
TCCCCTGGCTGACGGATTTCGTCGCGCGTGGACCGGCTTGCCGCGGGTGCCGGTGAGCGATGTTGTACACACGGCGGGCGGCGGTATGGTCGGCACGGCGGACGGTCACGTCGTGCGCGTTGGTTCGCCAACTTTCGTCCGCGCCGGACTTGATCAGCATCGCGACGAACGCTCCAGTGATCCGATACTGGCGGCCAAGATCGACGCGATCGATCGCACTCTGACGCCGGTCTACGTCGCGGTGGACGGCGTGCTGCTTGCCGCGGCCGGGCTTGGTGATCGTGTGCGTGAAGACGCGCTGCAGTCCCTGGACACGCTGCGACTCCGTGGATGGCGCACCATCATGCTCAGTGGCGATGCCATCGACGTCGTGGCGTCGGTCGGCGCATCACTCGGCTTTCGCGACGATCAGATCATCGGCGCCGCGTCACCCGAGGACAAGCTCGCCTACGTCGAGCGACTCAAGCGTGCGGGGACGGTGGTTATGGTGGGTGACGGTGTGAACGATGCGGCCGCAATCGCTGCAGCAAGTGTCGGCGTGGGGGTGCACGGTGGCGCCGAAGCCTGTCTCGCGACCGCCGACGTTTACCTCACGCGGCCCGGCCTTGGCGCGTTGGTCGAGCTCATCGATGGCGCCGAACGTACGATGCGCGTGATTCGTCGCAACATTGCCTTCTCCATCGGCTACAACCTCATCGGCGCGGGACTTGCGGCGGTTGGGATGCTGTCTCCGCTCATCGCGGCAATCCTCATGCCGACGAGTTCGATCACCGTCGTGCTCGGCTCGTGGTACAGCCATACATTTCCCAGGTCAGGTCGTCACACATCCGGACGCACATCCGGTCACTCATCTGTGAACACCACGCGCCTGGAGCGAGTCGCATGAGCGTTATCTATCTGGTGCTGCCGCTCGCGCTCGTCATTGTCGGTGCCGCCGTCTTTGCCTTCGTCTGGTCCGCTCGGAGCGGTCAGTTCGACGATATGGACACCCCGGCGGTGCGTATGCTTCACGACGACGCCCCCGTCACGCCGCCGCGCCCGTCTTGACCTCACCGATGGTGGGAAGGACATTGCAACCATGACTCAAATGGAACACAACTCCCCGTACGGCGGCAACGAACGCCGCAGCAACCCGCGTCTCCGTGAACTTGTCGACGAGATGCTCGCCTCCATTCGCGCGGCGTCGAATGTCGATCTGTGGACATCCGACGAACGCTCCCGTTACGAAGCGGACATGGCGCGTATCATGGAATCGGTGCGTGAACATGCCACCGACCGCAGTCGCGCACCCGGCTCCTCGCTCGACTGAACTGGCAGTCTGGCGCGCGCGTCGTCCTCACATCGGTCCTTTCTCGTGCTACGCGATTCGTCGTCCACCAGCGACGCACTACGCCAACGCTACGACGCGTTCCGCGCGCGCGAAGTCGAGTACTACAAGCAGGTGGTGCCGTATCGCACGCTCATGCGCATCGCCGAGCTGGCGCGCGGGCGCATGCACGCACGCGGCGAGTTTGCGCTTGGCGAGCTGACGCTCGCCTACGAAGTGGACGATATCATCGCGGAGCGAATGGCATTGCCGTCGTTCCGCCTCTGGGAGCGTTCGGCGGCGGCAACGGCGGGGCGCACGCGCAACGTGATGCGCCGTGTGGAGCAGCTCCTGCTGCGGCTGCCATCGCGTGCATCGTTGGATGTGGCCGTGTTGCTGTTGCAACCTCGCGCCGCAGACATCTGGGATGGCGTGTTCGCTCGCGGCAACCGCGTCGTGGTGATCGAGCCGGATCCGATCGAGCGCGAGGCGATCGTCAGGCGTGTCGCGGAGGGTGGCCACGAGGCGCTGCTGCGCGTGATCGATCGTCATGAAACGCTACGTGAATCCGAGATCTTTGCGGCGGTGGTTTTCTCGCCAGCGGCGTGTGCCGACCTCTCCGATCGTGAAGCCGCGTCGCTGATCGCGACGCTGCAGGCTCGTACCGTGTTCGGCGGGGTGCATGTGATCGAGGGACTGTTGCGCGAGCGCGGGTCGCTGCCGCGCTCACTGCTGCGTCAGTCCTATCGCTCCTGGCAGACGCGCGTCGAGCGTGGTCGGCGCGAGTGGAGTCTGGTGGCGGACCACCCGCAGCGCCGGGAGCCCGTCGCTACCGCAGCTTCATGATCAGTCCATTGTGCGCCTTGATCACCCCCGCGCGCAGGATGTCGAGTCCGTTCTCGTAGCAGTAGAGACCCATCTGGCGCATGTCCATGAGTTCGCGGTACCCGTGATTCATGAAGTCGGCCATGATGTTGTAGTACACGCGGGTCTTGAGCTGATTGCGCGGGGTCGTCATCACGACGTAGCCACCCGGTTTGAGAAAGCGTCGATGCATCTCGATGCATTCCGCCTTGTGTGAGTCCGGGAAGTGCTCGAGCAGTCCGATACTCACCACCACATCGAACTCGCGTCCGTAGCGGAGATCGCGAATGTCGGCGACTTCGAAGTTGATCGGCATCTCATCGCGGTACCACACGCGCTTGTGTCCGGTCGACGGATCAACGCCGAGGAACGGGTAGTCGAGCGGAAACTTGCCGAAGCGATCGGTGGCGCAGAACTCGTCGTAGTCCACGAGGACGATCTCTCCACCCGGGTACATCGCCGCGATCTGCATCGCTTCGTATCCATCTGCCGCGCCCAGAAAGAGAATCCGCGGCTTCTTCACGTCCAGGCCGGCAAAGAGTGCGCGTTTCCCACGCGGGTCCCAGACCGCGTCTTCCACGTGCATGATCTTGTTCCAGATCGCGAGACGCACGATGTCTTCGAGCGCCTCCTGTGCGTCATGAAAGTCCACGCGCGACATCGCGTCGCTCAGTTGCGCGCGCGCCTGCGCCTGTGCCTCCGGAACATCGGTGAGGAAGAACTGGTGGAACGCCGTATTGAACAACCGCCAGCCGTCGATGATCGGCAGTGGACGCTGATGCGAGGTCTCGTAGTCGCGTCTCGCCTGCGACCACTTCTCCGTGCGATAGGGTCGGCCCACCTGCTTCCACGAGAGCGCCGACCAATCCGTCGCGGCCATGTCCACGAACAGGTCCGGCGCGGTGTCGCGCGTGTCGATGGCGAATTGTGGTGTGCGTTCGCGGTGCCCAATCGCATGTCGCGTCCCACGCGGTCGTCCCCAGGGTCTGTCTGTGGAGGCGGGAAAGGCGCGCCCAGGTGGCGCCGGCGCAGCGGCAGTGCGTGATTCCGGAGAGACGAGCGTCGCCATGCGAACCTCGGGCAGACGGGCAGACGGGCAGACGGGCAGCGGCAGGACCAGCGGGCAGGCGACCGGGTCGCCTCTTCGTTGGAGGATGGAGCGCGCCGCGGCTCAGGTCAATCCGAAATCTTCGCGTGCCTTGCGGTTGGCTCGGCTTTGCGCGGACGCGTCCTGTGCCGCGAGCTCCGCCTCGCGCTCTTGCTGCGCAGCCGACTCTGCCGCGCGCGCTGACGCTTCGGTTTCGCGACGCCGGACCAGCTCCCAGAACTCGCCCCCGTCCGCTCCCGGTCCATTCTCTGCCGGGAGCAGTGCGTACATCGCCTTGTACATCATGGAGAACGCCCAGAAGACGGCGAGCATATCCGGCAGCGCCAGTGCGACGCGGGTGATCGCGTTGACGTTTGCCACCTGATCGTTGAACGCCGGGGTGTTGAACGGCGCCAGGACCATGCGATAGTTGATCCAGTAGTTGACGACGCCGGCGCCGAGGTTTGTCGCGCCGATGATGAGGGCAGCTTTGCGGAGCGCGCTGGTCACCGTCGGCTCGTCCATGAGTCGACCGAGCGCAGCCTCGCGTGCTGGCGTGTCCGGTCCCAGCCCCTGATACGCGATCGCTCGCGTGACGGGTCTGGCGAGGAACGCCGAGCCGCCGAAGATGACGACCGCGAGGATGTAGCTCGCGCTGTCTTTGAAGGCAAAGAGGGCACCCGAGACGTACCAGAACGCCAGGGCGCCGCGCATGATCGCGGAGAACCCGACGTAGCTCGAGATGAAGTTGAAGCGTCGCGTGATGAGCAGCAGGTCGAGCAGGACCCAGACGACCGGCACCAGCGCGGCGAGCAGATACGCCGGCAGGGTGCCGAGTGGTGCCGTTCCGTACTTGAGGATCACGACCGGTGCGACCGCGCCGATCAGGAGGTCCAGCGTGAGTTTGATCGACTTCGACATGGGAACGACGAGGGTTTGGAGCGGCCGGCCGGCTGGCCGCCCATCAGCGACCTGCAATGTAGCCAGCATGGAGTGTCGGCATGTCGGGTTCGGGACGCGAGGACTCGGGCGGGATGCCGCATTGCGGCTCACGGTGCGGGGAATTGGTTACGTCGCGAGGCGCTGTTGGTGCCATGCTGAGCTATGCCCGGCCCCACGTTGTTGAGCGTATTCCGCGACCGCGCCGCGGTCCGTCGATATAGCCCGCGAACGACGTCCGCCTACGAACGATGGATCGTCGCCTTCGTGCGATTTCATGGTCGCCGACACCCGCGCGAGCTGGGGGCGCCGGCGGTGCGCGACTTTCTCGCGCATCTGGCGGAGGCGCGTCGCGTCGCCGCATCGACGCAGAATCAGGCGTTTGCCGCCCTGCAGTTCCTGTACCGGGAGGTTCTCGCGCAGCCCTTGACGCCTCTCGAGGGGCTGACCGCCGCCAAACGGCCGCATCACCTGCCCAATGTGCTCTCGCAGGAGGACGTGCACCGTGTGCTCGCGGTCATGGGCGGCACGCCGCATCTGATGGCGCGACTGCTCTACGGCTCCGGCCTGCGAGTGATGGAATGCTGCAGCCTGCGGGTGAAGGATCTGGACCTCGACCGTCGCGAGCTGCGCGTGCGCCGCGGCAAGGGCGATCGTGATCGAGTGACCATGGTGCCGGCGAGTCTTTGTGACGACATCACCGCGCACTTGCGACGCGTTCGGTCTCTCCAGGCAACGCGCATCGCGCGGGGCGGCGGATTTGTCGAGCTTCCGGGTGCCTTCGATCGAAAGAGCTCCTCGGCGTCCCAACGCTGGCCATGGATGTGGCTATTTCCGGCAGCGCGAGAAGTCTGGTACGCTCCCTCGTCGCAGCGGCGCTCGTCGCACGTGCACCCCACCGTCGTGCAACGCGCGGTGAGCGACGCTGGTCGACGCGCGGGAATTGCACATCGAGTGAGCTGTCACACCTTCCGCCACTCCTTCGCCACACACCTTCTGGAAGCGGGCTACGACATCCGCACCGTACAGGAGCTGCTTGGCCATCGTGATGTCTCCACCACGATGCTCTACACCCACGTTCTCAACCGCGGCGGCTTGGGCGTTCGCAGTCCGCTCGACATCGCTTTGCGCTAGTGTGCGCCTGCGACGCTCCTCCCGCACCGCGCTCTCTACGCGATCTCGCGCTTCGCAGCGTTCGCTGCTGCATATCCCAGCGTGACCGAGCTACGCGGCCGACGCCGATCGTGAGGTTTTGCGGGCAGTTGCGAGGGCGCACGCTCGACCACACCTTCTGCATATCACAGCGAGAGCGAGCGACAGAAACTGCGCGTCGCAGCAATGTCCTACAGTAGAATTCTCGTTATACCGCAGCCCACGCCCTGCCCCGTGGCGAACACGATCCCGTGCTGGAA
>CAYWCJ010000324.1:0-5633 GCA_964456595.1 uncultured Gemmatimonas sp. | reverse complement strand
CCGATGGACTTGGCCGTTTCGGTATCGGCATCAGTCCGAGCAATCCGAAGCGCATCTACGTCACGGCGACCGCCGGCACCAGGAGCGGCCTCTATCGCAGCGATGATGCCGGTGCGACGTGGACGCGTACGACGACCGACAACCGGATTTTCGGTCGTGGCGATGACTTTGCCGCCGTGACGATCGATCCGCGCGATCCGAATACGGTGTACTCGATGAACGTCGTGTCGTGGAAGAGCAGTGACGCGGGCATTACGTGGACGTCGTTTCGCGGTGCGCCTGGCGGCGACGACTATCAGCGGCTCTGGATCAATCCGCTGCAGCCCGATGTCATGCTGCTGGTGGCCGATCAGGGTGCCGTGATCACGGTGAATGGCGGCGAGACATGGAGCTCGTGGTACAACCAGGGTACGGCGCAGTTTTATCACGTGACTACCGACAATGCGTGGCCCTATCGCGTCTGCGGCGGACAGCAGGAGTCAGGTTCTGCCTGCGTGAACAGTCGCGGCAACGACGGCAGCATCACGTATCGCGATTGGCGGCCGGTGGGCGCGAGTGAGTACAGCTATGTCGCCCCCGATCCACTCGATCCCGACATCGTGTACGGCGGCACTGTGACGCGCTTTGATCGCAAGACAGGGCAGGTGCAGAATGTGAGCCCCAACGCCGGACGCGGTCGTGGCGGCAATGCGGGCACGGGTCCCGACTACTTTCGCGGCATTCGCACGATGCCGATCCTCTTTTCGCCGATCAACAAGCGCAAGCTCTACTACGGCACCAACGTGGTGTGGCAGACGGTGAACGGTGGCACGACATGGAAGCGTCTCAGCGAGGATCTGTCGCGCGCGACATGGCAGGTGCCGGCGAGCGTGGGCAAGTACGCGAGTACGCCCGCCGCGCAACCGACACGTCGTGGTGTGGTGTACACCATCGCGCCCAGCTACGTCGATTCGAACACGGTGTGGGCGGGGACGGACGACGGGCTCATTCATGTCACGCGCAGCGGCGGCAGGACGTGGACTGACGTGACCCCGCCACAGATCGGGCCGTGGTGGAAAGTGTCGATCATGGACGCGTCGCATTTCGACGCCAACACGGCCTACGCCGCCGTGAACACCATCCGCCTCGACGATCTGCGTCCGCACATCTACCGCACGCGTGATGGGGGTAGGACGTGGACGGAAATCGTGAACGGCATCTCCACCGACGCGCCGATCAACGTCGTGCGCGAAGACCCGCTGCGTCGTGGGCTGCTCTTCGCCGGCAGCGAGAATCATGTCTGGTTCTCGCTCGACGATGGCGACCACTGGCATACGCTGCGCGCCAACATGCCGGCGATCTCCATTCGCGACCTGGTCATCAAGGACGACGACATCGCGGTCGGTACGCACGGGCGCGGCTTCTGGATCTTCGACAACATCACCGCACTGCGGCAGTGGAGTGTGAACGTCGAGTCGGCGGCGGCGACTTTGTTCAAACCGGCCGTCGCTGCACGCGTGCGTTATTCGATGTACACCGACACGCCGGTGCCGCCGGACGAACCGCGCGCCGAGAATCCGCCGGACGGCGCGATGATCGACTACTATCTCGCGCATGATGCGCGGAACGTGAAGCTGGAGATCGTGAACAGTGCCGGCCGTGTGTTGCGCACCTTCTCGAGCGACGATCCCACGCCATCGCCCGCCGATGCCGGCAACTGGCCGTGGTACTGGTTCCGTGCCGCCGTGGCGCCCTCGCTGAAGGCCGGACTGCAGCGCTTCACCTGGGACCTGCACTACGCACGCCCGACAGACCAGTGCTCGTTGCCGATTTCGGCGACGCCGTACAACACCAAGTGCGAGCCCGAAGGACCGTGGGTGATGCCGGGAGCATATACGGCAAGACTCACCGTCGATGGGAGCACCCAGAGCCAGACGTTCACGGTGCGCATGGACCCGCGCGTGAGAACTTCGGCTGCGGCGATCAAGCTGCAGCACGACCTATCGCTCGCGTTATACGATGCGATGATGGAGGCGACCACGCTCGCGGTCGAAGCGAGAGCGAAGGGATTGACCGAGCTGGCCGGACCCGACGGATTTGGCGGAGTGGCCGCGGCGCATCAGGCGGTGCTCAGCGCGCTGCAGGGCAGTGATATGGCCCCGACCGAGGCGATGCTGGCGGCGGCGAAGGCAAGGATTGCGGCGTACGCGAAGCTCAGGAAGAGCGCGCGCTGAACTCGCGTGCATCCAGTACTTGCCGACTCCACACTCCAGGGCACGGCTCCACACTGCGTCGTGCAAGCCCCCACGCCGCGCTCGCCATCGAGCACGGCACAGAATGGATTTCCACCGACCGCGATTTTGCACGCTTTCCGGGGCTGCGTTGGCGCTCTCCCGTGGAGTGATCCGGTCTGTTCCGTTCAGCGCACACGTAACTTCGCACCAATGCCAATTTCGCGACGTATCCACCCGGACTTTCGCAAACACCTCGACCGCAAGGACGAGGCGCTGATCGAGCTGTTTACCGACTTGCGCGCGTTCATCCTCGAACTGCATCCGGACAGCAACGAGCTGCTGTACCACACGCATGCGTTGACCTCGGTGTTTTCGGTCACGGAGAAACTGTCGGACGCCTTCTGCATGTTGCCGATCTACACTGCGCACGTGAACGTGGGCTTCAACAAGCGAACGCTTCTCAACGATCCCCACTCGCTCCTGAAGGGCACGGGCAATCTCATACGCCACATCCCCGTCACGAAGGCGAGCGACTACCGGAATGCAAAGGTCACCGCGTTGGTCAACGCGGCGTTCGACTTTGCGGTGAATGACCTTGACGCGCCACGCAGTGCGCGTGCGAAGACGATCTCGAAGATCAAGTAAGTCGCCAGCGAGTCAGCGCCGCCGCTGATGCGCCGCCAGCCACGCGATGGCCGCACGCGAGATCCACTCGTGCTCGCCCTCGAACAGCGTGAGGCGCGACGCGCCCGCCGTGCGCCGTACGTGGATCGTGCGCCCGAACGTGGTATCCGCCGCAGGCACCGGCGTGCCGTACTGGCCGCGCATCATCGCCTCGATCTCCGCATTCGACAGGGCCCGCGGCGCAATCGCCTGGAACGCCTTGAGCGTGTGCCGCGGCGACACCACCGTGTCGTGCACCCCCGCAGCGAGGTCGAATGGCACGCGCCCCTTCGGATTCAGGTAGCGCAGTGGCGCGCGCGCCGCATAGGCCGCCGCGATGGTCGCGCTCTCCCGTGGCGTCCCGCCGAAACAGCCGCGCAGCATGCGCCCGTACTCGTCGTTCGGATGCTCGCTGTTCCAGGCGGCGAGATCGCTGATGCCGACCCATGCGCTCGCCGCGGCCCACTGGGCGGGATACCGCGACGCCATCAACATTGTCATGAAGCCGCCGCCGGAGCGGCCGAGCAGGTAGATGCGTGTGCTGTCCACCGCGTAGTGCGCGCGAACCCAGGCGACCGCGTCGAGAACGTCCTGCTGCGCGACGTCCGCTCCGCACGCCAACGGCGTGTCGCTGCGCCCACGAAAATTTGGCGAGAGCAGCAGCCACCCCCGCGCGTCCGCCTCGGCTTCCACCGTCGAGTCGCGCTGGTCGAGGTCGAAGCTCCACGTGTGCAGCATGACCGCGAGCGGACGTCGGCCATTCTCGGAGGGCGCCGGCGCCGCTGGAATCACGAGCACGGATGGCTGCAGCGTCGAATCGGCGGTGCTCCGGATCTCGACGCGATGTCGACCGGGGGCATCCGGCGTCTGCGCGAGTCCCGTGCGGGGGGCGGTGGTAACAAGAAGCGCCAGGGCGACCCACGTGCGAGCGACCCTCGTCACGGCGCCACCCGCAGCCAGCGCAAAACGCGGGCGCCACGGCCCGTCACGCTGATCACGATCACCCGTCCGCGCGCGTCCCGCACGAAGCGCAGCGGTGGCCCGTCCGCGATGAACGCGTCGGCGAAGAGTGGTTCGAGCTGCTGACTCGAGTGTCGAGTGCCCGACACGGTGGTGAGGAAGAGCGAATCACCGCGTGCCTCGATCGTCCACACCGATGGCACCTCTGGCGTCGCATACCGGCCTGCGTACTCGGCCAGCTTCGCAAGGGTGAGCGTGCCGACCTCGCGCACTTTCGAGAAACGGTCCGGCGGGAACGACCCATAGTCCACCACGATCTCGCCCGTCGCCGGCTCGACGCGCGATCGCATGGGTGTGTCGTCGACGGGGAGGTCCGTGAGACGACCATCCGGCAGCTGCATCAGCCGACGTTCGTGCCCTCCGAAGGGCGATGTGCTCACCAGCACCGGGGCGAGCACGGCGCTCGCGACCCCCTCGGTGAGCGCCATGGTATTCGCATTCGCGGCGTTGCACGTGAGGTACACCGACGTGCGTTGGTCCGGGAAGCGCATGGACATCGCGCGATATCCGGCCCACGCACCGCCGTGATGCACACGGCGAAGCCCACGATACCGATCCACGTTCAGCCCGTACGCGTACGTCAACGGCGTACCGTCGTTCAGGTGGCCGGGCTGCTGCATCGAATCCACCAGCGCGCGACCACCGACAGTCGGGCTGTCGAAGTTCGCGTCCCACCGGGCCAGGTCCTCGACACTCGTCTGCACCGCTCCGTCGCCTGTTTGCTCCCAGTTGGCGATGTCGACGCGCCAGCCGCCGTTTGCCGGCGCGTACGACGGCACCTTGTTCTTGAAGATGCGGCGGTGATCATCGAACAGGTCGGTGTGCGTCATGCCGAGCGGCGCGAAAAGGCGCGTGCGCAGGAACTGGCGCATGGACATGCCGCTCACGCGCTCGACGATCTGGCTGGCGAGGAAGAAGCCCGTGTTGCTGTACGTCCACCAGCTGCCGGGGGCGAAGTTACCCGCCTTCTGCGCGGCGAGGATCGTCATCGCATCAGCGGCCGTGGTCACTTCCGCATCCGACGCGCCGCCCAGGGACAGCAAGGCGGTGTAGTCCCGCCAGCCGCTCGTGTGCTGGAGGAGGTGCCGGATCGTCACCGGCGCTCCGAGACGCGGCAGCGCAGGGAGGTACTTCTGCGCTTCGTCGTCGAGCCCAAGCTTGCCGTCCTGCGCAAGCAGCCAGATGGCGGCCGCAGTGAACTGCTTGGAGGTCGAGCCGATGTCCATCACCGACTGCGGTGTGATGGCGACGCCGCCGCGGGCGTACGCGGTGCGTCCGTCCTTCCGCACGAGCAACGCGCAGCCGGGCGAGTCGGTGCGATCGAAGCGCCGGAACACCGAGTCCACGCGCAGGCGCGTGAGGGCATCGAGTTCCTGTGCGGCCAGCGGACGCGGAGTGGCGGCGGTCAAGAGGAGCAGCTAGACGATGCCGAACAGCGTGGATGGACGGCCCAGGTTGCTCATGCGGGTTGTGCGGTGCGGAGGGGGGCAACGAACGACGGCGGCTCGGAGCAAAGGTGAGCATCCGAGCCGCTGCAGGTCACGCGCACGTGCGCATGGGGGCAGACCGGCGCCCATAGCGGCAGCACTCGTCCGCAGGGAGATTGGTCACGGTGCTTCCGCGAAGCGCCCGCCACCCTCGTCCACCGCATGACCGCTCTCGAGCAGCTGAACGTCGCCCTCGCCCACAGCTATCACCTGTCGCGTGAACTCGGCGAGGGAGGCATGGCCACCGTGT
>CAYWCJ010000323.1:0-5637 GCA_964456595.1 uncultured Gemmatimonas sp. | reverse complement strand
GTATTCTGCAGATACACGACGTCGGCGTTCTGGTGATCGGCGAAGACGTGCGTGTAGTAGAACGCGCGCTGACGGATGCTGCGGTCCTTGTTCACCACCGTCCACGTCGCGCCGGCATCGTCGCTCTTGAACAGACCGCCTTCATCGTTCTCGACGATGGCGTAGACGCGATTGGAGTTGGCCGAACTCACGGCCACACCGATGCGCCCGACGAGCCCCGAGGGCAGGCCGGGCATGCGCGTGATTTCCTTCCACGTTTCGCCACCGTCGGTGCTCTTGAACAACCCGCTGCCGGCGCCACCGCTCGACATCTGGAATTCCTTGCGGTACGCCTCCCACAGCGCAGCGTACAACACATTCGGGTTGTTCCGATCGATCACGATATCGATGGCGCCTGTCTTGTCGTCGCGGAACAGCACCTTGCGCCAGCTCTTGCCGCCGTCGGTGCTCTTGAAGACGCCGCGCTCCGCACTCGGCACACTGTACTGCCCGAAGACGGCCGCAAAGACCACGTCCGCGTTGGTGGGGTGCACGCGAATCTTGGAGATCGCATCGACACCGGCAAAGCCGACATGCGTCCAGGTCTTGCCGGCATTGGTGCTTTTGTAGATGCCATCGCCCGGCATGATGTTGCCGCGAATGCACGTTTCGCCCATGCCGATGAAGACGATATCGGGATTGCTCTCGCTCACCGCGACCGCGCCGACGGAAGCGCTCCTGATCTGCCCATCCGTAACGGCCGCCCACGTGGTGCCGCCATCGATGGTCTTCCACAGACCGCCACCGACGGCACCGAAGTAGGCCTCTTTCGGTCGTCCCTTCACGCCACTTGCGGCGATCGAACGACCGCCCCGGTCCGGACCGACGTTGCGCCAGCGATAAGCGCTCTTGAGCGTCGAATCGAGGGCGAGTGGTGGAGCAGCGCTGAAGCGGGCCGGGAACCCGAATGACTCGGGGCGGCTGATGCCAAGCGCAGCCCCCAGCAGTGCGGGAATGGCCAGAAGCACAAGCGGTCGGAACGGCAGCATACGCGGTCTCGGACGGTGGACGGAGCGGAAAGTCGCGGGATGTCGCGGGGGACGGCGAACCGGCCGCGCTGTGACGGCGCGCGCGAACGGGGGATCACAGGAACCGATCGCCCCGAGCACCGCCACATTGCTGCGCGCGGCGCCGGGGGTCAACCGGCGAAGACGACCTGCTAGCGAGCGACGAGTGCCGAGTCGATGAGGGACCGCAACAGTGCAAGTGGCGTGGTCAACGGCAGCACGCGCGAACCAACGGCACCGCCGGCACCGGGAACGAGGACAATTGATGGTACGGCGCCCACACCCGCACTGTTGGCCCAGGCGATGTCATCATGAATCTGCCGCCACATCCGACGGCTTTCGGTGCACAGTCGCAGCGCGTATGGCTCCACCCCGGGCGCACCTGCCAACGAGTCCAGCACACGCTTGGCGTCGGACTCGTGCTGCCAGCGCGCGCGGGCCGCGAGCAGCGGCTCCGCCGCCTCAAAGAACTTCCCCTGCGCCGACGCACAATGGGCGGCACTCGCGGCGAGAACGGCATTCGGATGGATGCGCAGCGGAAAGTGCACCCATCGCAGCCGTACGTGCCCCGAGTCGATGTACACGCGCTGCAACTCGGGAAGTGAACGCTGCAACCACGCGCCGCAGTCGGCGCATTCAAAGTCGGCCACGACGTGCACCGCGACGCGCGCCGACTCCGACCCGAGCGCGCGCCCACGGTCGGCCGCCTGCAACATCACGTCCGGCGCCGACGCTTTCCTCGACTCGGGCAATCGACGGACATCGATATTCGGCACGTCGGCGGCAACGCTCTGACGCTCGGTGGCCTCCGGTCGCGCGCGCGGATCCGTGCACCCGATGACGGTCGCCAGCAAAGCCAGACCCGCTCCGCAGACGGGCGTTCGGAGTTGCCGTCGCCACGGTTCGCGCAGCTGCGTTCGTAGGGGCGTTCGTAGATGCGCCAAATGCATAAAGGGGGCGAGCATCCGGCAAAGCTACGCGTCGGCTTGAGCGCATGCATCGGACATCGAGGCGCGGTTGTCGCATCGTGATCGGAGTCGCACGGAACACCGTGCGGTCCGGCGATCACTCTACCCGCCGTCGCTGCAGCGCCGTAACCTTGGCGAATGCGCGCACGACCAATCGCGCACGACGAACGGCGGCTTCATGCGAGGGATCTTTCATGCTCAACCACCGGACCTGAATGCCGCGCGCGTGCTCTCTCTCGTGTCGCCTTCACCTCCCATTCGGCGCTGCCCGGCGCGTGGCTGAGTTGATCGTGTTCGTTGCCTTCATGGCCGGCGGCAGCGCCTGCGCGCGCGCTACCGCACCTGCCGATCCGCAGTTGGCGTCCCAGTGGTTGCGGACGTCACTCGCCTTCGTACGCAGCGAGCGCCTTGGTCCGCCGGTCGCGGCGCGCATCTCGGCGTACGGGGCAGTGGCCCTGTACGAGGGCTACGCCGCTGACCGCCGATCGTCGCTGCGCACGTTGGCGGGTCAGCTCAACGCACTCACAGCGCTCCCGCCGGTCCCCGACGGCGATCCGCTCGACGGCGCCATCGTTGCCGCAGAAGCCGAGCGTGTCGTGCTCGATTCACTCTTTCGGGATGGCCTGCCGAGTACGCGTCGCACCATCGATTCCTTGGCCGCGGCGCAGGTGATCGCCCGCGAAACGGCGGGCGTGCGCGGCGCAGATCGCGCGCGCTCGCTCGAGCACGGTCGCGCACTGGGCAAGGCAATTCTCGCCTGGGCAGCAGCCGACAGCTTTTTTGCCACCCGCGGTCGCGCGTGGGTGCCGCCCGACGCGCGCGGCGCATGGCGCAATACGGCGAACATTGCGCAATTCGTTCCGCAAACCCTGTCCGGGCAATCGGACCTGGTGCAGCTCGCCAATCCCAATGTCCATGAGGACGTGGAGCGTGCGACAACAAAGGGCACCTTCACCAACCGACCGAAGGCGGAAGGCAGTACGACCTTGCCATCGTTCAACCCCACGAAGGCGACGGAGCCGTACTGGGGGCAACTGCGCACCTTTGTTCTTGCGGATGGTGACGAGTGTGCGCCACCGCCACCGCCGGCGTACTCGGAGGTGCCCCGTTCCAGCTTTCACGACATGGCGAAACAATTTCATGACACGGTGCGCGCGCTCACGGCCGAACAGAAGCAGATCGCGCTGTTCTGGGCGGACAATCCGGTGGCGACGGGCACACCCGGCTTTCACTGGATCAGCGTCGTGAACCAGATGGTGTCGCGTCGTGCATTGTCGGCCGAGGATGCAGTCGAGCTGTACGCGCTCACGTCGCTGGCCATCGCGGATGCATTCATCGGATGCTGGCGTGAGAAGTATCGCTCCAACGTGGTGCGCCCGGTCGACTATGTGCAGCGTATCTTCGACCCGGCCTTTCAGTCCGTCATCCCGACGCCACCGTTTCCGGAGTATCCGTCAGGGCATTCGGTGCAGTCCGGTGCCGCGGTCGAAATCCTGAATGCGTTGATCGGCGACACCATCTCGTATGTGGACTCCTCGCAGACGGATATCGGACAGCCGCCGCGTCGCTTCGCCTCGTTCTCCGCGGCCCGCCGCGAGGTCGCGATGTCGCGCGTCTACGCCGGTGTCCACTACTTCCCCGCCGTGGTGGATGGACTCACACAAGGGGAATGCATCGGGCGCAAGGTGGTTCACGCTCTGCATACGCGTCGCCGTTCGTGACGAGTCATGCGGCCTAGCCTGCGCGTGAAGTCGGAGGGATCCCGCGTGCCCCCGCGCAGCGCACGGTGTCTCGCAGCCGCTCTCATGATTCTGGCGCTCGCCGCCTGTCGTGACGCAGCGGTCGACACCAGCTGGCACAACGAGACCGGCCATCGATGGCGTGCGCTGGACGTGGCCGCGAAGGGACGCGCGGGTTTCGAACTGCTGAACGCGCGCGTGACCGGGCTCACCCACCAGAACGATATCGACGACGAACGCGGGCTGGCCAATCGCGGCCTGCTGGATGGCGCGGGTGTTGCCATCGGCGATGTGAACGCGGACGGACGACCGGACCTGTTACTCGCCTCTATCGAAAAGCCGGCGGCACTCTACCGCAACGACGGCGGGTTTCGCTTCACCGACATCACCGCCGAGAGCGGGTTGGACTTCCGTGCGGTTGCGAGCACCAGTGTGGTGATGGCCGATGTGGACGGCGACCGCGACCTCGATCTCATTGTCGGTACGTTTGGCGGACCCGTCAAGCTCTATCTCAACGATGGTGCGGCGCACTTCACCGACGGCACCGCGACGAGTGGTCTCTCCGGCGGCTACAACGCCACGACGATGACGCTCGCCGATGTGGACGGAAACGGTTCGCTCGATCTCTACGTCGCCACCTACAAGACGAACAACGCACTGGACGCGTTTCCGCCACAGCAGCGTGCCTTCGATCAGGTGCTCAGGAAGATCGGCGATTCCGTCGTGGTGGTGGACGAGTGGAAGAAGGAGTATCGCGTGGAAGCGCGCCCCGATCTTGGCGGTTTCCTGCGATCACAACGCGCCGAACCGGATCTGTTTTTTCTCAATGACGGTCGCGGACACTTCACGCGCACTCCGGTGATGGGTCCACGCTTTCGCGACGAACGCAGTGTACCGCTGGCGCACGAGCCGGACTACTTCACGCTCGCTGCACGCTTCTACGATGTGAACGGCGACGGCGCGCCGGACTTGTATGTCTGCAACGATCTCGAGGACCCGGATCAGTTCTGGCTCAACGATGGACAGGGCAACTTTCAGCTCGCACCTGTCATGGCACTGCGCGCCACCAGCAATACCTGCATGTCAGTGGACTTTGGCGATGTGAATCGCGACGGTCACGTGGACATCTTCACGACGGACATGCTCTCGCCGACACTGGCCGCGCAACAGCGCAGCATCCCCACGCACACGCCGATGCAGAAGCTGGTCGGACGGTCGCCCGAACGCACCCAATGGATGCGCAACATGCTGCAGCTCTCACGCGGGGACGGCACTTGGGCGCAGATCGCGGACTTTGCCGGCGTGACCGCGACCGACTGGACGTGGGGGTCCGCCTTCCTCGACGTCGATCTCGATGGCTTCGAGGACCTGCTGGCGGTGAACGGTCATCGCTACGACGTGCGAGAAGCCGACCCCTACGACCGCATTCGCAACAGCTTTCCGCGAGTGCCTTGGAATCGCGAATCGGCAGAGTTTCCGCGATTGCTCGCGAGCAGCGTCGCGCTCCGCAACGGCGGTGATCTCGCTTTCACCGATGCGAGTCGGAGCTGGGGATTCGGCGTCGATAGCGCCATCTCGCATGGCCTCGCACTCGGCGATCTCGACGGCGATGGAGCGCTCGATGCGGTCGTCACGCGATTGAACGCACCGTCGGTGGTGTATCGCAGCACCACCAATGCACCGCGCCTGTCGGTGCGACTGCGCGGCAGCGGTGCCAACTCGCAGGGCATTGGCGCCAGGATTGCGGTGCGGTCCGGGTTCTTGCCGGCGCAGTCGCGGGAGATGACATCGGGTGGCTACTACCTCTCAGGGAGCGATGCCCAGCTGACCTTCGCCGCCGACGCGGACGCCAACGCCGTGATCTCGGTGGTCTGGCGCAGTGGC
>CAYWCJ010000322.1:0-5639 GCA_964456595.1 uncultured Gemmatimonas sp. | reverse complement strand
CCTCTTCTCCTCACTCAAACACTCCTTCGCTGCGCCGAGCAGCGCTTCCGCCGTCAACCCCGCGATCAGCGCCTCGTTACTGAACACCGTCGTCGGATCATCTCCATTCTCCAACCGATCCCGTAACACACTCACCCACCAGTTGTTCTGCTTCCGCGATACCTCCAACCCGCGTCGCTGCTGCTCCCGCACGCGCTCCACCTCTGCCGCACTCGGCGGCACGCGTCGCAGCGAATCCAATTCCTGCAGCACTGCGCGATAGAGCGTGTCCGCCTTCTCCGGCGCCGAGCCGAAGTCGATCACCATCTGCCATTCCTGGCGTGGCTTTCGTGACAGCGCGGCGTTCACGCTCACCGAGTATGTGCCGCCAAGCGCTTCACGCAATCGATCCAGCAGCCGCATCTGCACCAGCTCGGTCAGCGACGCGAGCATGTAGTTGCGTTCTCGGCTCCACGGCGCGACGCCCGCCAGCATCAACACGGTCTGACTCTGCGGCGCGAGTCCCTTGCGCACGGTCTTCTCGATCTGCCCGTCAAACAGCTTGGGTCCCACATCGCGCCACGTTTCCTTCCGACCCGCCGTCGGCAACGGCGCGAGCCACTGTTCCACCAGCGGCTTGAGCACGGTCGGATCGACGTTGCCGACGAACAGGAAGGAGAAGTCTCCCGCATCGCCGAAACGATCGCGATAGATCGCCAGCATCTGGTTCAGGTCCAGCTCCTTCAATCGATCGACCGACAGTGGCTTGGCACGTGGACTTCCGTTCGCCAAGGTCACCGTGATCGTATCATTGAACACCGCCGCCGGACTCGCGTCCTTGTTGCGCAACTGATTCTCGATGTTCTGCAACAGCGCCTGAAATGCCGCGGTGTCTGCGCGCGGTGCCGTCATGCGGAGCCAAGTCAGCTGCAACAAGGTTTCGAGATCACGTGGCGAGGCGCGCCCCGTCAATCCTTCGGACAGGTCGCTGATGTTCGGCGCAACGCTTGCCACCTTACCGGCGAGCTTCTTGTTGAGGTCCACCAGCGAGAAATCGCCGACCCCACCATTCGCGAGCACGCCGCCGGCGAGCGCTGTGCGAAAGACCGCGCTGTCCGGTGCGAGACTGACGCCACCAGGACTCCAGGCCGACATGAGAATCTGATCGGCATTGAAATCCGTGGGCTTCACGTACACACGCACGCCATTCGACAGCGTCCATTCCGTCAGACCAATCGACGCGAATGTGCGTTCGGCAACGACGCGCCCCGCCGTTGGCACCGTGGTCACCAAATCACCTTCGGCGACGGTCTCCGTCCACGCGGCGATGCTCGCGGATGTCACAGCGCGAAAGACGTTGCGCACCTCGGCTTCGGTTGGCGGAGTGAGACCGGCCTTTTCTGGTAACGTCACCATGACGACCCGATTTGCCGCACCGCCGCGCGCATTCCCGAGCGCGTTCACTTCGGCCAGTGTCACCTGCGGCAACAGTCGCTTGGCCGCTTCGTATTCGAACGCGATGCCGGGAATCGCGTCGCCCGAGAGAAAGTGATCGACATACTCGTTCACGAACGATTCGGAAGGAAGCTTGTCTCGCTCGGCGTACGCGCGTTCGTACCCGCGCAGCATGCTCGTTCTGGCGCGCTCGAACTCCGCCGGAAGAAAGCCGTGCCGCTGCACGCGCTCGGATTCGGTGAGCAGCAGCTGCAGCGACTCGAGAATCTTCCCTTCCTTTGCACCGGCGCCCAGCGAGTACGAGTCGGCGCCGCGTACGAGGTTGCCACCGCCTGCACCCGCACCCGTAATCGGCGCATCCGGTTTGCGCGACAGCTCACCGAAACGCTGGTTCAACATCGCGTCGTAGAGTCCTTCCATCATGTTGCGACGCAGGTCCTGCACGCGCGACGTGCTCGTGGGTGGCAGCTTCCAGTACACTTCCACCGACGACGACGTCAGCTCCTGATCGGTGGCGATGGAGACCAGCGTCGAGTCGTGTTGCGGTACCGCGGCGTTGGTGCGTGGACGCTTCGCGGCGCGCGCAGGAATGGCGC
Organism: uncultured Gemmatimonas sp.; assembly: GCA_964456595.1. Lineage (GTDB taxonomy): Bacteria > Gemmatimonadota > Gemmatimonadetes > Gemmatimonadales > Gemmatimonadaceae > Gemmatimonas. The sequence continues at coordinate 3,609 of CAYWCJ010000322.1, read as the reverse complement.
CGAAGCTGCGACGGATCAGCGCCTGTAACGTGTCGGGGTCCGCGTCGCCGACGGCAATGACGGCCATCAAGTCGGGACGATACCAGTCGCGCCAGAAGCGACGCAGCGGGGCGGGATTGGCCCGTTCGAGAATCCCGGGTTTGCCGATCGGCAAACGGTCGGCGTACCGCGAGCCGCGAAAGAGCACCGGAAACTGCTTCGCCTGAATGCGCTCGGACGCGCCCAACCCATCGCGCCACTCCGCGAGCACCACGCCTCGCTCCGCCACCACGTCGGCGGAATCGAACAACACGCCCGTCGCGATATCGCCGAGGAAGCGAAAGCTCTTCGGCAGGATGCCGACGCTGTCCGTTGGAACCGGGAGGATGTAAATGGTCTCGTCGAATCCCGTTTGCGCATTGAGGTCAGCGCCAAAGCGCACCCCGATCGACTCGAGATACTTCACGACATCGTTCCTCGCGAAGTTCTTCGTCCCGTTGAACGCCATGTGCTCGACGAAATGCGCCAACCCGAGTTGATCCGAATCCTCGAGAATCGAACCGGCGTTGACCACCAGCCGCAACTCGGCGCGTTGTTCCGGCTTCGCGTTGCGGCGCACGTAATAGCGCAGACCGTTCGGCAACCGGCCGATGCGCACCGCCGGATCGACCGGCAGCGTGGCGGTCAGCGCAAACGAATCGCGCACTGCGCGTTTGGCCGGCTGCGCGCGCAGGGCGTCGCTTGTGATCGCCGCCATGCTGAGGAGTACGACACTTCGCACCACGAACTGCTGGAGTTTCATCATGGACCGGGCATGAATGCGTTTGCCGAAACTGAGACCGCTGCTCCTCACGATCCGAACTTCCCACGCAGCAGCGCCCGCAGGTCCACCGTGGCATCGGTTCGCGGCGCCGGTAAGGCCTGCAGTGGCTCAGGGGCCAACGTGACGCGTTGCATCGTTCCTCGTACACCCGGATCCAGGAATCGGGAGAGTTGACCGTAAGCGAAATCCGCTCCCGTGCGACTTGGATAGCTGTGCAGCGGATACGTGACGTAGAGCTGGTCGCGCGCGCGCGTCATCGCCACGTACAGCAGTCGGCGCTCTTCATCCACCTGCGCTTCGTCCCCCGCCGACCGCGCCATCGGGAAGATGCCGTCCGCCGCCCAGATGACGAACACCACGTCGAATTCCTTGCCCTTGGCGGAGTGCGCCGTCGACAGAATGAGCGCGTCGTCTTCATCCGTGTCGCTGCCGACGGCCAGATCCTGCGTATTGGACGGCGGTTCGAGCGCGAGCGCGGCGAGAAATGTCGAACGATCCGGATAGCCTGCGGCGATGACTTCCAGCTGATCGAGATCGGCCAGACGCGGCGGCGCATCATCATAGGTGGCCATCAGAATTGGATCGTAGAGCTGACGCACGAGACGGATCGCTTCTGCTGGCGCATGCGCATTCACCCGCCGCATCCCATCCAGCAGCGCCGACAGCGCATGCAACCCCGGTCGCGCCCGCGCCGGTGCGCGCACCGCACCGATGGTCATTGGCTCCCAGCCATGTTGCGCCAACAGGTCCACCGCTGCCTTGGCCGTCGCGTCACCCACGCCCGGCAGCAGCCGCAGCAGGCGATACCAACTCACCTCGTCGCGCGGATTCTCCAGCACGCGCAGGAACGCGAGGATGTCCTTGATGTGCGCCGCTTCGAGGAACTTGAGACCACCCCACTTCTCGTATGGTATGCGCCGATTGGCCAACTCGATTTCGAGATCGGCCGACAGATAGCCGGCACGAAAGAGCACGGCGATCTCACGCAGCGGAATCCCCTCGTCGTGCAACTGCAGCAAGCGGTCGACGACGAACTTCGTCTGCTCATGCTCGTCACGCAGCGTCACCAGCCAGGGCGGCTCTCCGCCGCTTCGCTCGGTCCAGAGCTGCTTCGAGTACCGTTCACGGCTGCGCGAGATCAGCGCGTTGGTCGTCTCGAGGATGGGCGCGATCGACCGGTAGTTGCGCTCGAGCGAGACGATGCGCGTTCCCGGAAACTGCTGCGGGAAGTCGAGGATGTTGCGAATCGTCGCGCCGCGGAACGAGTAGATGCTCTGGGCATCGTCACCAACGACCGTAATGCGCCCGTTGGTACACAGCGCCCGCAGGATGCGCGACTGCAGCGGATTGGTGTCCTGATACTCGTCCACCAGCACATGCTCGTAGAGCCCGCGAATCTCGGCGGCGATGACGGGATCGTGCTCCAGCAGCAATGCCCACGAGAGCAGCAGGTCGTCGTAGTCGAGCAGGTTGCGTTCGCTCTTGCGACGCACGTAGTCGCCAAAGAGGCGCTCGAGGTCGCCGGCCCATGAGAGAAAGTGCGGCCATTGTTCGGCGAGAATGTCCGCCACGGGCTTATCGGTGTTGATGTGCCGCGAATACACGGCCAATGCGGTTTCCGCGCGTGGAAAGCGTGGCGCACCTCCCTTGGCATCGCCGTAGCCGAGGGCGGCGCGGGCGATGCTCATGAGATCACCGGCATCCCCCTGGTCGAGGATCGTGAAGTCCGCGGCAAGTCCGGCGGCGGGTCCGAAACGGCGAAGCAGCCGGTGGGCGACGCCATGGAACGTCCCGCCCTGCACCTGCTGCGAGGCGGAGCCGACCAGCCGCTGGCAGCGGTCGAGCATCTCCTGCGAGGCGCGACGAGTGAAGGTCAGGAGCAGAATGCGGCTGGCCGGTACCCCTCGGCCGATCAGGTGCGCCACGCGATGGATGAGGGTGCGCGTTTTCCCCGAACCGGCACCGGCAACTATTAAGAGCGGGGAATCGCCGTGACTGGCGGCCTCGGCCTGGGCCGCGTTGAGGGCCGGTCCGAGGGCGTTGCCCGGTGACGCGGGGATCTCGAGATGGGTAGGGACATGGAGACGGGGGGGATCGACCATGGACGAAAGATACGGCCCCGTCGAGGTGCGGGCGTTGCTTGGTGTGTGACGGGAGGTCGTCCAACGCCGTCCCTTTCGGGGGCCGTCCGCGGGCTTTTGGCCCGGTGAACGCGGGCTGGTTGTGGATAAAAGCCCTATCGGTGACGTGCGTTACAGGAATGTGATGGCGGGTTGGAAAAGGCGAGTGCTGCTACGGCTTGACCGAGTGGCCGATCGCCTCTAGCTTTGCGTCTTGCTATCTGGTCACTGTTGTGTCCACGAGTGTGGGCATACTCTGCTGGATGGTTTGGGTATCAGTCTCTCTGCATTGGCGTGGACGCCAACCGGCCGCTCCCCGGAACGTGTCCAGCCCGATGCGGGATGACTGATTCAAGGACACATCAACGAGATGGGTTCTTTTCATGCGGTTTTTCTGCCGGCAGCAACCCACTGCTCGCAGATGCTACCTCCACTACCTCGTAAAGAGGGGGATGAATGCAACTCTTTTCTCGGAAGAAGGCGCTGATCGCCGCGAGCCTGAGCGCGTTGGTTGCGCTGGGTGCTTGCGGTGACAACGTCACGGTGCCCGTAACGCCGGCGGCTTCAGTACTGATTACAATCACGCCGCCGAGCCTCAGCCAGCGCGGCGTCGCCGCAAAGGGATCGCTGATCCATCAGCGATCCCTTTGCGGTGACGCTGCGCTGGCTGAGGCTAGGCGGTGTGAT
>CAYWCJ010000321.1:3196-5649 GCA_964456595.1 uncultured Gemmatimonas sp. | reverse complement strand
TTGACGTCGGAACGCTGCCGCTTCTCGGTCAGTCGCCGCTCCACCGAACCGCGTGTGGGCTTGGTGGCCTTGCGTGACTTGGGCACGATCAGCGCACGTTCGACGATCACCACCAGACGCGCGATCGCAGCGCGTCGGTTCTGCTGTTGGCTGCGAAACTCACCCGCCACGATGCGCAGCGCGCCTTCGCCGTCCAGTCGGGAGGCGAGCTTGCCCATGACCCGATCACGCTGCTCGTCGGAGAGTGCGCGTGTGGTACGCACATTCCAGCGTAGCGCCACGCGCGTCGCGCTGCGATTCACGTGCTGCCCACCGGGACCGCTGCCGGTGATCGCTCGCAGCTCGAGCTCCCAAACAGGAATGCGTACGGTGCGCGTGATCTCCACCGCTGCCGGCTCAGGTGAGAGCAGCGAATCGTCGCCCTGCTCATTCATGAACAGATCCTGGCATCAGGAGGCGCGGAGCGATGCATGCGCCGTCAATCCTGCGGCGCGCGGCATGGCTGCGCCGAGAGTCGCGCGGTGATCGCGGCAGGCGTGGGACGGTCGGCAATCGTCGGCGCCTCGAAGATCGCCACATACTCCTCGGCGCCCGTCTTCGTGAACGAACGCTCGCGATAACCGATGGCGCGGAGTTCGCAGCGCAGTAAGGCCGGCGGTGTGCCGTGTCCGTACGTTGGCCGCTCAAGATCGAGAATCACCAGCGTGCCGCGTGGTTTCATCGACGTGGCGAGATTCCACAGCAGGCCGAACGGCTGCTCGATCTCGTGATACATGTGAATCATGAGTGCCACATCCACGACTTCGGCAGGGAGACGCGGATCGTGCGGATCTCCGAGCACCACCTGAACGTTGGCCAGCTTCTCGCGCCGCACGCGAGTCTGCAGCAGGCGCAGATAGTCGATGATGATATCGTTGCCGAAGATCCGCCCCGTCGCACCGACCATCGGCGAAAGTCGGCTCACGTAGTAGCCGTCACCAGCGCCGATGTCCGCCACGCGCATCCCGCGGCGCACACCCGCCAGCTTCGCGACGCGCGCAAACTCACCGACGTCATCGCGATCATCTTCGGCGCTCCAGCGCGGTGCCACGATATCGGCGATCGGTCGCGTCGGCGGAGGAAATACGGACGCAGGCTCGCCGGGGGGCGCTGCGGGAACAATGGAGTCCTGCTGTGCCAAGGCAGCGGAGGCAGCATCACGCTCGCCGCCCTCTCCGCGTGCCGCACACGCGAACGACAGCAGCAGCGCCGCCCCGCAGAGCACACCGGCGCGCAGTACGGCAAGGCGAGCGGTGACTCGCTCCGGCAAGGTCACGAAGTGATCGGTCACGCGCTCACCACTGGTTCAACGCGCTTGTGCACACGCAACGCTGCCACACGACGCCCGTCCATGGCGACCACCTCCAACTCGCCACCGGGATACGTCACGCGATCGCCGACGCGAGGCAATCGCCCGAGCATGGCAAACGCGTAACCGCCGAGGGTGGACCAGTCGCCCTCGGGGATCGGCAACCTGTGATCGGAGCGGACGTCCACCAGCGACATCGAACCGGCGAGCTCCAACACGCCGTCGAAGAGCAACGCGTCGCGCGAGAACGGATCGTATTCGTCGGCAATATCGCCAACGACTTCTTCCACCAGATCTTCCATGGTGACGATGCCCGCCGTGCCGCCGTATTCGTCGAGCACGACCGCAAGGTGCGCGCGCGTGCGACGCAGATCGTCGAGCACGCGTTCGGCGGCGCGAGTGGCCGGTACGAACAGCGGTTCGCGCGTGTGATCCTTCAGCACGAACGTGCGCACATCTTCCAGCAACCAGAGATCCTTCGCCAGAAAGACGCCGATGATATCATCGGGCGTATCGCGGTACACGGGATATCGCGAGTAGCGCTCTCGACGAAGGAGCTGCACCAGCTTCTCGGTTTCCACATCTTCGGGGATAGCGACCATATCTGTTCTCGGGCGCATGACATCGAGGGCCTTCTTGTTGTGAAAATCGAACACGCCGGCGAGCATCGCCGAGTCGGACTCGTCAAGCGTGCCGTGCGCGCGCGCCTGCATCACCAGAAGGCGAAGCTCCTCCGGTGAGTGCACATGCCCATTTTCGGAGGTGGGTTCCACGCCCAGCAGGCGCAGCAGCCGATTCGCCGTGTTGTTCAGGAAGTTGATGAACGGCGACATCACCTGAGAAAAGAGCATCAGCGGACGCACGACCAACCGGCTCACATCTTCGGGCCGAGCGAGCGCGATGGACTTGGGCGCCAACTCGCCCAGCACGATGTGCAGGAAGGTGATGACGGCAAAAGCGACGGCGATCCCCGCGCCGGTGTGCAACGCGCCGGGCGACGGCTCGATGTTGACCAGATGCAGCAGGCGGTCCACGAGCACTGCCACCGCCGGCTCGCCGATCCAGCCAAGCGCGAGCGACGCCAGCGTGATGCCGAGCTGAGTCC
>CAYWCJ010000321.1:0-3186 GCA_964456595.1 uncultured Gemmatimonas sp. | reverse complement strand
ATGTAGCGATCGAGGTGCTTGAGGGCGCGCTGCACCACCAGCGCGCTGCGGTCCCCTTCGGCCGCCATCTGGTCGATACGGCTGCGGCGCACGGCCACCAGCGCAAACTCGGCCGCGACGAAAAACGCGTTGAGCAGCACCAGAATAAGCACCATGAGCAGTCGCAGCGTCGCGCTGCTGAACGTCAGCTCGGGGTCCGCCAGCAAAGTCGATTCAGCGAGCATCACAAAAGGAAACGGTCGGACGGATGGTTCGTCATGGTAGTGCAATCTGCAAGAGCGACGGGCGTTCCGCGCCTCTTGCATTCTGCGAACCGGCTCAGATCGCCTCCGGCAACCATGCCGGGACCTTGATCGCGTCCATTGCGTTACACTCCCGCGTACCCTCAAGTCGCCATTCAGGATATGCTGGACCCACGCCGGGTGCTCCGCTGGGTCTGGCTTGGTCGCATTGTGCTCGCCTGTGCCATTCTCGTGGCGGCGGTTTTTGTCTGGAATCGCGCCGATCCGACGGACACGCTGTTGGCCACCCTCGCCTTCGCCGTGGCGGTGTTGGCGACCGTTGCCTCGGCGATGTACGGCGAGGTGCAGCGTCGCGCGTACGGCCCGGTGTTCTACGGTCTGCAGTGCGCCGTCGATCTCGCGCTGGTCACCGCCGTCGTGCACATCACCGGCGGCTGGAGCTCGCAGTTCGCGGCATTGTACATCCTCGTGATTGCCAGCGCCGCGCTGTTGTTGTCATTCCGCGGAGGACTCGCGGTGGCGGGGGGTGCCTGTCTGCTCTACTCGATGGACGTCGTCTGGCTGCGACCGGCGGTGTCACACGCGGGAATGACGGTGCAGATCGGCGTCTTTGTCGTGGTGGCCATCGGATCGGGCTATGTCGCGTTGCGCCTGCGTCAGGCCGGGCTCGGACAGGACGCGCTCGCCGCGCAGCTCGTGAAAGTGCAGCTCGAAGCCGCCGACATCCTGCGCACCATTCGCTCGGGCATCATCACCGTCGATGCGGAAGGTCGATTGGTCTACGCCAATCCCGCGGCCGCCGATCTGCTGGGGATCAACCTGCGGCAGTTTGTGGGGAAGCCGCTGTCCAACACCCTGCGCGGCATTGCGCCGCAGTTGGCGCTCCTGCTCGAACAATCCTCGCGTCAGGGTGTGCGCACGACCCGTGCCGAAGGACTGATTCAACGCGACGGACAGAGTGTCGAAATTGGCGTCACGACTACGGTCTCTGACAGTGCACATCCGAATGGTGGTACGAGTGCAACGGCGATCTTTCAGGACATTTCAGATAGCAAGCGTCTGCAGTCGCTGCACGTGCGCGCGGAGCGTTTGCAGGCCGTCGCCGAGCTCAGTGCTTCGCTCGCGCACGAGATTCGAAATCCGCTGGCGTCCATTCGCAGTGCGACCGAGCAGTTGGCGCGTCGCCGCGGTGTGGTTGCACCGGTCACGGAAGAGGACGAGGACGAGCGCGTTCTCTTTGGTCTCGTGGTACGCGAAGCCGATCGCCTGAGCCGGTTGCTGGCCGACTTTCTCGATTTCGCTCGCGCGCGCGTCACGCGGGTGGAGTCGCTCGATCTTGGGGCGCTCACCCGAGCCGCCGTGACCATCGCGGGCACGCACCCGGATCGCGCACCCGGCGTCAGCATCGACGTGTCGATCGAAAGCGAGTTGCCGCCGGTCGAAGGCGACGAGGACCTGCTGCATCGGGCCGTCTTCAATCTGGTACTGAACGCCGTGCAGGCGGTGAGTGAGCACGGGCACGTCGCGGTGTCGGTGCATCGCTACGAGCCTCGCGCGCATGGAGCGCCCGGCGCCCCGACCGCGCCTGGGGCGTCCGCGATGGTCGGCGAGCATCTCGCCATCACCATCAGCGACGACGGCCCGGGCGTTCCGCCCGAGCTCCGCGAACGACTCTTCGAGCCATTCGTGACCGGCAAGCCTGGCGGCACCGGGCTTGGACTTCCCGTGGTGCACCGGGCGGTCGAAGCGCATCGCGGACTCGTGCTGGTCGACGCGCTACCCACCGGCACGCGCTTCACCGTGCTGCTGCCGATCACCGCACACAACGCCGTATTCAACGCTGCATTCAAAGATGCCGACATCGATCGCGATGTGGGCACGAACATTCCCGCAGATTCCCGAGAGATCGGAGCCGCCCAGTGACCACCACCGCTCTTGCCAACGACGCTGCCCCGCGCGTGCTCATTGTAGACGACGAGGTAGGCATTCTCGATTCGCTGCGCATTCTGCTCAAGACCGAAGGCTTTGTGCCGTTCACCGCGCATGGCGGCAAGCAGGGCGTCGAACGTATCGCTGAACTGCGTCCCGACATCGTGCTGACGGATGTGCGGATGCCCGACGTTGGTGGTGTGCAGGTATTGAGCACCGCGCGACAGGTCGATCCCGAAATCCCGGTCATTCTCATGACGGCGCAGGCCACGCTGCAGTCCGCCATTCAGGCGGTGAACGAGGGTGCGTTCTACTACATCCAAAAGCCGTTCCGCAACGACGAACTGCTGGCCATTCTCCGTCGTGCCGCCGAGCATCGGAAGTTGCGCGCCGAGAATACCGTGTTGAAGCAGGAGATCAAGCGTCGCGAGCGGAACACGACCGGTCGGCCCGTGGGGAGCAGTCGCAGCTGGATTGACGTGTTGCGCCTGGCGGAGACCGTCGCGCCGACCGATTCGACGGTGCTGATCACCGGTGAATCGGGTACGGGCAAGGAGGTGGTCGCACGCTATGTGCATGATCTCTCGACGCGCAGCGATCACAGCTTTCTGTCCATCAACTGCGGTGCGCTGCCCGAGTCGCTGCTCGAGAGTGAACTCTTCGGTCACGTGAAGGGCTCGTTCACCGGCGCCGTGAAGGACAAGCAGGGACTCTTTGCCGCCGCGCAGAGTGGCACGTTCTTTCTCGACGAAATTGGCGAGACGACGGCGTCCACGCAGGTGAAACTGTTGCGCGTGCTGCAGCAGCGCGAAGTGATCCCCGTCGGTGCCACTGAAGCGCTCTCGGTCGATGCACGGGTCATCGCCGCCACCAATCGCGATCTGGAGGAAGAGATCAAGCGTGGCAGCTTCCGCGCGGATCTGTTCTATCGACTCAATGTCATTGCGGTGCATCTGCCGCCGCTGCGACAGCGTCGCGAAGACATTCCGCTGCTGGCTGACACGTTTCTTGCCCG
>CAYWCJ010000320.1:0-5693 GCA_964456595.1 uncultured Gemmatimonas sp. | reverse complement strand
ACACTCACTCGAGATGGCCGAGCTGGCGGTCGCGTTCAAGGACCACGGCGTGGTTGCCTTCGATCTGGCGGGAGGCGAAGCGGGCAATCCGGCGCATCACCACGCACCGGCCTTCGAGTTCGCCCGATGGCACGATCTCGCCGTGACTGTCCACGCCGGCGAGGGCGACGGACCGCACTCTATCCGCGACGCGATTCATCGTTGTGGCGCGAATCGCATCGGGCACGGTACGCGGCTGCACGAAGACCCGAGGCTCGAGGCGTACGTGGTGGATCGGCAGATTCCGCTCGAAGTGTGTCCAACCAGCAATGTTCAGACGCGCGTCTCCTCCACGTTCATCGAGCACAAGCTCGCGCGCTACGTCGCACTCGGCGCGGTCGTCACGATCAACACCGACAATCGGCTCATGAGCGGAGTCTCGCTCACGCAGGAGTATCTCCGCTGCGCTGAGCATCTCGGTTATGATCTCGCAACGTTGTCGCGCCTGTCGCTGGCCGCCTTCGATGCCGCGTTTCTGCCGCACGCCGAGCGGATCGCGGCGCGCAATGCGGCCGCGCGCGACATTGCGCAGGTGCTGGCCGACGCGGCACAACTGCCCGAGTTCCCTCTGGAGAGCACCGAATGCGCCCCATCCTGAGCCCCATCCTGAGCCCCATCCTGAGCCCCATCCTGAGCCCCATCCTCAGCACCATCATGAGTACCATCATGAGCACCATCATGAGCACCATCATGAGCACCATCATGAGCACCAGCGGGCGGGTCCGATGAGCGGCGCGTTCGTCACCACCAGTTTCGAAGCGCGCCCGGTCAGTATGGGAGGCGGGCAGGCGCGCGTCGCCGCCGACTATGTGCGCCAACGGGTGTCCACGGTTCGAAGCGTCGGTGCGATGCCGACGCCGGTCTGCGGCATCGTGCTCGGATCCGGGCTGGGTGGTCTGGCCGATCGGATCGACGACGCGATCAAGATCCCGTTTTCGGACGTGCCAGGATTTCCAACGGTGACGGTCGCGGGCCACGCCGGTCAGTTGATCGTGGGCAGACTCGCCGATCGCCCCGTGGTCGCGCTCGCCGGACGCTTTCATTTGTACGAAGGCCATGACGTCGCACTGGCGGCGTTTCCGGTGCGCGTCCTCCATGCCTTGGGCGCGCGCGTGTACTTCGCGTCGAACGCGGCAGGCGGTGTGCGTCGCACGTTCGTGCCGGGCGATCTGATGGTCATCGCCGACCACATGAACCTGATGTTCCGCAATCCGCTGGCCGGCCCCAACGAACCCGGTGACGAGCGATTCCCGGATATGTCGGAGCCTTATGACCGCGCCCTGCGGGCGCAGCTGCATGACGCGGCGCGCACCGTTGGACTGACCCTGCAGGATGGCGTCTACTGCGGGCTGCTTGGCCCCACGTACGAAACACCGGCGGAAGTCCGCATGCTTGAAAAGCTCGGCGTTGACGCGGTAGGAATGAGCACCGTGCCCGAGGTGATTGTCGCGAGGGCGCTGGGCATGCGTGTGGCTGCTGTCTCATGCATCACCAACAAGGCGGCAGGGTTGACGCTGCAGCCGATGCACCACGGTGAAGTCCTCGAAGCGGGGCGCCTGGTTGCCGCCAACTTCGAGGGGCTGGTCACCGAGTTCGTACGTGGACTGCCCTGAGCATTGCGGTTCGCTACCGGCGCGCCGGAGTCTGGGGCAGTGAGGCCAGCCGCGATTTGAATCGCTGGTACGCCGGCGTGTCGCGGGTGAGCGTGCGCAGAATCGTCGGCGAGATCTTCGAGATTTCAGCTTCGGTGGTCGCCACGCGATCTTCCTCCATCGGGTGCGACGAGAACCACGCTTCCAGCGCGCCCGGATTGGTCTTCCGCTCAGCCAGCAGCGTCCGGAACATCGACGGCATGCCCCGCGGATCGATGCCGGCGCGCGTGACGTAGGTGACGCCATAGCGATCGGCCTCGCTTTCATCATCGCGGCTGAACTTTGCGAAGAGCGCTCCGCCGCCGTACTGAATGGCCGCGTTACCGGCGCCGCTGTTGCAGAACGAGGGGAATGCGATGCACAGTCCGACGGCGCCGATCTGCGCCTTCTGACCCTTGGCCATCTGCTCCATGCTGTGTCGCTGCGTCACATGCGCGATTTCGTGACCCAGCACACCCGCCAACTCCGACATCGTGGCTGCCCGCGCGATGAGACCACGGTTCACGTAGATATAGCCGCCGGGCACGGCAAAGGCGTTGATGTCGGGCTGATCGACCACGCTGAACTTCCATTGCAGCGAGCGATCGTCCGACACGCGCGCGATGGAGTCGCCAAGCACGTTGATGTACCGCACGATCTCGGGATCGCGTACGAGCGGCAACTGCTGGTCGATTTGTGCGGCGTAGTCGGCACCCATCTGGACTTCCTGCTGGGTGGACGCCATGCAGGAGGTCGCCAGGAGTACTCCGGCCGGGACCGCTGTTCGCACTAGGTTCCAACGCCGCGTTCGGGCAGCAAAATGCGGCCACTCGCGCACTTTCGGCGTCGCATCCGTCGCTCGGCTCCGCATATTCCCCTCATCGTGTCTGGGCATCGTTTGTCTCGCCATCGGGTTCAACTGCCGTGAAGCTACTTACCCTCGCTCGCGACCTGCAGCGCCGAAAAGCGCGCGAACGCCACCAGCGGTTTGTGGCCGAGGGAGTGCGGACCGTAGAGGCGCTCCTGGACTCGGCTGTGCAAATGGTGGGCCTCTTGGCCACCAACGAACTCGGCCGGGACGAACGTGGCGCCGCACTGCTGGTCAAGGCAGCCAGGCGCGGCATTCCTCTGCAGGAGGTATCGGCCAGAGAACTCGACGACGCGGCGGACACGGATACTCCGCAGGGGATTCTTGCCGTCGCCGAGATTCCCCAGCGTGTGATGGATACCCCGCCCGAGGTGGGACGATTCCTGGTGCTGGACGCCCTGCAGGACCCTGGAAATGTGGGGACCGTAATCCGGACAGCCGCGGCGCTTGGCGTGGCGACGACCCTCGCCTTGCCGGGAACCGTTGACCTATGGAACGCCAAAGTCGTCCGTAGTTCGATGGGGGCGCTCTTTTCGCATTCGGCGTTGCCTGCCACCTGGGAATCGGTCACCGCCTGGCTCGACACGCATGCGGTTCCGCTGTGGGCGGCGGACACCAACGGTGCACCCCTCGACACAATCACGGTCGCACCGGATCGGCTGGCACTGGCAGTGAGCAACGAGGGGGCAGGGTTGTCTGCGCCGGTGGCCGAGCGGGCTCGCCAACGCGTGGCCATTCGCATGTCACCCGGCGTGGAATCGCTCAATGTCGCTGTCGCCACCGGTATTCTGCTTCACGCATTGCGACCACGCTGATGCCGGCCGGTTCGACCTTCTACCGCATGCGATGCCTCCGTTCACCGCTGAATTGACCGCCATGGTGCTGGCTTCCGTCTTCGTCCTCGGGGCGTCGATGGGGTCATTCCTGAATGTGTGTATCTCGCGTTGGCCGGCCGACCTGAGCGTCGTCAGTCCGCGCTCGCGTTGTCCGCGTTGCGAACGTCCGATCGCCTGGCACGAGAACATTCCTGTATTGAGCTGGCTGCTGTTGCGTGGCAAATGTCGCGGCTGCGAGCTGCCGATCTCGATACAGTATCCGGCGGTGGAGCTGTTGGTCGCGTTCGGATGGGTGGCCAGTGTCTATCACTTCGGCGTGACCTACGAAGCGATGCGCATCGCGGTCTTCGGGACGATTCTGTTTGGCATCGCCGTCACCGACGCCAAGCACTATCTCATTCCGGATGGCTTCACATTGACGGGGCTGGTGCTGATGCTCGGCGCGGCCGTTGGCGGACTCTTTCTGAATGAAACGTCGCTCTTCGCCACGCCGTGGACTGCGTTTCTTGGCGCCTGTGTCGGTGCCGGTGCAATCACCATCATCGGTTGGTTGGCCGAAGTGGCGATGAAGCGTGAGGCGATGGGGTTTGGCGATACGACGTTGATGGCCGTGGTCGGTGCGGCGCTGGGGCCGGAGCGCGCGTTGCTGACGATCATTGGTGGCGCATTCGTTGGTGCGACGTTCTTCCTGTTTGTCGTCGGTCCGGTTCTCTGGGTGCGAGCCAGGCGCAGTGGAGAGGAGTTCGCCTTTCCCGATGTCCCGTTCGGTGTGTTCCTTGCGCCTGCTGCGATGCTTGCCTTGCTTTGGGGAGACTACCTCATTGCCTGGTACATGCAGCGCGCCTTCCCGACGTGACCGAACTCCCTCCGCACCAAATCCGACTTCAGCAGATCCGGAACGCAGCGCTCGCAACAGCGACTTGCACGAGCGAGTTGATGTCGCGCGTATCCGCTTCCGCAGCGGCGCTGGCGCTCCTGCTCGCGACCACTGTCGCGTGTGGCGAGAAGTCGGCGAGTGCCGACGGCAGTCCCTACGCGGACGTGGTCAACACCGTCGTGCCGAAAATCGAGGAGCAACTCGGACTTCCGTTCAAGACGCCGCCCAAGCTCGAAACGAAGTCGAAGGCGGAAGTGGCGACGTTCCTCATGCAGCAGCTATCGAGCGAGCGGGCGAAAACGCAGATCGCCGGACAGCAAGGTGCGTATCGCGTGCTTGGATTGATGCCCGACACCCTCGACCTGGCGGCGTTGCTGCAGCGATTGCTTGAAGAGCAGGTCATCGGCTACTACGATCCGGCCACGAAAGTGCTCTATGTCGTGGACGGCGCCCCCAAGGCGCTGCGCGACCAGACGATTGCGCATGAACTCGTACATGCGTTGCAGGATCAGTACGTGCGCATCGACAGCATTCAGGGCGCGGTGGACAACGCCGATCGACAGGCGGCCGCGCAGGCGATTCTCGAAGGACAGGCGGTGTTCAATCAATTCCGTCTCGATCCGAATATCGGGCCGATGCTCAGGATGCCGGGTGGTTGGGACCGTATTCGCGACATGATACGGGATGGACAGGGCGGCATGCCGGTCTTTGCCTCTGCGCCCCGTGCCGTGCGCGAAGGCATGCTCTTCCCGTATCTGGGCGGCGCCGACTTCGTGCGACGATTCATCGAGAAGCGGAAGGAGAGCGAGCTGTTGACCGATCTCCCCATTTCGACCAAGCAGATACTCAACGACGACGCATACTTCGCCGCCGACGCGAGCGCGCGCGACGTGCCAACGTCCGTCACGCTGCCCGAGCCCTCCGTCGGCAAAACGACCTTTACCAACAGCTTCGGCGAATTCGAGTCGCGACTGATTCTGGTGCAGCACCTCAAGGACGAGGCGCTGGCGCGTCGCGCGGCGGGTGGGCTCGATGGCGACAAGTATGCCGTGATCAACACACCGTCGGGCGACGCGCTGGCGTGGGCGACCGTGTGGGATACTTCGGTGGACGCGGCGGATTTCCTCGACCTCATGGCTGACGCGACACGTCGGCGCTACGAGATGGGTCGTCTGACCGTGCCGTCGGGCGCCACGACGCGCCGACTCGATATCATCGCGACGCCAACACGTGCGGCGCGCACCGTGATCATGTCGATGGTGCAGGTGGACGGTCGCCCGGTGGTGTACTTCCTCGATGCGCCGGCCGCCGTCGGTGAGCGCGTCCTCGACTTCAAGCGCGTCACATTCGGCCGCTGACGGTGACGGACGCAGCAAACTCGGGCACGCCCGATGCCGTAGGGGCTGCCATGACTGCGCCGAAGACCGCGCCTTTGCCGCCCG
>CAYWCJ010000319.1:4161-5705 GCA_964456595.1 uncultured Gemmatimonas sp. | reverse complement strand
AGCACGGTCCACGCTACATTGGACGTGCGGCGGCGGTCCTCGGCGGGTTGGCACTCCCGATGGCTGCGCACCGGGCGCTCGGTGGCGGTCCATTGCTGTCGCCGGTCCCCATTGCTGTGACAGTCTTGACGCCATTGCTGGCGGTACTCCTCGTGCGTCTGCACGGTCGCGCCGAGGGGTGGCGCGTCGTACTGCTCGTGCTGGCGGTCTTCGTCCTCTACTCGGTGGTCCGTTGATGGCTGAACGATCCGTCCAAATCGTCAATAAGCACGGCCTGCACGCTCGTCCCGCAGCCGAAATGGTGAAGTCCGCCTCGCGCTTCAAGAGCGACATCACGATTTCCCGTGACGACCTCGAAGTGAACGGCAAGAGCATCATGGGCGTCATGATGCTGGCGGCCGAATACGGGGCGACGATCACCCTGCGAGCCACTGGACCCGACGCGGCCGACGCTCTGGAGGCTCTCGCCACACTGGTGGCGTCCCGCTTCGGGGAGACCTAGTGCTGTCGGTCCTCCGCGGCATTCCCGCATCGCCGGGCATCGTGGTCGGTCCCGTTCACCTCCTGCGTTGGGAGGTGCCGGAGGTCCGCCAGCGAGTGATCGGAGATGAGGACATCGTCGCGGAGATCGAGCGTCTGCAGACCGCCTTCTCGAGGGCGCGTGATCGTCTCCGCCTCCTGCGGTCGCGCGCCGAAGTGCAGGCCGGACCCGAAGAAGCCGCCATCTTCGATGTGCAGCTGTCCATCCTCGACGACGCCGAACTGGCCACCTCCGTCGAGGCACTGATCAGGCAGAACCTCGGCGCCGAAAAGGCATTTGACCTCATTCTGCTCGAGTGGCGGCAGCACTTCGCGCGGCACACCGCCCCCATGTTGCGGGAGCGCGTGAGTGACCTTACCGACGTGCACATTCGCGTCCTGTCGATCCTGCTCGACCTCCCGGATCACGATCCGGTGGACGTCCCGCGTGGGGCGAATGCCATTCTCGTCACGCACGATCTGACCCCGTCGTTGACGCTGCAGCTCGATCGGGAGTGCATCGCGGCCATCGCCACCGACGCGGGCACCGCGACGGCACACGTGGCCATTCTCGCCCGCTCGCTCGGCCTGCCGGCCGTCGTGGGACTGCGCAAGGCCACCAGCTATCTCAAGGGTGGCGAGCTCGCCATCCTCGACGGTGCGGAGGGCACGCTCACGATCGCCCCCACCGACGCCGAGGTGGCCGATGCGCGCCAGCGCGTCGAGGTCGAGGCCGGTCGGGCCGTGGAGTTGCGCGAGTTGGCGCTCAGCGAGCCCGTCACGCGCGACGGCGAACGCGTGGGGGTGGTGGCCAACGTCGATATCCCGGAGGAATCGGAGCTGGCCGCCGTGAGCGGTGCCGACGGGGTCGGGCTCATGCGCACCGAGTTTCTGGTCGTTGGCCGCGCCGCCATGCCCGACGAAGAGGAGCAGTACCGCGCCTACACCCGCGTCATTCGTGCATTTGGCACACGGCCCGTCACCATCCGCACCTTCGATGTTGGAGGAGACAAGCTCCCGGTGGG
>CAYWCJ010000319.1:2113-4151 GCA_964456595.1 uncultured Gemmatimonas sp. | reverse complement strand
GGTGGGCGGGTTGCCGTCGGAGGCGAATCCGTTTCTCGGTTGGCGCGCCATTCGCATGTGCCTCGATGAGAGCGAGATCTTCAAGGTGCAGCTGCGTGCGCTGCTGCGCGCGGCGGTCCATGGCGACCTGCGCATCATGTTGCCGTTGATCGTGACCGTCGATGAGGTGCGGGAAACGCGGCAGCTCATGGAGGAAGCGGTGCAGGAGTTGGCGGACCGTCGCGTGCCGTTTCGCGCCGATGTGCCACTGGGTGTGATGGTCGAAACGCCGGCCGCCGCCGTCGCCGCCGATACGCTCGTGCGCGATGTGGACTTCTTCAGCATCGGCTCGAACGACCTGGTGCAATACACGCTCGCGGTCGATCGTGGCAATGCGAATCTGGCACCGCGCTTCACGCCGCTGCACCCCGCTGTGCTGCGACTGATTGCGCAGGTGCAGTCCACGGGTGCCGCCCATGGCATCGAAGTCTGCGTGTGCGGCGAAATGGCGTCGCAACCACTGGCCGTCTTTGCACTGCTCGGCCTGGGGATTCGGCAGCTCAGCGTGGCACCGCGTGGCGTTGCCGACGTGAAGCGCGTCATACGTGGTGTGCGGTTGACGGCCGCGGTCGAAGCCGCGCGCGCTGCACTGTCGGCCGGGACGGCGCGTGAAGTCGAGACATTGCTGCGTCGACGTCTGCGTGCGGAGCTGGACACCCACGATCCGTAGTGTCACGGACAGCATGTTCCTGCGTGACATCACATGGCGGGTTGCCCGCTCTGACAGAGCGGACTAACCTAACCGGATATCCTTTCCCTTCTGACCCAGAGACCAGCGTGGCCGATCGTCATCTTTTTACCTCGGAGTCCGTGACCGAGGGGCATCCCGACAAGATCGCTGACCAGATTTCCGATGCCGTGCTCGACGCCATCCTCACCGAAGATCCCGCGGCGCGTGTCGCATGCGAGACGCTCGTCACGACCGGCCTTGCCGTCATCGCCGGCGAGATCACGACGTCGGCGTACGTGCACCTTCCCGAGATCGTTCGTACGACCATCGCCGGCATCGGCTACAACGACGCGCGCTTCGGTTTCGATGCGCAGACTTGCGCGGTCATGAGCACCATCGATCGCCAGTCACCGGATATCGCGCAGGGCGTCGACACCGGCGGCGCCGGCGATCAGGGCATGATGTTCGGCTACGCCACCGACGAAACGACCGAACTGATGCCGCTGCCGATCCAGTTGGCGCACGCGTTGACGCATCGTCTCGCGGCGCTGCGCAAGGATGGCTCGTTGCCGTGGCTGCGCCCGGACGGCAAGGCGCAGGTGAGCGTCGTCTACGAAGGCGATCAGCCGATCGCCGTGGACACCGTCGTGCTCTCGACTCAGCACGACGAAAAGGTGACCAACACCAAGCTGCGCAAGGCGATCCTCGAGGACGTGATCCTCGCGAGCATCCCCGAACAGTTCCGCAGCCGCAAGCTCAAGACGCACATCAACCCGACCGGACGTTTCGTCATCGGCGGCCCGCAGGGCGACGCGGGGCTTACCGGTCGCAAGATCATCGTCGATACGTACGGTGGCATGGGACGCCACGGCGGCGGTGCATTCAGCGGCAAGGATCCGTCCAAGGTCGATCGTTCGGCCTGCTACGCGGCACGCTGGGTGGCCAAGAACATTGTTGCGGCCAAGCTGGCACGTCGCTGCGAAGTGCAGGTGGCGTACGCGATCGGTGTCGCCGAGCCGGTTTCGGTGTACGTGCAGACGTTCGGCACGGGCGCGGTGCCCGATACGGTGATCGAGGCGGCGGTGAAGGAGGTGTTCGATCTGACGCCACGCGCGATTTCGCGCGATCTCGAACTGCGTAAGCCGATCTATCAGGCGACCGCGGCGTATGGCCACTTCGGGCGCACGCCGGCAACGGTCGGTAGCGGCAAGTCGGCCAAGACGTTCTTCACGTGGGAGCGCATCGATCGTGTCACCGCGCTGAAGCGCGCGGTTCGATGAGCCACGCCGATGTGCCGCGTGCGGCGCCCTGGCGTGCGGCGCCCTGGCG
>CAYWCJ010000319.1:0-2013 GCA_964456595.1 uncultured Gemmatimonas sp. | reverse complement strand
GCGTGCGGCGCCCTGGCGTGCGGCGCCCTGGCGCACTGCGCGGCGCTTCGGATAGGCCACCGTCGCCGGCCCCGGGGGCGCCATGATGGTTGAAGTCACTGTTGCCCGACTCGGGCGCGACAGCGCGTCCGAGTCGTTCGTGGTGATCCTGCGCGAGAAGGAGGGACGACGCCTCCTCCCGATCTGGATCGGCAAGCCGGAAGCCGATTCCATCCTCGCGCAGATGAATCACGAAAAGAGCGAACGCCCGCTCACGCACGACCTCTGCAAGACACTCATCGTCGGATTGGGTGGCACGTTGCGCCGTGTCTCGATCACGCGCGTGGTGAAGAGCACGTACTACGCCGAACTGCAGATCGACGCGCCATTGGGACTGATCCACGTTGACGCCCGTCCCTCCGACAGCATTGCCATCGCGTTGCGCGTCGATGCACCGATCTTCGCGTTTG
This sequence comes from uncultured Gemmatimonas sp., assembly GCA_964456595.1. Taxonomy (GTDB): domain Bacteria; phylum Gemmatimonadota; class Gemmatimonadetes; order Gemmatimonadales; family Gemmatimonadaceae; genus Gemmatimonas. The sequence continues at coordinate 1,564 of CAYWCJ010000319.1, read as the reverse complement.
AGGATCTCCTCCTGACGATCGATGACGAAGACGACGACAGCTCCGAGGATCCCGCGTTCCCATCCCCGCCACCGCACGAATTGTCGGCGGAGCAGTTGAAGGCGTACCTCGAGAATCTGCGCCCCGAAGACTTCGGCAAGTTCCGCCCCTGATGCATTCCCGCCTCCCGCGTGCCCTGTTGACGATGCGACGATTGTTGTGCCTGTTGGGTGTGTGCGCGTGGTGTATGTCAGCCGGTGAGGCGGTCGCCGCACAGCAAGCGAATGCATCCTCGGTGTCGGCGGTGCCGCGTGGTGGTGACCGCTCCGTCAATGGTCGCGTGCGCAAGCCGGTGCGCGAGAACGGCGACTCGACGGGCATGGGCCCCGCCGCAGGCGCCTGGGTGACGGTGCATCGCGTGGCACGCGACAGTGCTGGTCCGATCGATTCAGTCCGCACCGATGCAGCGGGGCGCTACGCGATGCGCTGGCGCGCGTTTGGTGCACCCGATGCGGTCTACTTCGCGTCGCTCACGTGGGATGGCATCGCGTACTTCACGGCACCGCTCCGCTCATCCGATTCGCGCGGCGACGAAGCCGAGATCACGGTATTCGACACGACGTCGAAAACGTTTCCGCTCTCGGTGCGCGGGCGCCACCTCATCATCGGCAAGGCAGACAGTCTCGATCAACGCACGATCATCGAAGTGTTCGAGCTCTCCAACGACAGCTTGCGTACACTCGTGACTGCCGAGGTCGCATCGCCTGCCCCCACGTGGAGTCTCGGTGTTCCGTCGTCCGCGTTGGATGTGCGAGCCACCGAGGGAGAAATCTCACCCGATGCATTTGCGTACACGTCGGGACGTGTAAGCGTGTTCGCTCCAATCGCACCAGGGCTCAAGCAGGTATCGTTCTCGTACAAGGTACCCGCGTCGAGTTTCCCGTTGTCTTTCGTCGCGGAAGGTGGCGCCGTGGTGTTCGAACTGTTGCTCGAGGATCCGCAGGGCACCGTGGCCGCGGAGGGCTTTGCGAACGTCGATCCGGTCACCCTCGAGCGTCGCAATTTTCGCCGCTTCCTCGCGCAGGATGTGAAGGACGGGCTGCGTGTCGAGGTTGATCTGCCGGATGTGAGCACGCCGGCGCGCAACCTCTACATCTCCGGTTTGTTGATCGGCATTGGCCTCTTGATGATGATCGTGCTCGCGCGCGCCGTGCAGCAGCGAGGCAACGCACCGTCGGCGTCGGGGCACCTGAATGCACCAGCGACGCGACCACGGATGGTCCCTGAACACCAACGGCTCGCGCAGGAGATCGCGGCGCTCGACACGATGTTCGACGCGCAGGCCTTGCCAACCGCTGATGAGCGTGCGACGTACGAGCAACGACGCGCACACCTCAAGGACGCGCTTGCCGGCGCGCTTGCCGTGGTGACCGTCGCGCGGTAGCTTCTGCTCGTCGCGCACGGTGCGCAACAGACAATTGATTTCGAGCGCGGGACACGGAAGCCGGTGCAAAACCGGCGCGGCCCCGCCACTGTAACGGGCCGTCAGTACGCATCGCTCATCACGCCACTGGTGCAGTTGCAC
>CAYWCJ010000318.1:0-5732 GCA_964456595.1 uncultured Gemmatimonas sp. | reverse complement strand
CGCGACGAGCGAGGCGTTCGTCGCGCAAGGCGCGCACCGCAACCGCCACATCGTTGAACACACAGAACCCTTCGCCATGTCCCGGGAACGCGTGATGCGTACCGCCCGCCAGGTTCATCGCGATCCCGTGCGTCAACGCATGTCGTGCGGCCGCCACTGTGCCGCCCACAGCCCGCGCGGCGCGTTCCACCAGCGCGGCGCTCCACGGAAATCCGAGCCGTCGGATTGCTGCCGCGTCGAGCGAACCATCGCGAACCGCCCGCAGGTAGGCTGCGTCATGCACCAGCCGCAGCGCGTCGTCGGTGGCCGCATCGGGCGCATGCAGTCGACTCGGGTCGACCAATCCGCCCGTTACGACCCGTTCCGCCAGCAGCGTATACTTGGTGACCGGAAAGCGGTGTCCCGGCGGCAACGGATAGTTCCACGCAGCGGGCGACCAGAGCGAGAGACTCATGCCGTGAAGTGTAGCGTCAAGTGTATGACCAGCGCAGCGGCGATGCGGCGCTCGTGAATCCGCTCGGCTCCCCCGCTCGCGGAACACCGTCGGCGCGCACACCCGACGCGGCGCAGATTCGCGTCGCGGGCGACGCGCGTGCATCACAAGCGGTCGCGCGCGCCCTCGTGCTGCTGGTGGAGCGAGTGGAAACGCTGACCGCCAGCAGCGCGGCCACACTCGCGTCTGCGCAGGCCGGCGCACGAGACGCGCTGCGACAGCTGACCGCACGTTCGCGTGATGGCGCGCTGCTCTGCCGAATCGCTGACGGCGTCATGGTCCTGGCTGGTGTGCCGATCAGTCGTGGCCTGCCGGACGATCGCAGGCTCGACCTGCTTGCGCAGCGACTCCTTGCCATCGGCGCCGGTTCACTGACCGTGCGCGAAGGAGCCGCGCCTGGCGAACTGCTCACACTCGCGCGGCTGCTGGCGCGCCAGCCGGCGGGCGACGCTCCGAACCCGGGCACCGACCCGACAGCGCGTGCGCGCGTCATGCGTGAGACACCGCCGCCATTCAGCGACACGCCGACAACGGTGCGTGTCTTCGGCTTCGCCGATGATGCGCCGCGGGAGTTGCTGCGCTCGTGGAGCGTGCTCGTCACGCCGGTACCGTCACCGCCTGTCGATCCGCCAACGAGCTCACCGGCGGGAAGCACACTCGCCCGTCTGGCGGCCGCGCGAACCGACGATGCGGCGACCAGCGTCGTCGCGACCCTCATCCAACTGCTGGACGATGCCCAGCGACGTGGTGACGCCGCGGTGATTGAAGGGGTCGCACGTGGAGCGATGATCCATCTGCACGTGGTCGGTGTCGGTGGAGGACGCCTGGCCGTCGAGGCGTTGCTGCGCCACCTGTTGCGCCCCGCCTTGCTTTCACTCGTCGCGCAACGATTGCCGCACAGTGCCGATCGCGCGGCGCTGCTGCAACTGCTGGCGCGTGCCGGTGACGCCGGCGTCGAGACGTTGCTCGAACAGCTCATGGCAACAGACGATCCGCTCGCGCGACGCGCCTACTTCGACGGCATCGTGGCGATGGATGTCGGATCGCCGCTGCTCTTTGATCTGCTGCTCGATTCGCGCTGGTTTGTGGTGCGGAACGCAGCAGCGTTGCTGGGCGAGATGAACGTCGCACAGACGGACGTGGCACTCTTGCCGCTCTTGCAGCACAAAGACGAACGTATTCGTATTGCGGTGGCCCGAGCGCTGACGCGCGTTCGGACGCCGAAAGCATTGCAAGGACTGCATGCCGCCATCGACGACCCGCACGCTGAGGTGCGGCGACTTGCCGCCGCCTCATTCGGACTGGCGGGCGGAGCTTCGGGAGGCATGCGGCCGCCGGCCGCGCGATTGTCACTGGCACTCGAGCGCGAAGCGGACGACGATGTCGCGCTGGAGATGCTGGCCGCGCTCGGCCGACTCGGCAGTGCCGACGCAGTGCAACGATTGCTCCGCGTGGCGATGCCGGCGTCGCAGGATTTCACCAGTGGCGATCGCGCGACCACCACGCGCGAGCCATGGCTGCGAATCGCCGCGATGGAAGCGCTCGTGCGCGCGCGCGGCCATGCCGTGATCGCGGCCATCGAGAGCCTGCAAGCCGATGCCGACAGCGAAGTTGCCGCGGCGGCATCGCGCCTCCGCGCGTCAGTCGTCAGCGATCGGTGAAGTCCGTCTCGTTCGTCACGTTTCGGCACGCTTCCGCGATGACGTCTGCCGCCCGATCGAGATCGTCGAGCGACACCATCTCGTTCGGCGAGTGCATGTAGCGGTTGGGAATCGAGAGCAGCGCCGTCGCCACGCCCTCGCGCGTCAGATGCATCGCATCGGCGTCGGTGCTGGTGAAACGACCGGCGGCGTGTACGCTGTACGGAATCGACAGTTTGGTTGCCGCATCGCGCAGCAGGCGAAACGCGACCGGGTTCACCACGGAGCCACGCGTGAGCACGGGTCCGCCACCGATGTTGTGCTCGCCCAGTTCCTTCTTTTCCACGCCTGGATGGTCGGTGGCAAAGGTCACGTCAACCGCGATGGCCATCGCGGCACTGTGCGACTGCGCTGCCACTCGCGCGCCACCACCGGAGTACCCGATCTCTTCCTGCGCCGTCGCGGCCGCGACCACGCGTGCAACGCCGGGATTCGCCGCGTAGCGACGCAGCGCCTCGAGCACGACAAAGGCGCCGATACGATCGTCGATGGAGCGCGAGACAATGCGCCCATTGGGCAACTCGAGCAGTCGCGCGTCGATCACGCCCGCGTCGCCGATCTCGAGATGCTCGAGTGCTTCGGCCTTGTTCTTCGCGCCGATGTCCACCCACAGATCGGTGATCTTCGATGCCTTCTCGCGCTCCTCAGGCTTGATCAGATGGATCGGCTTCTTGCCGATCACACCGAAGACATCGCCATTGCGGCCGACAAATCGCATCCGCTGCGCAACGAGTACCTGTGGGTCCCATCCGCCGATCGGCTCGAAGTACACGAAGCCGTTTTCGTCCACATAGGTGACGATGACGCCGATCTCGTCGATGTGGCCCGCGAGCAGAATAGTTGGACCGCCATTGCCTTCGACGGTGGCGAGACTGTTGCCCACCACGTCGGCGCGGACGGTGGCGAAGGCGGCGGCTTCTGCGCGCCACACGCGAGCGGGGGCGGCCTCGAAGCCGGAGGGGCCGGGCGTGTCGAGGAGACGCTTGAGGAATACGATCGAGGAATCGGTAAGCATAGGGCGGAAATATACGCTAGAATGGACTGGCGTCCCGCCCCCAACTTATTCTGACATGACGATCTTCATCCTCATCTTCATCGGCGTCTTTGCCGGTGTGCTCTCGGGTGTGTTCGGCATCGGTGGCGGTATTGTCATCGTGCCTGCGCTCATCTTCTTCGCGAAGTTTCAGCCACAGCAGGCCACCGGCACCTCCCTGGCCGCGCTCGTCCTGCCGGTGGGCGCCGCGATCGGTGCGTTCACCTACTACAAGGGTGGACATCTGCGCGTCCGCGACGCGCTCATCATCTCGCTTGGCATGGCCATCGGCGCGTGGCTCGGATCGCAGATCGGCACCAACGTGGACCCACTGCACCTCAGGCGCTCGTTTGCGGTGTTGCTCGCGGTCGTCGCGGTGAAGATGTGGGTGTCGTAGCGAAATCGTCGCGAACCGTGGCGACTACAACACCCGTTCGGCGTGTCGCTTGTCGAGCGCGCTGAACAGCATTGGGTTGAGGATGCGTGCGATCGTTTCAATCCCATCGACCACGCGCGGTCCCGGGCGACTCACCAATCCATTCGCATCCAGTGCCCACACCTGACGTCCGCGTAACCACTCCCACTCGGGGAGCGTGAGCAGACGGCGCGCTTCGGCGGCCGACGCCGACAACGAATAACCGCACGGCGCGATGAGCACGTACTCCGGTTCCGCGCCCTTGAGCCGCTCCATCGGACTCGCGACGGAATGCGTACCCGCCGTGCCCAGCACATCGACGCCACCGGCCCGCTTGATCTGCTCCGGCCCCCAGTGGCCGGCGATGTACACCGGTGCGGTCCACTCGATCAACGCCACGCGCGGACGCGGCGCCTTCGCTGCCGACAACGTCGCGTGCACATGCTTCACCCGGTCGCGCAATCCGGCCAGCAACTCTTCGGCGTCGCTCTCCGCATCGAGCGCGGTCGCCACCGCCAGCACGTCCTCGTAGATGCCGTCCAGCGACGTGCCGCCGAGCGTCACCACGCGAGGCGACGGCGTGAGACGCGACGCGAGCGCACGCACATCGGTTTCACGCACCGCGCAGACGTCGCATAACGCCTGCGTCAGGAGGACATCCGGATGCAGCGCGCGAATGCGTGACTCGTCGAGCGTGAACAGCGCGTGCCCCTCCCCGCTCAGCGCTTTCACAGCGGCGTCGATCGTCGCCGGATCCTTGCTGTGCGGGATCGCGCTGTGCGTGACGCGCGCGCGCGAGGCGACCACATCGGGGTAGTCGCATTCGTGCGTGATGCCGACGAGATGCTCGGAGGCGCCGAGAAAGGCGACGATCTCGGTGGCGGCGGGGAGCAGGGAGACGACGCGCATCGCGCTCACTGCTCCCGCGGCTGCGAGTACACTTGCTTCCCACCCACGTACGTGGCGACAACCTTCGTGCGCAACACGAGTTCTGCCGGCACGCGCATGATGTCCTGATCGAGGATGACGAAATCGGCGTACTTGCCATTCGTGAGGGAGCCCATGTCCTTCTCCTGAAACGCCGCGTAGGCCGGCCACAGCGTCATGCTGCGCAAGGCCTCTTCGCGTGTCATGCGTTGCTCGGGCAACCATCCGCCGGCTGGCCAGTCGTTGGCGTCCTGGCGGGAGATGGACGCGTGAAACGAGATCAACGGATTCACCAGTTCGACGGGAAAGTCGCTGCCATTCGGAATGACCACGCCGCTGTTGAGCAGCGAGCGCCAGGCATACGCGCCAAGTACCCGCGTCGGGCCAAGTCGCTTGCCGATCCAGTACATGTCGCTCGACTGATGACTGGCCTGCATCGAGGGGATGACACCGAGCTGCGCAAAGCGGGGGATGTCGTCGTAATTGAGCGTCTGCGCATGTTCCACACGGAACCGGTGATCGACAGTCGGCACGGTGCGCAACGCGGCTTCGTACGCATCGAGCACCACGCGGTTGCCTCGATCGCCGATGGCGTGCGTGTTCACCTGAAAGCCGGCCTTCAACGCACGTTCGGCGACGTCGCGAATGTGCGCCGGAGCGCTGAGCAGGAGGCCGGTGTTGTTCGGATCGTCGGAATACGGTTCGAGCAGTGCTGCGCCGCGCGATCCCATGGCCCCGTCGGCGTAGAGCTTGATCGAGCGCACCCACAGTTGCCCGTTGTACAGCGCCGAGCGCGGACCCACGCCCATGTAGTGCTCGAGCGCCGCCGAATCGTCGCCGATCATGACGTACAGTCGAAGATTGAGCTCATTCGACTGCGCCATCTGTTCGTAGAGGTCGATCGCGCTCTTGCTCGCGCCGGCGTCGTGGACTCCGGTGAGCCCCCACCGGTGGATTTCGCGCACCGCATCACCGAGCGCCGCGCGAAACTGCGCAGGCGTCGCATCGGGGACTTTGCGGCCGACGAGCTCCTTCGCATTGTCGATGAAGACGCCGGTCGGATTGCTCTGCGCATCGCGCAGGATCTTGCCGCCACTCGGATCCTTGCTGGCCGCAGTCACTGCGGCCTGTCGCATTGCGGCCATGTTCACCAGCGATGCGTGG
>CAYWCJ010000317.1:5421-5734 GCA_964456595.1 uncultured Gemmatimonas sp. | reverse complement strand
GACTTCGTCGAAGTGAAGAAGGACGAACCCAAGCTCAGGTGGCTTGGGTTCGTCCTTCTTCACTTCGACGAAGTCCACCTTCTCTTCCTTCTTTTCGTCTTCTTTGATGCCGGCATTGGCCGTCGCGATGACCAATCCCGCCACGACTACCGAATGCAGAATGATGGACGTGAGCGAACCGCCCAGCCGCTTCTGCTTCTTCGCCTGCGATTCCACCAGGTTGTTGAACATCGGGCCTATCCGGGTACGGGTCGCAGAGCCCGGAGTTGCTCCCCGGGGACTGACAAGTGCGATTCTACGCCCCGGTCATGAT
>CAYWCJ010000317.1:1607-5411 GCA_964456595.1 uncultured Gemmatimonas sp. | reverse complement strand
GGCGAAAAGATTAGGGTTGGATTAATCCGAGGTTAGCATTCCCTCGCCAACGGCATATTCGCCGGTGTCCGCGAGATCGTTGGTGCCGGCGACCGGCAGGATCACCGTAAACGTGCTGCCACGGCTGAGTCGCGACTGCACAGTCAACGTGCCCCCGTGAGCCTGGGCGATCCATTGACAGATCGCCAGCCCGAGCCCGAACCCGCCGCGCTCGGACGAACGTGACCGCACGCGGTCGGCACGCCAGAATCGCTCGAAGATGTACGGCAGATCGGCGGCGGCGATACCGATGCCGGTATCGCGCACCGTCATCGACACCTGCTCGCCTGCGCGCACGAGCGTGATCTCGACCCGACCGCCGCGCGGCGTGTACTTGATCGCGTTCGTCACGAGGTTGAGGAAGAGCTGACGAAGCCGCGTCAGGTCGCCACTCACCTCGACCTCCTCGATCACCGGCGCGTCGATGATGATTCCCGGCTCCTCCCCAAGCAGGCGCGCGGTCTCCACCACCTCGCGCGCCAACAGCGCCAACTCCACCGGCTCGCGGTGCAGATCGAAGCGCCCTTCGTCGGCGCGGGCCAGGGTCAGCAGCGAGTTCACCAGGTCGGCCATGCGCGTCAGCTGCTGCAGTGCCTCCTCGAGAGCGACGGCCTGTTCGGTACCGGTGGACGTCGGCGACATCGCACGTTCGACATCCGCCCGCATCACGGTGAGCGGCGTTTTGAGCTCATGACTGGCATCGGCGGTGAAGCGTCGCAGCGCACCGAACGAGGTCTCCAGGCGTTCAATCATCGCGTTCAGCGTCGACGACAGACGCGCCAGCTCGTCGCCCGCCGCGCCGATGGCGAGACGTCGGTGCAAAGAACGACCGTCGGTAATTGCCTCCACCTGGTCGATGATCCGATCGATCGGCCGGAACGCGCGGCCGGCGATGAAGTGTGCGAAGATCACCGACAGCGCGACCAGAAACGGCGCGGCGATGAACATCGTGCTCACCAATTCCGTCGGGGCAAACTGAGCGGCGTCCGATCGCATGCCCACCCACGCGCGATCGATCTGACCGCGCGTACCAATGCCCGGGATGCGCCGCGATTGCATGAGCAACTCACCCGATCGCAAGGCAATCGTGACCGGCTCCGCCTTGTCCGTCATCTCCAACACGGCCGAATCGAGAGAGGCTTGCTCCTCGTCGCCGAGCAATCGGACAGCTTCTGATTTGTAGAGTGAATTGCCGCGCGAGTCCTTGAGCAGCACGAAGTCAGGCAACAGCTCGAGCAACGGCACCACACGCGGCGACACTTCCGCACCGACGAGCGAATCGGGCGTGACGACGAGCTGCTGCGTAAACAGCTTGCCCGCGATATCGATCAGGCGCACGGTCTGATCCGCTTCGCTCCGCACGCGCTCCTTGAGCTCGGCGAAGACGGTCATGCGTCGCACGGTGAGCAACGCCAGCGAAAACAACAGCATCGTGGCAATCATCACCGCCGTATAGGCGACGGTGAGTCGGGAGCGGATCGATCCCACGCGTCAGTGCTCCCGCGCTTACGCGCGAATCATGTAGCCGACACCGCGGACCGTCGTGATCAGCTTCTTGTCATGCCGCGCGTCGATCTTCTTGCGCAGGTGATTGATCACCACGTCCACGATGTTGGTCCCCGGATCGAAGTGATAGCCCCACGCGTACTCGGTGATCAGCGTGCGGCTCATCACGCGGCCTGCATGCCGCATCAGATACTCCAGCACGGCAAATTCCTTCGGCGTCAGTTCGATCGGCTCACCCGCGCGTCGCACTTCGTGCGTGCCCTGATCGAGCTCCAGTTCGGCCACACGCAGCAACGGCGACGCCAGCGCGCGGGGGCGACGCGACAACGCCTCGACACGCGCCAACAGCTCCTCGAACGCGAACGGCTTGGTCACATAGTCGTCCGCACCGGCGCGCAACGTCTCCACCTTCGCGTCCACCGCATCCTGCGCGGTCAGCACAAGCACCGGTCGCTCGAATCCCTTGGCGCGCAGGGACCGCAAGACGTCCAGTCCGTTCCGACCAGGCAGGCGCATGTCCAGCACCAACAGGTCGTACGGCTGCGACAGCGCCATCCGCTCACCGTCAGCGCCATTGGCGATCAAATCGGCCTGCCACCGCTGCTCCTCAAAGCCGCGCCGCATGAACTCACCAACGGTCGGATCGTCTTCGATGACGAGGATCTTCATGGCTTCACTGGTCGGCGATGAACGCGATGCCGCTCACGTGCCGCGCCCGGGCGGCCGACGAAAGCCAAACTCGCGAATCTTGCGATACAACGTTTTCGGCGAAATGCCGAGAATCTCCGATGCGCGCCCCTGATGCCAGCCGGTGCGGTCCAGCACCTCGGCGATATGCCGACGTTCGAGCTCGGAGAGGGTGAGCGTCGACGTTGGCGTCGTGCGCGCCGCCGCACCGACGTCCGCACCCAGTGGCAAGTCGGCCGCGGAGATGGTGCCGTTGGTGGCCAGCAACACGGCGCGCTCAATGACGTTGCGGAGCTCGCGCACATTCCCGGGCCAACGGTAGCGTTCCAACACCACGAGCGCGTCGGGCCCGAGCACCGGTGGCTGTGCGCCGCCAAATTGCTCGAGAAAGTGTTGCGCCAACAACGGCACATCCACGATCCGCTCACGCAACGGCGGCAGGGCCACGCGAATGGTGTTCACGCGATGCAACAAGTCTTCGCGAAACCGTCCTGCCGTGACCATGCGGGTCAGGTCGTGCGCCGTGGACGCGACGACCCGCACCGTGGCATCGACCTTCTGCGTCCCGCCAACGCGATAGAACGAACCGGTCTCCAAGGCGCGCAACAACTTTCCCTGCAGCTTGAGCTCGAGGTCTCCGATGTTGTCGAGAAAGAGCGTTCCGCCCGCCGCCAGCTCGATCAGGCCGACCTTGCGCTGATCCGCTCCGGGAAACGCTCCCTTCTCGACGCCGAACAACTCGGTCTCCAGCATTGACTCGGCGAGCGCCGCGCAGTTCAAATCGACGAACGGGCCGTCCGGATGCTCGCCGTGCGCGTGCAGCAGGCGCGCGATGAGATCCTTGCCGGTTCCGGATTCGCCGGACACCAGCACCGGCGACGCACTGGGCGCCACGCGATCGATCATCGAGAGCACCGCCATGAGCGGCGCGTACTGGGTCACGAATTGCGGTGCCGAGGTGCCGTGCTTGAGTCGTTGCTGCAGAAAAACGTTGTCTCGCGCCAGCATGCGCTTCTCCCACGCACGACGTACCAGCGCTTCAATCTCCGCCATGCGATACGGCTTGGGGAGAAAGTCGTAGGCGCCCAGTTTGAGCGCGGCAATCGCCGTCTCGATGGTGCCATTGCCGGTGATCACGATGATCTCGGGCGGCAACGGCTCCTCGCGTACCTGTCGCAGCACCTCGAGCCCATCGAGTTCAGGCATCACGATGTCGAGCAGCGCCACGTCATACGATTCGCTGCGGAGCAGATCGAGCGCGGCGCGTCCGTTCCGGACGATCTTCACGGCAAAGCCGCGCGCCGTCATGAACTGTTCGAGGATCGTTCCGAGATGCGCTTCGTCTTCGGCGATCAGCACGCGAATCGGACTGCCGATTTCAATGCCGCGCGCAGGCGTCGGCAGGCTCGTCATGCCGCACGAAGCACTTCGGGGAGCAGAACACGAAACGTCGCGCCCTGCCCTTCCGGTGAGATCAGTTCGAGCTGTCCACTATGGTCGTTCACGATCCCGTAGCAAATGGCCAGGCCGAGCCCGGTGCCCTGCCCCGGCGCCTTGGTGGTGAAAAACGGA
>CAYWCJ010000317.1:0-1597 GCA_964456595.1 uncultured Gemmatimonas sp. | reverse complement strand
CGGTATGCCCGGACCTTCGTCGGCGACTTCGAGCACCGCCTCGTCCGTGCCATCGTCGCTGTGCAGGTGGCGTGTGCGCACCGTGACCCGCGCGCCCTCCGGTGTGGCGTCCATCGCATTGATCGTCAGCGCGATCAGCACCTGCACCAGCTGATCCGCATCGCCATTCACCAGCAACGGCGCGGATGCTTCGAGTTCCGCAACGACTTTCACGCGCTTGAACTTGGGATGATGCTGCAGCAGAAAGAGCCCCTGCTGCACCACGTCGTTGAGATCGAGCGTTTCGCGCTGTGCCGGTTTCGGTCGAGAGAAATCGAGCAGACCATTCACGATGCGCTTGCATCGCTGCACTTCGAGATCGATGATGCGCAGCAGCTCATCGGGCGACGAGCCTGTGTCCACGCGCGTTCCATCGGCGTTCAACTCCCGCTGCATCTGCATCGACTCGGCGCATGCTGCGATGGTCGCCAACGGGTTGTTGATCTCGTGCATGACACCGGCCGCCAGTTGCCCGAGTGAGGCGAGCTTCTCCGACTGTGCGGTCCGATCGATGGCGGCCTTCCAATCGGTGATGTCTTCGCCGATGGTGATGACATGCGTCACCTCCTCACTGCCCAGGCGCATGGGAATCTTGGAGATACGGAATGTGCGCAGCTGTCCCGACGCGCTGCTCTCCATCTGGAACTGCTGCAATCGACCGGACGCGAATACTTCGTCGAACTCGCGCTTCAGCAACGCGGCGGGCTGACGATGCAGCACGTCGAAGATGGTGCGTCCGATGGCGTCCGTCCGCGAGACACCCTGCAATCCGGTCTCTCGCTTGTGATTCCACGCATGAATGCGATACTCGCGATCCACGACATAAAGGCCTGTCGGCAGCGAATCCACCACGCGCTCGATGAACGCGCGCTGTTCGGCGATCTCGCGCACGCGCGCTGTGATCTGCCGTTCGAGCTCGCGCATGCGTCCATCGCGCGCCACCACGACTGCCATGAGATCGGCGACGGCGCCGGCAAGTACTGCTTCGTCGTGCGTCAGGGCATCGCTGCGATGCACGCGCAGCGCACCCAACGATTCTCCGGCCGCGGTGAGCGCGACCGATCCACACGCCGCGGTGGCTGGCTGCCGCAGTGGTCCGACGCCCTCATCCGTCCACACCTGCCGGGATCGGCTGTCGCCGTCGAGTTCGATCGCGACGTGATCGGCACGCAACTGCACCCGTAAGCGTCGCAACACGGCAATCGCGCCGCTGTCCGTGTCGGACGCGCGCGCGAGCAGCGCCACCAGTTCGCCGAGCGCCGGCGACTCGGCGGCCGCGACTACCGGCACCGCGCACCGCGCGAAGTGAAACGAGAGTCGGTGGGAGCATGCATGCGAATGTCCGCGCGAAGGTTCACCTCGGGAAGGTACGGGGCGTGCCCCCATCGGACAAGCTGACCGAATGGACGACGCGGTTCAGCGCTGTTCGTTGACGGGTTGGGTTCCGGCCGCCGACATGCGAGAGGATGCCCCGTCGTTCTCGGTTGACGCCGACGCGACACCGGGGCGATCACACCAATCGGTTGACCGCCCTCATGTTGTTTCCGCGCCTATCTCC
>CAYWCJ010000316.1:0-5743 GCA_964456595.1 uncultured Gemmatimonas sp. | reverse complement strand
AGGTGTATCGCCTGCAGGGCGTGAAGATCAACGACAAGCACATTGGCGTGATCGTCAAGCAGATGTTGCAGAAGGTGCGCATCGTGGATTCCGGCGACACCGAGATGCTCGAAGGTGAGCACGTCGATCGTGCGCAGTTCCGCGATGAGAACGATGAAGCCAAGAAGAAGAAGATTCGTCCGGCAACGGCCGAACCACTGCTCCTCGGCATCACCAAGGCCTCGCTCACCACGCAGTCGTTCGTGTCCGCGGCTTCCTTCCAGGAAACCACTCGCGTCCTCACGGATGCAGCGATCCGCGGTTCACGCGACAACCTGCTGGGGCTCAAGGAGAACATCATCATCGGCCACCTCATCCCGGCCGGTACGGGTATGTACCGGTATCAGGAAGTGGATGTCGAGTCGGATGCGCTCCCGGAGCCGGAGCCGATTCCGGACGCACTCGAGCCCAGTTTCGAAGCGTTGCTGCCGGCGCCGTTCGCCGAGCCGGTCCCGTTCACGATGGGCAACGAATAGTTCAGAACTTCCGCGCAACAGCGAAGAAGGCGGCACCGAGTGATCGGTGCCGCCTTCTTTGTTCTCACTCCTGTTGCGCGTCGATGTCGTTCGCACGAATCAATGGATTCACCGCACCGGACGAGCCGCGCGTCCGTTCAGCTATACGCCGTCAGATAATCGTTGTCGGCACGTACACCGATAGCAATTCGACGCAGCGATGCAGACCCAGCTTGGGCTGTTTCACTTCGAAGTCGACACGCACGCGAAACGGTCCGGCCACCTTCATCTTCGTCAGGTCGAGAAAGCCGGCGTAGATCCCGTCCTTCGCTTTCTTGTCGCGGCCGGTGCCGGAGTCGACGAGTGGAATGCGCACCGTCTTGCGCCCGAAGAGATCCTTGCCGTCTTTCGCAGCGTTGGCGATGACGACACCGAGTTTGATCAGTCTGGGATCGGCTTTGTCCTTCTTGAGCGCGTTCGTCGGCAGTCTGATTGCGCTGATCGCCTTGGCCTGCGACTTCAGCAACTGCGCGATCCACACCGTCGGGTAGGTGATGGTGGCAACGGCGGTTCCGGTGCTCACCGGTTTGCCGTGCCGTGTCACCGCGTGTTCGATGAACAGCCGATTGAGGAAGAGAAATTTGCGATCGACGCGCGCGGCGCAATGGAAATCCGTGTCCGCGATCACAGCGAGCGTTGCGTTGAGCGGTTGTCCGCTCGGATTCTTTCGCGGACGCAGCGTGACACGCCAGGTGCCCCCACGCGGCCAGGTGAGGCGGAAATAGGCATGTGTCGTTCCTTCAGCGTACGACGCGATCGTGGTCGCGCTGCTGTACGTGACGCCTGTCGGACCCGTGAGAGTGATATCCAGCTCGGCACCGATCAACTGCCACGAGACAGCGAACAGCGCTTCGCGCGTGGTGCTATCCAGAGACACCGTCTGCGTCAGCCCTGCCGGACCAACGCTGGTTGAATCGAGATGCACAAGCCCACCACATCCGGCCCCGCCGATGATGCTGTAATAGATCTCATGCAACTTGTGCAGATCGGCGGCTGACTCAACGACATGCACGGCCGTGGTGCCCGTGCGATCAGCGATGTTGTTGAGCGTCGGGAAATCGCTGTCGGGGCCGAGTGCGATGGTGTGCACCTTGATGTTCGCGGCAGCGATCGAATCGAGAAACGGATTGTCGATGAGCGGTGGACCTGATGTATGAAAACCGTCACTCAGAAATACCATGGCGCGCGGTTTCCCGGTGTCCGCGCCAAGTGTGGTTTGGCCCTGCGTGAGCGCCCCGCGGAGATTGGTGATGCCGCTCGCGGTGATGGGAGCGATCACTGCTTTCGCGCTGTTCTTCACTGCCTGGTTGTCGATCAACGTCAGTGGAAACGCCTGTGTCGCGGTACCGTGGAAGGTGACGACGGCCGCCTCATCGTTGATCTGCATCAGATCGATGAACTGTTTGGCGCGCTCCTTGGCGGGCTCCATGTATCCGGAAAAGCCCATGCTTCCGGACTTGTCGATGACCTGCACGATGTTCGACGGATTGCAGGAAAAGCCGGTCGCGTTTGCCACGACGAGCGCAAAATCCTGTCGAACTGCAGGCAGCAACTCGGGAATCCCGGTGACAACGTTCACGCCTTCCACTTCAATGCGCCACAGTCCGGTCGTCGGTGCGTTGACGATGACCTTCTGCACGTTGTTGCGGATGTCAGCGATCGGATCGGATGTCTGCGTGACGGCACTCGCAACATGCGTGACGCGCAGATGCACTCGATTCTGAATTGTGTTTCCCGCCGGATCGCGCCAGGCGAGTGTGACTGTCAGCGGCGCAGCCGACGACGACACGAAAACGTCGTACGTGCGAATGTCGCCGGTCGCGACTGCGCTGTTGAGATCGTCGTCGAAGTGTGTGCGCTGCGTTGATGCGGGCGAAATGGTGTTCTGCAGCTCGAGACGACCCCATCCCTGCGTGTTGTTCGGCACACCGGCGCCCATATCGACGGCACCATTGACGACCAGCGCTTTGATCAGCGCGCCAGACGGAACGTGGCCGCGCTGATCAACCAGGTACTGGCGCAACAGCGCGCATGCACCAGCGGCGAGTGGCGTGGCCATGCTGGTGCCGCTCTGATACATGTAGTTCGTGTTGGCCGCAGCTCCGGCGCCGGCTGGTGCGGCCGGCGCATTGGCGTCGCCGGCGAGGAAAATCGGTGCCCCCGGAAGGCCCAAGCCGACCGATTCGGCGTGCGTCGGTATGCCGTCTTCGTCTCCGGTTCCGGGCAGCCCATCGGGACCGACATCAGCGACGGCAACGGACGATCGCGTCGACAGAATCCAGGTGCCTGGTGCGACGACATCAGGTTTGCGACGATTGTTCTGCGCCGGGCCGATGCTGCTGAAGCTCGCGACGTCATTCTGATTGTCCGCGGCCACTGCGACGTTCGGTAACGTCGCACCGGTGGGAAACATCGGACTCGCCGGAAAATTCACCGACGCTGGCAACGTCGGACGCAGACTCTCACTTGCTCCGATGGTAAGGACGTTCTTCGCCGTGCCTGGCGAGCCAACTCTGTTCGCGACTTTCGCCCCTTCGTTGCCGGCGGAGAAGCACAACAGAAACTCGCGATTGTTGAATGCGAACGTGTCGGCCTGCGTACACCGCGCATTGTACGCGCCGTTGACGGGCGCCCCCCACGAATTCGTGTGAATGCGCGCTCCCTGATCGCGCGCGACATCAAACAATCCCGTTCCCAGATTCGCCGGAATGCCGCTCAGAGTACCACCGGCATCCATGATCGACTGAAACACGGCGCGCGCTGCCGGTGCCGTGCCGCGAATCGTCTGATTCGAGTTTGCGCCATTTCCAAAGACAGAACCCGCGACGTGCGAACCATGCCCGTCAGGATCACTCGCATCTCCCGGACGTCCCAAGGCAAAGATGCTCACCACACGCCCTTCGAAATCATCGAGCAGCGTCGCATCGTTGACGCCCGTGTCGAGCCCTGAGTCCGCGATGCCAACGATCTGCCCCGAGCCATCGAGACCGAAGGTGGAATGCAACACATCGGCGCGCATGATGCCGGTCGCCACGTTGTTGTGCAGTTCAGATGGCGCGTACGGATTCACTTCGCGTATCATCGGCAACTCGGCCAACGCCGGAATCAGCTTCGAGGCAGCAAAGACTACGAGACGTTCGCCAACCGCACGAATGATTGTCGCGCCAACTGCGCGCACGGCGTCGGCAGCAGCGACAAGATCCTGCGCATCAAACAGAACGAGTTCAAGGTTGCCGACAACTTCAGCCGCACGCGCTTCCTGGTTTGCCCCCGACACCGGCTCGGGCAGGATCGCCTGACGCGTCGCACCGCGCACTCGACGCATCGTCGGTTCAGCCGCAGGCACGATGGTCGGTGCGAGCGGAACGGCGAGTCGGAACGCAGTCGGTGCATTCAACTGCTGTTGCACGTCCTCAGTCAGCAACGCAGCGTTGACTTTCAGTGGTGACGCATACGGCACGACCGATTCAACAAACGGAAGTGCCTGCACATCGTCGACCTGTGCACCCGGAATGGACGTGAGATACGTCTCTTCCGACAATGACTGATGCAGCACAACGCCCAACCGCTCGAGTTGATTTTTCCAGTCGGGGTGCATCGGACCAGCGACCCGCACCAGTTGGCGACTGAGTCCCGTCGCGCCGGTGCGCGCAACCGCGGACGCTGAGGTCGCCGCGAGATCAGCACGCGCCGTATCCACGCGATAGCCGCCGAGTTCAACCGTTGGAGCCTCGGCAAGTTCGCGAACGCGCAATCCACCGATGCCGAGTTGATTGAGCGCGGAGTTCTCGGCGCGCACGAGCACGGAGGCGCCGTAGTTCGCGAGTACAACGGCGCCGGTCTGTTCGATCGCGTGCAGCGCCTCAGCTGCGTTGTCGCCGAGAAAAATGACGGCTTTGGAGGGCATCATTCGGAATCCTCACCGCGGTCGCGGCAGTTGATAGGAAGCGGCACAACCGTCGTTCATTGACCGAGTAAGAAGACGACGGTCGAGCGCGTCTCACAAGCGAAGTCTGCCGTACGGGAAACGCAGTTCGATCGGGTAATACCGGGTCCTTCTACTCCGGTGGTCTGACGCCTGCCGTCGGACCACCGGGCCCCTGAGACCCGCGCATCTCAATGGCGCCGCGTGGCGGGCGCGGTGGCATGCGCGCACTCATGACCTTGGCCGAGTCGAGCCAGAGGTTCAGTCGCGCCAAGGTCGGATCGAACGCCTTTTTGACGTCGGTATTCGGCGAGACGATCTCGCTGGCGCGCGAGAAGCGACCGCGCATGTCCGTGAGGATCGTCAGCAGCACGAGCGAATCCGCACGCTGCGTCACCACGCCGCTGACCACGTAGTCCGCGCGCAGGCCCCAACCCATGGAGAGTCGATCGCCAGTGGAGCGCGAGACGCGATCGGTCGTTTCGGTGTCGATGACGTCGAACTTGTCCGGCGCGAGCGAGGCGCGAAGAAACTGCGCGGCGTCGCGGCCAATGCCGCCGAACTCACGCTTTCCCGTGCCATTCGTGTAGGTCGAGATGACCACGCGCGTACGACCGTCGGACGGAGGTGCGATGAGCGGCACAATGCCCGCCGGTACGCGCGTCAGCTCCGTGCGAGAGCCGCGCGGCATGCGCGACAGGTCTGACTCCATGCGGGCGAGCGCCTGCGAGATCGAGTCGGTGAAGATGCGCTTCACCTCGTCGAGCAGCCACTGGCGATCGAGTGCGAGTTCTGCCTTCGGGTCATCGAGCGTGCGCACGATGATGCGCTGTGTGCCGGGGCCGACCGATGTCAGCACCGACGTCCTCGACGATGGGACGAGCGTGTCCGTGGCGACGCCGGACTTCGGTTTGGCTGCCATACGCTTGATCATCGCCTGCGCGATCGCCAGCGATTCCGCGCGCGTGATGACGATCGGCACCGGCACGGCGCGAGAGCCGTCCACCGACTTCGGTGTCATCTCACTGTCGCGGAACGCGGGACGTCTGTTGGCGCTGCCCGACATGGAATCCGACATGGAATCCGACATGGAATCCGACATGGAATCCGTAGCGGCGACTGCCAGCGAAGCTGTCTGCGCACCGCCCGCGCTTGCGTCACGCGGCTTGGACGTGGAAGGTGACGCGTTGCTCGCCGACGCCGTGGCTCCATCGGCGGTGGAGCGCACGCACTCCTCGCCGAACTCGATGCACTGCCGCCGCTC
>CAYWCJ010000315.1:0-5766 GCA_964456595.1 uncultured Gemmatimonas sp. | reverse complement strand
ACCTCGACATTCCTGGCCGCGTGATCAACGATACCCGGGAGAGCCATGCGAGCGCTGAAATCGACATGCGACATCGCGAGTTCGAGCCACACGTGCAGATCGTGCGTGCCGGCGGTGCGGTGTCCTTTCCCAACAGCGATCCGTTCAGTCACAACGTCTTCTCCAACACGGCGTACGGCGCGTTCGACCTGGGCTTGTATCGCTCGGGCGTCCGACGCGGGTACGCGTTCGCGCGACCAGGGGTCTACGCGATTTATTGCAACATTCACGCGCGCATGGTGAGCTTTGTGGTCGCCGTCACCACGCCGTACGTTGCGCGCGTCGCGACCGATGGAAGCTTTTCGATTCCCGCGGTTCCGCCGGGCACGTATCGTCTGCACGCCTGGCACGAGCGAACACCGGAGCACGTGCAGGAGTTGGTGGTGAGCGCAGCAGGCATTGCGTCGATCCGGCTCACGCTCGACGCGCGCGGATACGTCGCCAAGCCGCACCCGAACAAGTTTGGCGCACCGTACGCCATGACACGTGCCGACCGCTACTGACGCGGCGGTCGTTTCGCGCAAACACACCTTCGCGCGCGGCATGTTCGGCTTTACATGGCGCGTCTTTGCCGTCACGGCGGCGCTGGTCGGAACCGTGGTGCTGGTGGCGTTGCTGGTCGCGTCGGATTCGGTGCGTCGCGCGTCTGATCGCACGGCCCAGCGCAGTCTCGAGCAGTCGGCCGATCTGGTGGCGCAGTTTCTGGCCGGGCGCGAGCGCAGTCTCGTCGGCGGAGCACGTGTCTTCGTGCAGGGACCCTATTTCCGAACGTTGGTCTCCGAACGCCGGCGCGCCGATATCCTCGATCAAACCGTCGAAGCGGCGGCGCAACTCGAATCGCAGTGGGTGTTCATCACCGACGCTCTCGGCGTGCTGCTGGCCCAGTCAGATGAGCCGCGCGCAGGTGGTGAGGACATGAGCGCGGTTCCATTGATCGCCGGCGCACTGCACGGGCGCGTTACCACGGGCTTCGGCGTTTCAAGCGATTCGCTCCTGTTTCAGGCGGTCGCGGTCCCGATAGCCATTCCTGGCGGCGCGTCGATCGGCGTGCTCGTGGCCACGAGGCTGGTGGATTCGTTGCTGGCGCATGACGTGAAGGTGGCGACCGCCAGTGAACTCGTCTTTTTTACACGCGATGTGCAGGGCGGCGTGCACGTCGCGGCGTCCACGCTGGGCCATGACGATGCGCTGCAGCGCACCGTGCGCGAACTGTCGATGCGCACCGCCGTCGCTGATGCAGGTTCGCGTGCCCCCGACGTGCGCGTGAACGACGTCGACTATCGCGCACAGCGTTCGGCGCTGACCACCGCTGGCGGTGATGTCGTGGGTGGCTTCGTGGTGCTCAGATCGCGCGATGCGGAACGGGCGAGTCTGGCCGACGTCCGTCGGTCGCCGGCGCCTTCGGCTTCGTGCTGGCACTGCTGGTCGCCTGGCTCGCCGCGCGCCGCGTCGCTCGCCCGGTGCGCACGTTGGCTCGCGCGGTGCGCCGTGCCGCCGACGGGAACTACGATCTCGCCATTCGCCGCGAAGTCTCGGGCTCCGCGGCCGACGCCGAGGTGGATGAACTGGCCGATGCCGTCGATGCACTGCTCGCCGATCTGCGCGACAAGGAAGCCCTCATTGCCATGTCGGTGCGGGCGGTAAGCGGCGACGAGGTCGCGCGCGCGGTTCCCGACGCCGCCGAGCCGTCGCGGAGCGGTCGTCGGTTACGTCGCCATCGCGCGATCGGTGAGTCGCTCTCCGACGCACCATCGGTTTCGGGGGACGTCGAGCTGCGGCTGGGAACGCACACCGGCATCGTGATTGCGCCAGGCGCCTTGCTCGCCAATCGCTATCGGATCGAGGCACTGTTGGGGAGCGGCGGCATGGGAATGGTCTATCGCGCGATCGACCGCGCGATCGGCGAGACCGTCGCCGTGAAGCTGCTGCGTCCAGAGGTGGTGGCCGGAGATCCGGACGCATTCGAGCGTGTGAAGAACGAACTGCGGTTGGCGCGGCGCATCACCCACCGCAACGTCGTGCGCACACACGATATCGGCGAAAGTGATGGCGTTCCGTTCCTGACGATGGAGTACGTGGATGGCAGCTCACTTGCGGCGGTCATTCAGGCCCGGGGGGCCCTTCCGCCCTCGGCGGTCATCGCCATTGCGAAACAGGTCCTCCGCGCGCTGGCCGCGGCGCATGAGCAGGAGGTTGTTCATGGCGACCTCAAGCCGCAAAACCTCCTCATTGGCCCGAACGGGGTCGTGAAGGTCACCGACTTCGGCGTGGCGCGCCTTATCCGCGATCCCCGACGCTCGGGGCACGGCGCCGGACGAGGCGAGTTTGCTGCTGGCCGAGTTGTCGGTGCGACGCTTGGCACGCCGGAGTATATGGCGCCCGAGCAACTCATCGGGGGCGACGCCTCCGTCCTGACCGACATCTATGCGGCTGGAATCGTCATTCATGAATGCCTCACGGGGGTTACGCCGTATCGCGCGGATACTCCAATGGCGTTTTTTGCACACAAGCTGGTTCCGCCGACTCCGCCGACCGCCATCGACGCAAATGTTCAACTGCGGATGACTCACCAGCGTTCCGAAGCTGCGGGCGAACCTTTATCGAGCGCGCGCTACTCCGGCGCATTGGAGCGACTGATCGCCAGCATGACCAGCGCCGATCCATCGACGCGCTCCAACTCGGCGGATCAACTGTTGCGCGCTTTCGCACGGCTTGCGTGAGAGCGGACGCAGCGGGCGCTGCGCGACGGTACCCGATGCGTGACTCGGTCTGCTGCAGCGCATGCAGGAGCGGGGCGCGCAGCGTCCTGCTGTCGGTGAGCATTGCCGACACGCCCACCGCTCCGGCGAGCGCGCCCACCGCAATCGCCGCCGTGTTGCTGAGCATCGTCGACGCACATGCACCGACGCCGCGCAGTCGTCGCCGCTTCAGGCGTGGGCCGTAGCGCCATGCGGCGAACTCAGGGCGCCGGGGATTCCCGACGCGTACCAGATCGAGGCCGTGAGGAAGCGTGGCCAGTCCGATGTTGTCCGTCGAGACGCGCACGATCGTGTCGCGATAGCGGCGTTCACACGCCTCCACCGCTTCCTATCGCTGTTCGAGTGGCGACAGGTTCCAGTTTCGACAGGAGCCACAGACCACCCAGAGCCGACCGCGCTCCGCGTCGAAGGCCAGGCGTCGTCCCACCTGAAACTCCTCGAGCTCGACGTTCCGCCCGAGGTGTGCATGACAGAGCAGACAGGTGGAATACACGATCCCTCCCGAGGCCGTCGTGGGCAGGCGAGGTCGCGCTGCGGGACATCGCGGCCCCGCGGGCAACCTTCCTTGTCACGTTGCAACGTGGCGCAGGAGCACGCGATGCGCGGCGCATCAGGTCACGATGAAGAAAAGAGGGCCTCGCCGACCGGGAGCGTCGCGGTTGTTCGATGCCGTCCGGTTGGCTACGTTTAACGGTTCTGCGTACCCAAGCCAAGTATTGTAGCCATGCCGACTTACGAGTTTCGTTGCCCCGACGGTTCCATCATCGAGCGCATCTTCAAGATCAGTGAGGTTCCGGAGACGATTCCGGTCCCTGATGGCGAAGGTGTGGCTACGCGCATCATCTCTGGTGGCGCGGCGCTCCTCTTCAAAGGGAGCGGCTTCTACATCACCGACTACGGCAAGGACGGCAAGAAGGATCAGCGCACGGCTGGGGGTAGCGACGCCAAGGCCTCGACGGGTGATGGGAAGAGCGAAAGCAAATCCGAAAGCAAATCCGAGAGCAAATCGGAAGGCAAATCGGAAGGCAAATCGGAAGGCAAATCCGAGAGCAAAGCCGAGAGCAAAGCCGAGAGCAAACCCGCTAGCGACAGCAAATCCTCCGCCAGCGCTCCCGCTTCGTCGCCGAAGAGCGATTGACGTCGCGCGACCACGAAATCCTTTCCCACGACGAAACGCTCGTGAATCAGGCTGAAGCCCTGCGCGATGAAATCGCGCGCGCGGCACGCACCCTCGGTGCGCCCGACAACATCGCTCCCGTCCTCGAGCGCCCCCGCGATCCGTCCTTTGGGGATTGGGCCACCAACGTCGCCATGATGCTCGCGAAACCCCTCGGCAAAAAGCCGAGTGAAATCGCGAAGTCGTTGATCGCCGCGATGGAGCTGTCGCGCGTTGGCGTCACCGCCGCGGAGATCGCCGGTCCCGGCTTCCTGAACTTCCGGCTCGATCCGGGCTTTCAGGCGAATGGTCTCGTGCCGATTCTCGCGCACCCGGACACCTGGGGGCATCACGATGTCGGCCACGGCGCGCGTGTCGTGGTGGAATTCGTGTCCGCCAACCCGACCGGACCACTGCATGTCGGCCATGGACGGCAAGCCGCACTCGGCGATGCGATCAGCACGCTGCTCGAGTGGACCGGTTGGAACGTCGATCGCGAGTTCTACTACAACGACGCCGGTGCGCAGATCGCCAATCTCGCCAAAAGCGTGCAGGCTCGGGTGCGCGCGATCGGAGGCGCGGCGCTGGCGATTCCGGATGGCGGCTATCACGGCGAGTACATCCGCGAAATCGCCGAGACGTATGTCGTTGCGCATCCGACTGACTCGACCGGTGACGATCTCGCGCAGATGCAGGCCTTCGCGGTCACCGCGTTGCGGCACGAACAGGACCTCGACCTGCAGGCGTTCGGCGTCACGTTCGACACGTACTATCTCGAAAGCTCGCTGTACACGGACGGTCGCGTTGATCGCACGGTGAGTGCCTTGCGCGGCTCCGGCTACACGTACGAAGAAGAGGGGGCGCTGTTCCTCAAGACCACCGAGTTCGGTGACGACAAGGATCGCGTGATGAAAAAGAGCGCGGCGAAGGGCGGCGACTACACGTACTTCGTGCCCGATGTCGCCTATCACATCACGAAGTGGGAGCGCGGTTACGGGCGCGCCATCGACGTGCAGGGGGCCGATCATCACAGCACCACCACCCGCGTGCGCGCAGGGCTCCAGGCACTCGGCGTCGGCGTCCCTCAGGGCTATCCGGAGTACGTGCTGCACCAGATGGTGACGGTCATGAAGGGCGGTGCAGAGATGAAGATCTCGAAGCGTGCCGGTTCATACGTCACCGTGCGCGATCTCATCGACGAAGTGGGGCGCGATGCGGTGCGCTACTTCTACCTGATGCGCAAAGGCGATTCGCAACTCGTCTTCGACATCGACCTCGCGCGCAGCCAGTCGGAAGAGAATCCCGTCTACTACGTGCAGATGGCGCACGCGCGCATGTGTGGCATCTTCCGCGTGGGCGAACTCGACGCGACGACAGTTACTGCCGATGGCGTCGACCTGAGCGTGCTGGCCGAACCAGCGGAGCAGGAACTCATCAAGCAGTTGCTCGATTTCCCGGCGACCGTGAAAGGTGCCGCGGAGAATCTCGAACCGCAGCGCATTGCGGGTTGGCTCTTCGAAACGGCGCGCGCGGCGCACACCTGGTATCACAAGCATCACGTCCTCGGCGAACCCGAGGCCATCACCCGCGCGCGGCTTGTGCTGGCGCGCGCCACGCAGCTCGGCCTCTCGGCTGGACTGCGCATCCTCGGACTTTCCGCACCGGAGCGCATGTGACCGTACCCAAGCCCAGCACCGTCCTCGTCGTCGGATCGGTGGCGCTCGATTCCGTCGAAACGCCCTTTGGCCGGGCCGATGACGTGCTTGGTGGCTCCGGCACGTTCTTCTCGTCGTCGGCCTCGCACTTCGCACC
>CAYWCJ010000314.1:0-5770 GCA_964456595.1 uncultured Gemmatimonas sp. | reverse complement strand
GCACGACACCAGGCGCCCCCTTGCGGAGCCCGGCAGCTGGACCGGGGATCACGCGGCCGCACGCGACGTGGAAGTCCGAGCGGTGTTGGCCGACGCACCAGCCGGTTGCACGGCGGCCACGCGCGATACGCTGGTGCGACTCAAGCCCGGCAGCCGATCTACGATTTCGCTTGCGGTGCGGAGCTGTGCGTCGCTGACCGTCGATGTTCTACCTCGCGACGCGCACCTGATCTTCACACCGCTCGACGGCGGCACGACGCTCAAGGTGCGGGCGGACAGCGCGTCAGGGCAGCTGTTGGTGGCGGGCAAGTATGCCGTCGTCGCCACACTCCCGCGGTGCATTGCCTTCTACGACACCGTCGTCTCGGCACCGCGAACGGTGACCGACAGTGTCTTTCTGCGCGCCAGAATGACCTGTTCCTGAGCGGGACGTTGGCCGCGCCGCCACGCCGGGTTTGCGCGGGAGCATCCGGCGCCGAACGCACGCGTTAGCGCGTCAGCACGGCCGTCACTGCACCCGCTGCGGTGCCGGTGATCGCACCAACCCAGAACGATCGCGCGCGCCACCAGGGCACCGCGGGCCGCACGACGAGCAGGAAGTGCGAGGTGGTCACGCGCGTGACTTGCGAGGTGACCAGTGCGGTCGCCGTCGTCCCATCCTCCTCCGTCACGCGCAGTCGCGCGACGAGCACATCTCGGTTTATCGGATCCACGGCGTACGCCGTCATGCCGGTGCGCACCCACGAGGCTTCCTTGGGCCGAAAGCGCGCCGTGCTGTCATCGACCGCATCGATCTCGAATCGCGCCGCGTCGCGCGGTATGCGCGCGACGGCCTGCGGCATCGGGGTAGCGGGACCACGGTGACATGCCACGAGCGCGAGGGAAACAACACCAATCATCGCTCGACGCATCGTGTCGCTCCCCAAGCAGGTTACCGTGTGAACACGGATCGAATGTCGTTGAACGTGACGAGCACGATCAGTGCCAGTACCGCCAACACCCCAACGCGCGCAAACGCTTCTCTCGTACGCCCACTGAAGGCACTCCCCTTCACCGCTTCGGCCAGCACCATCAGGATCTGACCGCCATCCAGCACGGGAATCGGTACGAGGTTCAGAATCGCGATGTTGAGGCTGAGGAAAGCGATCAGTGACCACAGTGTTTCGGCGCCATTGCGGGCCGCCTGCACCGACGTGCGCGCGATCGCGATCGGGCCGCCAAGATTCTTCGCCGACACCTCTCCGGAGAAGAGTCCCGTGAGCACGTCCACCACGCTGGTGGCCATGCGCCACGTCGCCTGTCCGCCGTATTGCATCGACTGCACCAACCCGACGTCCTCGTGTGCGACCGTGTCGCGCACCTGAATGCCGACACGACCAACCTGACGTTTGCCGCCGGTGACGGGATCGTCGATCTCCGTCAGCCTCGGGGTGATTGTACGTGTCAGACGCGCGCCGGCCCGTTCCACCTCGAACGTCAACGAGCCCGATGTGACAGGGGCGACCAGATCGAGCACCTCATCCCATGCCTTTACGCTCTTGCCATTGATGGCCACGATGCGATCGCCGCCCGTCAGCCCGGCTTCCGCGGCGGGCGCACCCGTCACCACCGAATCGATCACCGCCGGCCGATACGGATTGCCGTACGAGTAGAAGATTCCGCTCGACACGACCAGCGTCAGCACGATGTTCATCATCACACCGGCCGACAGAATGAACACGCGCGCCGGCACCGATTTGCTCTCCACCCACCGCTCGGGAGGTACGGCTTTCGGCCCAAACGGTGCCAGACCGTTCGGATCCCAGAGCGCCTCCGCGACATCCGCCGGTCGTTCGGTCGCGCCGTCCAGCGTCCCGCGATCGGCGCCGCCCTCGATACCGGCCATGGAATCGTCTTCTTTGGTGGCCATGCGCACGTAGCCACCAAGCGGAATGATCGAAACGCGATAGTCGGTCTCACCTTTCCGCCAGCCGAACAGGCGACGTCCCCAACCGAGTGAAAATACGGGTGCATAGACGCCGGTCAGCTTCGCGGCGACAAAGTGGCCCAGCTCGTGCACGAAGACGACGAGGCCGAACACCACCAACGGCGCGACGTACGGTGAAACGGTCGAAAACAGACTCACGGTACCACCTGTGTGTTCACGTGACGGCGTGCAGCCTCATCGGCGAGCAGCAGCGCTTCCAACGAGTCCCCGCGCATATCCGCGAGGACGGACAACGCACTCTCCACCTGTACGGCGATCTCGCCGAATCGGATGCGACCCGCGAGAAAATGGGCCACCGCGACTTCGTTGGCGGCATTGTACACCGCAGGTGCCGCGCCGCCGTCCCGTCCCGCCCGGATTCCCAGGGGCAACATCGGAAAATCGGACGAGCGTACCGCCTCGAACGTCAGCCCGCCAAGCGCGACCGGATCGAAGGATGGTACGCCACCGTCGGGTACGCGTTCCGGCCACGTCAGCGCGTACAGAATGGGCAGCTCCATCGACGGGACGCCCATTTGCGCCAGCACACTTCCATCGACGAACTCGACGAACGAATGAATGATGCTCTGCGGATGCACGACCACCTGAATGCGATCGTACGGGACGCCAAACAGATGATGCGCCTCGATGACCTCGAGCGCCTTGTTGGCGAGCGTTGCGCTGTCGATGGTGATCTTGCTCCCCATCTGCCAGGTCGGATGGTTGAGCGCATCGGCCACCGTGGCCTGGGCGATCCGCTCCGAGGTCCATGTCCGAAAGGGACCGCCTGATGCGGTGAGTACAAGCCTGCGGACTTCGTGCGGCTGACGACCTGCCAGACACTGCAGAATGGCCGAATGCTCACTGTCCACCGGAACGAGCGTTCCGCCGTGCTGCGCTGCGGTGCGCTTCACGATGTCGCCGGCCATGACCAGCGTCTCTTTGTTGGCCAGTGCGACGCGCTTGCCTGCACGAAGCGCGGCCAGTGTCGCCTGCAGCCCGGCCGCACCAACAACCGCATTCAGCACGATGCCCGCGTCCTCGCGGGTCGCCGCGTGCACCAGGCACTCGGCACCCCGTTCCCACGTCGCGCCGACTGGAATCTCACCGTTCACGAGCCCGACGAAGCTCGGCTTCCATCGCTCGACCTGCGCACGAAGTGCATCGGCGTTCGCATGCGCGGTGAGCGCGACGGGTTTGAATCGACGGACTTGTCGTTCGAGGACGCGGAGCGCGCACTTTCCGATCGAACCCGTTGAGCCCAGAATCGCGATGCCGATGGGCGTCCTGGGCGCGTCGTGGTCTGGGCCGTGAACGAACTCCATCATGCTGTTGATGCTGATTTCGATCGGCTCGGGCGTCATCACGTCGGCGCCGGTATCAGCAACCACGTGTACAGCGCATAAGCCACGGGCAGCACAAAGAAGAGCGAGTCCAGTCGATCAAGCACGCCGCCGTGCCCCGGAAAGAGCGTGCCGCTGTCTTTCACGCGCGCGTCACGCTTGAACAACGACTCCGCGAGATCGCCAACTTGCGCGGCGACACTGATGCCGACAGCGAAGAGTGCGAGTCCCCATGGCGTGAATGACAGCTGCGCATACGGGCGCAGCGCGTAGTGCACGAACAGCGCGCACACGAGTGTCGTCGTGACGAGCGCACCGATCGCACCGGAAATCGTTTTGGCCGGGCTCACCGACGACATCAATCGGCGTCCGCCGATGATGCGCCCCGTGAAGTACGCACCGGTGTCACTCGCCCAGGTGAGAATCACCGGGAGAATGACGACCAACGCGCCCGCTGTTTCGCCCACCGCGTAGTTGAAGTAGCGGAGCGCGTACACGTAGCTGAGCGTGCCACCGGTGTACAACACGCCGAGCACCGTACTCGACGCGGCGCCGATGGGACGACCATCGACACCGCGCATCCAGATCGTGGCGGCGATGATCGCCAACACCACCAGCGGCACGGCGATGATCGGGATCTGCACGACGCCCAGGTAGTGTGCGTGCACCGCGATCGGTATCAGCGCCGAGAGCACGATACCAAGATTGGCGAGTGGCGTCGATCCGGCCTCGCGCGCAATGCGGAAGAACTCCCACGCCCCGATGGCGGACAGGACGGCGGCCATCGTTGCCAGTGGTGCGTCGCCGAGCCAGATCAGCCAGACAGCGAGTGGCGCACCGATCAGCGCGACGACGACCCGTCGTACGAGTTCGGTCACGCGATCATGAAACGCGAGTGCGATCGGTCACGCGGTAACACGACCGAAGCGGCGATCGCGACCCTGAAAGTCGAGAATGGCTTCGTACAGCGCGGCGCGACCGAAATCGGGCCAGAGCACGCTCGAGATGTAGAGCTCTGCATAGGCCACCTGCCAGAGCAGGAAGTTTGACAGGCGTTGCTCGCCAGACGTGCGAATGAGGAGGTCTGGGTCGGGACAATCCGCGGTGAAGAGTCGCGCGCGAAACGCGGCTTCATCGATCGATTCCGGCGTCATCAGCCCGGCCTGGACGTCTTCCGCCAGCAACCGCGCGGCACGCACCAGCTCAGCGCGACCACCGTACGATATGAACAGGTTGAGCACGAGCTTCTGTCCACCTTCCGTGTCGCGCATGATTCGCTGCACGGCGGCCGCGGCCGGCGCACTCAGTCGTTCAAGTTCACCGTGCACGCGCACGCGGACACTCTGTTGGCGAAGCTCGGCCGCTTCCCGCGCGATGTACTCCTCGAGCAGCGACATGAGGGCCGATACTTCGGTCTCGGGACGCTGCCAGTTCTCCTGCGAGAAGGCGAAGAGCGACAACCACTCCACACCGGCCTCGAGACAGCCTTCGACCACCGACCGCACCGCTTTCATGCCGGAACGATGCCCGAAGGGGCGCGGCATGTGTCGTTCGCGCGCCCAACGGCCATTGCCGTCCATGATGATTGCGATGTGTCGCGGCACGGCGCCGTGCACTCGCACGCGCACGAGCAGTTCCGACTCGGAGTCAGGCATCGGGGCCGATGGGGGCGGGCACATAGGGATCTGGTCCGCTGAGCGGACTCAGACCTCCATCACTTCAGCTTCCTTCGCCTTCAGCAGGGCATCCAGCTTGCCAATGGCGTCGTCGTGCAGCTTCTGCAGCTCCTTCTCGGCGTGCTTCTTATCGTCTTCGGAGATGCCGTCCAGCTTCTTCACTTTATCACGCGCATCGGTACGCGCATGACGGATCGCGATGCGACCGTCTTCAGCGAGCTTGTTGAGCACCTTCACGAGCTCCTTGCGACGCTGCTCGTTCATCGACGGCAGCGGCACGCGGATCACGCCACCCTGATGCGCCGGATCGAGTCCGAGCTCGGACTCACGGATGGCCTTCTCGATCGCCTTCGCTTGTCCTTTATCGAACGGCGTGACGAGGAGAATGCGCGGCTCCGGAGCGGAAACCGATGCGACCTGGTTGAGCGGCACCAGCGAGCCGTACGCTTCCACCTTGATGGTGTCGAGCATGCTCGGCGACGCCTTCCCGGAGCGGATGCCGGAGAACTCACGCTTCGAGTTCTCGAGCCCCTTCTCCATGCCCGATTTCGTGTCCTTCAGAATCTGTGCGATTATGCTCATGACGTGCTCAGGAGACGAGTGTCCCGATGCGCTCGCCGCGAACTGCGCGTTCGATGGCGCCCGGGCTGTGGATGTTGAGCACGACCAGCGGCAACTGATTCTCCTTGCACAGCGTGATGGCAGTCTGGTCCATCACGCGCAACTCTTCGAGCATCACGTCACGATAGCTGATCGTCTCGTACAAGCTGGCGTTGGGGTCCTTC
>CAYWCJ010000313.1:0-5771 GCA_964456595.1 uncultured Gemmatimonas sp. | reverse complement strand
GCTCACCACGACGTGGCGCGACACGGTCAATGCGGCGACGATGCTGGGCCAGGCCAAGACGGTGCATCAGGCCGAAATCGATTCGGCGTGCGAACTGATCGACTTCTGGCGCTTCAACGTGCAGTTCGCGCAGGAGTTGTACCAGGAGCAGCCGCTGGCCGATCATGCGTTCTGGAATCAGCTCGAGTACCGTCCGCTCGAAGGATTCGTCTACGCCGTCACGCCATTCAATTTCACGGCGATTGCCGGCAACCTTCCCGGCGCGCCGGCACTGATGGGGAACACGGTGCTTTGGAAGCCGGCAGCGACGGCGATGCTGTCGGCGTGGTACCTCTTCCAGATTCTCGAGGAAGCAGGCCTGCCGCCGGGTGTCATCAACTTCGTGCCGGGCGACGCAGCTGAGATCTCCAAGGTCGCGCTCGCGCATCGTGATCTGGCCGGTGTGCACTTCACGGGCTCGACGGCTGTCTTCAACAGCATGTGGGAGACGATCGGCCGGAACATGAACCAGTACCGCTCGTATCCGCGCATCGTCGGTGAGACGGGTGGCAAGGACTTCATCGTCGCGCATGCCAGCGCCGATCCGCAGGCACTCGCGGTGGGCATGGTGCGCGGCGCGTTCGAATATCAGGGGCAGAAGTGCAGCGCGGCCAGTCGTGCGTACGTGCCGGCGTCGCTCTGGCCTACGGTGCGTGAGCAGTGCGTGGCGATGCTCGGCGAGATGAAGCAGGGTGATGTGCGCGACTTCCGGAACTTCGTCGCTGCCGTGATCGATCAGCGGGCCTTCAATCGTATCAAGGGCTACCTCGACGACGCGAAAACGAACCCGAGCACGACGATCATCGCCGGCGGTGGGTACGACGACAGCACAGGCTGGTTCGTCGAGCCAACGATCATCGAGACGTCAGACCCGTCGCATCGCTTGCTGTGCGAAGAAATCTTTGGCCCGGTGCTGACGGTGCACGTCTACGACGATGCGAAGTGGAGCGAGACGCTGCAGCTGGTGGACCAGACGTCGCCCTACGCACTCACGGGCGCGGTGTTCGCGCGCGATCGCGGCGCGGTGCGTGAAGCGTCGAGCGCGCTGCGGCAGGCGGCCGGAAACTTCTATATCAACGACAAGCCGACCGGCGCAGTGGTGGGGCAGCAGCCGTTTGGTGGGGCACGAGCGTCGGGCACGAACGACAAGGCGGGTTCGAAGCTCAACCTGATGCGATGGGTGAGCGCGCGGACGATCAAGGAGACGTTTGCCAGCCCTCGCGAGTGGCAATATCCGTTTCTTGGGGCGGAGTAGGATCGCGCGACTTTGAACCACCAAGTGTCCAGCTTCGGGTTTGGGTTTTGGGCTTTGAGATGTTGCCGCATCGCAACTCAATAGTGGAAGCTCGAACTCGAAGCTCGAAGCTTGGTGGCTGAAACCCGAAGCTCCTGTCTCGCACTCGCAGCCCCAAACTGGGCCGTTCAGGATCCCGCCAATGCGCTCTCTCAGATTCCTCACCTGCGACGTCTTCACCTCCGCCCCATTCTCCGGCAACCAGCTTGCCGTGGTCTTCGGCGCTGAGGGGCTCTCCACGGAAACACTCCAGTCGATCACGCGCGAATTCAACTACGCCGAAACCTCGTTCGTCTTCGCGCCCGAAGATCCGTCGCACACGCGCCGCGTGCGCATCTTCACGCCAGAAGCCGAACTGCCATTTGCCGGTCACCCCACCATCGGCACCGCGCACGCACTCGTTGCGAGCGGTGACGTCCAAGCCACCAGTGACGAAATCACCGTCATACTTGGCGAAGGTGTGGGTCCTGTTCCAGTCCGAGTGCGACTCGAGAATGGCGTGCCCGTGCACGCGCAGTTCGTGACCGCCAAACTCCCGGAAGAACGCGCGCCGACCGCAACGATCGAGCAACTCGCGGATGTGCTGTCGCTCTCGCCAGCCGATTTCGTGGGTGGCACGCACATGCCGATGGCCGTGAGCACCGGCATTCCCTGGCTGATGGTTCCACTCGCGAGCGTCGACGCGGTTACCCGCGCGCGCATTCGCACCGATGCGTGGGAGCGGCATCTGCAGGGGCAGTGGGGCGCCCGGCCATTTGCCTTTGCCATGACCAACGGCCAGCAGGACCCAACAGCGCCGCCGCATGTGCAGGGCGTCGATATCCGGTCGCGCGCATTTCTTCCCGGCGCCGCAGTGCCCGAAGATCCCGCGACGGGTTCAGCCAACTCCTGTCTGGCCGGCTATCTCGCTGCCCGCACACCGCGCGAAGGTGTGCTCAGCTGGGAAGTCGCGCAGGGGCTCGAGATGGGTCGCCCGAGTCGGCTCTCGATCGAAGCATCAAAGCGCGGCGGTGTGATCGACGCCGTGCGCGTGGGCGGCGCCACGGTGATGATCAGCGAAGGCGTGATGTCCCTCCGCTGATCGCCGGGTTCTCGCCCGACTGCCCGAGTCGCAACGCCTCGAGTCCGTGCGACCACATGATGACGCGATTGCGACCACTGCGTTTCGCGGCGTACAACGCTTCGTCGGCGCGCGCGCGCAGATCTTCCGCCATGCCCTCATCAGGCACCGCGTCGGCAACGACGCCAACACTCACCGTCACCGCGATCTTCCTGGTGCGCGGCTCCGCGAAGCTCTTGCGACGAAACGCCTCCACCACGCGCGACGCCAGATGCAGCGCGCCCTCGGCAGGCGTGTCGGGGGCGAGAATCGAAAACTCCTCGCCCCCCGTGCGCGCCACAACGTCGCCCGCCCGCGCTGTCGCGCGCAGCAGTTCACCGGTTTCGGCAATGACCTGATCGCCGACCAGATGACCGAAGGTGTCGTTCACTTTCTTGAAGAAGTCGAGATCGATGGCGATGAGCGCGAGGTCGGTGTGCGCACGTGCCGCGCGAGACAGTTCCCGACGATACTGCTGCTCGAAACCGCGACGATTCAGACACCCGGACAGCGGATCAGTGAGCACAATCGACGCGAGCTGGGTGCGCATCCGATTGTAGGCGCGTCCGACGACAGTGATGGCATCGGGTCGCTTGTCGCCGGCGACGTCGTAGGTGCCGGAGAAGTCACCCTCTTCGGCGTGCTCGAACATCGTCACCAGCGCCGCCAGTCGCGCCTGCAGATTGCTTTGCACCAGCACGACCGCCATCGCACCAACGCCGAAGAGTGCGAGCGTGGTGAACACCTGCCCCCAGTGCAGCGGTGCCGCATGCGCGATGGCGATATCGCAGATGAGCAGATAGCTCGACGCGATGGCGACGATCAGCAAGAGCGCTGGCGTGCGGCCGAAGTAGACGTGCGTGAGCTGCAGTGAGAAGAGCGCGATCAGCAACGCCCGATCGTAGTCTTCGGGATCGGCCAGCAGGAAGACGAGCCAGAAGACGACTGCCAGATCCGCGACCGCCATCAGCGTCGCAATGGCCGGACCGGCACGGCGCGTCGTTTGGACGCGGTGCCTGATCGCCAGCACCAACACGACGTACGTCACACTCACGATGCCGAGAATCCACTCGGCAGCGCCGCGCATCATCGCCGCATCGGCGACTGACGACAGAGAAAGCACGCCTGCGGTGCGGAAGAGCACCGCAACGGCACCGACAATCAGCGCGAGGACGACGCGATAGCCCGTCTGCCAGAGCAGCGCGTCGGCATTCCCTTGTTCGTACCGGCTGCTGTCCGTGACCATATGCTCCCGTGTGGGCGCCGGAACGACACCGTCCTGTTCGATACTCCAGCAGCCTCCGGAAGTGCCAGCGAAAGATCGCACCGCGCAAGCGTGCTGAGCGTTTCGCTGGTTTCGGCCCGCTCGAGATGGCCAATGCGCCTGCAGCGTCATTCGCGGCCAGCGCGCCATCGAGATGGCGAGGCCATGGTCGTCCGGTACGGGCCAGCTGCTACAGCGGTGCTTCGAGATAGAGATCGGTGCGCCACCGCTTGTTCGGATACAATCCGCGGGCGATGTCGATGCGAAAGAGTCCATCGAGCACTCCAACGCCGAAGCCGGCGCCGCGTTGCGGCTGCGTACGACCGATCGCGTTGCGGTTGCCCGCCCATCCGACGTCGAAGAACCCAACCGGTCGGAACCAGGCGGCCTTCGTTCCGATCTCCGCTCGCGTCAGCCAGAAGGCGTTGCCACTCTGCGTATTCGGAATCTGTCCACGCACCGTGCGGAGTCCGCCCACATACCACAGTCGCTGGAACGGTACGCGGCCCGCCGAACTGCCGATGCTTCCGGTCAACGCCGTCGCGACACGCCCGATGGTTCGCGTGGCCGTGCCGTCGAGTGAGCCACGCGCATACCCGAACGTGCCAGTGCCCGCTTCGAGTCGTGTTGCCGTGGTCAGACGCAACCCACGCGGATCGGCACCGAAGGCGCGCAACCAACTACCGGCCACGCCGGTGACACTCGCCTGCTCCGCGTCGATGTTCCGCGCGAAGCGACGATCACCAAACGTGCGCGCCAGCGACCAGGTGTTCACCACATCGGAATCGCCGGCCGTGTACTGCCGCTCGACGAACACACGATACTCGAGCGAACCGTGGCGCATCTCGCGCTTCTCCGACAACTCGGCGCCAAACGTGCGATAATAGGAGCCCTCGTCCCGTCCGTAGAGCAACGCCGGCAGCGACGGTCCAAGCGACAAGGCGCCAGCCCACTCGGGATTCGCGGCAGCGAGTCGATGGAAGACGGTGCCCGTAACGGTGCGTTGGCCGTTGGAGCGCGCCGCCGAGAACTCCCCGTTGAAGTGTCGATCGGCGTGGCCGATGCGGCCGAGCGCGGTGAGTGTGTAACCCGCACCAAGACTCTGCGTGGCGATCGCACCCACCGACAGTCCTTCGACGCGGTTGAAGCGCAGCAGATCGGCGCCAGCGCGCAGCTTGATCGGCATCGGCGCGAAGGCGGACTGCAGCGAAAGATCGAGCGCCGACAGCAATTCGTCGCGGCTCTTGAGATCGAACAGCTCCTCATCAGCTGCATACGCGGGTGGCAACGCCGGCGACGACGCCAGCTTTTTCTCATCACAGGGCATCGCATACGCGATGCGCAACGCGCCTTCGTAGCGCATCTCGACACGCGTGTAGGTGGAGTCCTTCGCACACTCCCGCGCGCGCGCTCCGCCGGTGCGCGCATTGAGGATGGAGTCGCGCGACACGCGTTGCGCCGTGGTATCCCTGGCCTTTCCTGAGCCACCCATCTGCACCGTCACGTTCCCCGGACCGCTCGAATCGCCGACCACCACGTTGCCGATCATCGCCGCGCGCGGCGGCGGCAGAGGCGGCAACGAGAAGTCGCCGTTCACTTCCTCGTAGGTGAACTTCTCGTCGATCTGCACGGGAACGCGGATGAATCCCACCTGTGCCGAGGCCGTCGCGCTGTTCTGCCGCGGCAGCCAGAAGCGACCGGCGTACAGCCCATATTCGACCGTGATGGCATCGAGCTTCGCCTTTGCGGGCCGGAAGGAGGCCGTCACCCACGCCGGTGGAGCATCCTCGTCCGATCCACTCGAGTTGGCCGCGGCGCGCGCACGACGCGTGGAATCCTTCACGTACGTGTCACGCGGCAGGTTCGCACGCGCCAGCGAATCGCGCACCTTCGCGACTTCCACGCCTTCGACCGCTTCGCGCGCCGTCTCCTCGGCGACGAGATCCCAGATCTCGATATCCACGGCCAGCCGGTACGCGGCACGCACCAACTGACCGCCATCACGATCGAACCAGAACGAGCCCACGAACAGACGCCAATCCGGCTTCCGCGCCGTGATGCGCAGTTCGCGCAGC